>JAGWIJ010000114.1 GCA_028873535.1 Pseudomonadota bacterium
AGACCGCCGCCACGACCAGCAGCAGCAGCAGCAGGCACGCCAGTTCACCGCGCCAGCACGATTGGCGCAATGAAACTTCGGATCCGGCTTGCAAGGATATCGAGTCCACCGACGTGCAAACGCCCCGGCCAGAGGCCGGGGCGTCGCGGGCTCAGTGCAGACCGATCAACGGCAATTGGCCGGGAGGAACTTGCTCGGCACGGTGGCGATGTAGCCGGTGGCATTGCAGGACCAGGTCACGGTGGTGGTGCTGCCGGTGCCCACCCAGGTGATGGCGTTGGCGCTGGAGGTGATACCCGGGTTGAAATTGGTGTGGAGCACCAGCTTCAGCGTGGCGGCGTTGGCGTTGCCGGTAACGATGCCGTAGTCGACCTCGCTGGCATACTTGGCATTGTTCATCTTGTAGGTGCCGTTGGGCGTGGTGCCGTTCTGGCCGTCACCCATCGAGGCAACAGCAGGCATGTGACCCTGGGAGGTGTAGAAGTCGGCCACTGCGGTGCGGATCTGGTCGACGGCGGCAATACCTTCCGACACCTTGGCGCGCGTCATGTAGTCCTGGTAGGCCGGCACCGCGATGGCGGCGAGAATACCGACGATCGCAACCACGATCATGAGTTCGATGAGGGTGAAGCCCTGCTGTTTGCGTTGCATGGATGCAATCTCCAGTAGCGAATTGAGTGATCGAATTTACCGGCGCCGCAGCGGATGCTGTCTTGCTGCTGCCTCGACTGAGTAGTAGCAAGGGCCATGCCAGTCGAGAAAGGGGGTAAACGCCTGTCTAATCACCGCATGCTGAGCAAAGGGACAGCTAGACGCGTCCCCGTCGGGGCAGAATGTGACGTGCAGCGTCACCCTGCCCCAACCCGTCGCGCTACTTGATACAGACGGCGCGCACCTGCGCCATGTCGGTGATGCCCTGCAGGACCTTCTCCAGGCCGTCCTGCTTGAGCGTGCGCATCTCTTCCTCGAGCGCGGTGGCCAGCAGCACGGCCACAGTGGAGCGCTCCTGGATGCATTTCTTGACGCGATCGGAGCCCACCAGCAGTTCGTGCAGGCCAACCCGGCCGCGATAGCCAGTGCCGCCGCAGTTGTCGCAGCCGACCGGCTTGTAGAGCGTGAAGCGGCCATCGGCATCGCCGAATTCGTGCTTCCATTCCTCGAGCACCGCGGCCTTCTGGCTGGCCGGGTCGCCCTTCCACAGCGGGGTTGCCTGGAGTTCCTTGGAATACTCGTTGAGCAGGCGATCCACCTCGCCGTCATCCGGGTGATAGGCCTCCTTGCAGTCGGGACACAGGCGCTTGGCCAGGCGCTGGGCCAGGATGCCCAGCACGGCGTCCGCGAAGTTGAAGGGGTCCATGCCCATGTCGAGCAGACGCACCACGCTCTCGGGCGCGCTGTTGGTGTGCAGGGTCGAGAACACCAGGTGACCGGTCAGCGAAGCCTCGACGCCGGTCGACGCGGTTTCCTCGTCACGCATTTCACCGACCATGATCACGTCAGGGTCAGCCCGCAGGAAGGCGCGCATGGCAGTGGCGAAGGTCAGGCCGGCCTTGGGATTCATCTGCACCTGGCGCAGGCCGCGCTGGGTGATTTCGACCGGATCCTCGGCGGTCCAGATCTTGGTCTCGGGCGTGTTGATGTGCGCCAGACAGGCATGCAGCGTGGTGGTCTTGCCGGAACCCGTCGGACCGCACACCAGGAACATGCCGTAGGGCTTGGTGATGATGGACTTGAGCTGTTCAAGGTTGCGTCGCGACAGCGCCATCTTGGACAGCGGCAGTGGATCGCCGGAGGCCAGGATACGCATCACCACGTCCTCCAGGCCGCCCGCCGAAGGAATCGTGGCCACCCGCAGTTCGATGTCGAGCGGGCCGTACTTGCGGAATTTGATCTTGCCGTCCTGCGGCTTGCGCTTCTCGGAAATGTCGAGATCGCACATGATCTTGAGGCGCGTGATCACCGGGTTGCGGTAGGACGACGGGATCTCGATGTAGTTCTGCAGCGTGCCGTCGCGGCGGAAGCGCACGATGGTGCGCTGGCGCCCCGGATAGGGCTCGACGTGGATGTCGGAGGCGCCCATGCGGTAGGCGTCGAAAATGATCTTGTTGACCAGCTTGACGACTTCGTTCTCGGAGGCTGCGTTGACCTCGTCGGGCGTCAGCACGCCTTCTTCGCCGGGGTCCTCCGGCGTCAGGTTCTGCAGCAGTTCGCCGATCGCGGCCCCCGACTCCACGGCGCCGTCGCCGTAGAAGAGGTCCAGCATCTGCGCGAATTCCTGCTGGGTGGTGACCCGGAACACGATGTTGCGGCGCGGGAACACATTGCGCGCGCTGTGGTTGGAGCGCACGCGCTCGGGATCCCAGGCGGCCACCGCGACACTGCCATCGGGCAGTTCATCGACCGGGAGCCAGCCTGAACTCTCCAGGAATTCGCGCTTGAGATTCTTCAAGGCCTCGCCCGGCCGCACGCGGTCGGCACGGAAAGGCTCGTAGTCGATGGCGTAGAAGCGCGCCAGTGCCTGGCCGATCTGCGCCGGGCGCAACTGGAACTCCTCGATCAGCACGCCTTCCAGATCGCGCGACTTGCGCCGCGCGGTGCGCGTGGCCAGTTCGAGTTCGCCCGACGTCAAGGCACCGTCGGTGACCAGATGGTCATAGCGTCCCGTGATCGGCCCGCCGGCGCGCGGGCGCAGCGCGTGCGACAGGTTGCGCGCGAGGTCGCCCAGGCCTTCCACGGCTTCGTCGTCGAAAGGATGGCCGGTGCGCGAATTGATCAGCTGGATCACGCCCAGCAGCTGTTCCTGGCCGATTTCGCCAGTCTGGATGATCGGCAGCACCAGCATCTGGCGGGTGCGATAGCCAGTGCGACGGTCCACCTCGCGCAGGAAGGTCAGGCGCGGATTGATGAGCTTGAGTTCGGCGTCGTCGTAGACGTCGGCAAAGTTCATCGGCAGGCGGTGAAACGCGCAGTAGCCCGCGATGCTGGTTTCAGTGATCGGCAGCTTGAGGTCGCGGAACGAGCTCAGGCCGGTCTTGATGCGCGCGACGATCGAGGTGCGGTCTTCGGTGACCACGTAGACCGTGATGCGATCGGCCAGGAACAGGTCGCAGATTTCCTGGCCGGCATCGGCAATGGCATCTTCCGGACTGGCCGCGGCCTGGATGCGTTCACCGATTTCGCGGATCTGGTTGCTGCGCTGCAGGCGGTCGGCAGGGCTGGCATTGCGCACCGCAGGGGGTGGAGGCGCCACGCGGTCGATGGGCGGCAAGGCAGCACCCGCCGCCGCGTCCGGGGCCTCCCTGGCACTCGCAGCGTGCGGGCGCGACGGGTTGGTGATCGGCGCTTCAGGCGTGTCCTGTCCTCGCCGCACGGCAGGCGCCGCCGGCCCGGGCTCCTGGGGAACGAGCTTGAGCTCGCCTGACCCCGGAATCAGGGATTTTGCCTTCACGATGAAGTTGACCATCCATACCTCCGGAACAGCGTGCCACGATGGCGACGTGATCCTCGAAATTGCCGGCCTGGACGGGCAAGATCTCCGGTTTTTGAGGGAGTCGCCAGTGTCTCGCCAGACCAGACTGTTTACAAGTCCTGCCAACACGAAAACTAGCGGCTGGCGCCGCCAATTCTTTAAGATTTGTGGCGGACCGAGCCGCGCACCCCTATCTGGGGACTGCGTCAGCCCTGCAGGAAGAACTCCAGCTTGACGCCGGCGATTTCCAGCACGTCATGGGCGTGCAGCGCGACCGCATGCGGCACGAGGGGCTGTCCATTGAGGCGCGCCGGCTGTTCGCCGTCGACCTGGGCCAGGTAGTAGCCGTCGCTGCGACGGGAAATGACCGCCACCTGCACGGCCGGTCGCCCGATGGTGGTCAGCGGCTTGCTGATTTCCAGGATGCGGCCGGCGGCCGAGCCGTTGAGCACCTGCAGCCGCGCCGGTGACTCGACGCTGCGGCCAGGAGGCGCCATGAGCCCAGCGGGCGCAGCATCCGCCCCCCCGTCATCCGGCGGCAAGGCCGGACCGGCTGGCGCCTGCCGCGACGCGATGCCGGCCGTCACGCCGGCAGGCGCAACCACGGGCTGGACACCGAGGTCAGCCATGGCTTCGGGCGGCAATTCGGGAAACAGGAAGCCACCCGCGCTGCCGGCCGCAGCGCCCGGGCCTGCGGCCTGGGCCACCACGGCATGAGCGCCGGCAGCGAGGCCGGATTCCGCGTCGAGCGCTGCAAGCGCCGCATCGACGGCTTCGGCGGCGGTGGCGTGGCTGGCGGCGAATTGCGCCACCGGCGCCGCTTGCGCCGGCACGGCTTCGGCCTCGGCCACGAGTGCGGGCGCCACAGCCGGTGCCGGTTTGGCATGTTCGGCCACCTGCCAGCCTGACAACGTGGCTGTGCGCACATCGCCGGTCGCGGGTGGGCGCGGCGCGGCGGTCGGCCGGTTCAGGACCATGGTCTTTTCGAAGTCGGCCGCCTCGCGCGTGCCGGCGGTTTCGCCGACAAAGCGCATGCGATGGCGTCCGATTTCGATCAGGTCGTCGTTGCGCAGGAAGTGCTTGCGCACCGCGGCACCATTGACGACGGTGCCGTTGGTGCTGCCCATGTCCTCGAGAAAGGAGTCATTGAGGATGGTGACGACCACGGCATGCTCGCCGCTGACGCCGATGTTGTCGAGCACGATGTCGTTGTGCGCGCGACGGCCGATGCTGATGCGTTCCTTGTCGACATCACGTTCGCCGACCTGCACACCGTCCAGGGTGATCAGCAGCTTTGCCATGATCAGGCAGCCCTCCGCAAGCGCCCGTAGAGTCGGGACCACCAGGGATCCTGGCCCGCCACGCGCGCCAGGATCACCGAAATGTTGTCGCGCCCGCCGCAGTCATTGGCGAGTTGCACCAGGTTGCGCGCCGTCAGCTGAAGATCGTGACGGGTGGCGGCCAGGCTACTGCCGATGGTGTCGTCATCGACCATGTCGGTCAGTCCGTCCGAACAGATCAGGAAGATGTCGCCGGGGCGCACGTCGTAGACCTGGATCTCGGTGTCGACCTCGGGGTCGACGCCCAGCGCGCGCGTGACCACGCTGCGGTTGTGCGAGCGGCGCGCTTCGTCGCGGCTCAGCAGGCCGTTGCGGATCTGCTCCTCCAGCAGCGAATGGTCGCGCGTGAGGGATTGCAGTTCGCCCTGGCGGAATCGATAGACGCGCGAGTCGCCGACGTGGCCGACGGTGACCGTGCGGCCGCGGAACACCGTCAGCGCCAGCGTGGCGCCCATGCCGGCGCAGCTGGCATCAGCGCGTGCGCGATGCAGGATGGCGGTATTGGCGGCATTGACCTGCTCGTCGATCCAGCGCGACAGGATGGCATTGGATACCGGCCGGCCCTCGCCCGCAGCCGAGCAGCGGCCGTGCAGCCCTTCGGCGACCAGTTCGGTGGCGAGGGCACTGGCCACTTCGCCGGCGTTGTAGCCGCCCATGCCGTCGGCCAATACCAGCACACCGGTTTCGGTACGCTGGCTGATGCTGTCTTCATTGTGTGGGCGCACCTTGCCGCTGTCGCTCAGTGCTGCCACGTCGAGGGTGTAGTTCATCCTTGGCGTCATCCTCGCCACGGCGCCTGGCCACGGCGAAACTCATATACTGGGACCTTGGAAGTCAAGGCCAGAACCAAGTGTACAAACCCTCGTCAATCCGAGAAAAGCCATTTCAAGCATATATTTTGCGCCTGTTCGTCGTGCGTTTTCTCACGTTTATCATGACGGCAGCGGCCCTGCTGACCGCGGGCTGCACCACCTTACCCGTGTTGCAGAAGCCGACCCTGGAACTGGCCGGCCTGCGCATTGACCACATGAGCCTGCGCGATCCGCAGATCGGCCTGATCCTGCGCGCACACAACCCCAATGCCGTGAGCCTGCCGATCAAGAATGTCTCGGTCGCCGTCGAACTCAACGAGCGCGCCTTTGCGGAAGGCGAATCGACCGATGCCGTGACGCTGCCTGCGCACGGTTCGGCGCTGGTCGAGATGACGGTGCATGCCCACGGGGACGTGCTGTGGACGTCGGTCAAGGAGATGGTGCATAGTCCCGGCGGAATGCTGCGATATCGCATCCGCGGCAGCGCGGTGGTCAGCAGTCTGGACTTGCATTTCAACTTCGATACGCCGGGCAGCACGGATTTCGACACACTGCTGGGCAGAAAGCGTTCCAGCCAGTAGGCATTGGGCAGTGATGGCGCGCTCCAGGTGTATCATGCCGCAACGCAATATCCCGACCCTACAATAAATGGCCTCCCCGCATCCCGCCGCTCCGTCCAGCCCCGTGCAACGCCTGCAGCAAGTGCTCTTCGGCCCGCCGCGGGATCCGCTGTCCCCCGAAACGCGCCAGCACATCACGCTCGCCGCCTTCTTTGCCTGGGTCGGGCTGGGCGCCGACGGCCTGTCATCGTCGGCTTACGGTCCGGAAGAAGCCTTCAAGGCCCTGGGCACCCACGTCCACCTCAGCCTGTATCTGGCGCTGGCAACCGCGTTCACGGTCTTCCTGATCTCGCTGGCCTACAACCAGGTGATCGAACTGTTCCCGTCCGGCGGCGGCGGCTACCGTGTGGCCACCGCCCTGCTCGGCCCGCATGCCGGCCTGGTCAGCGGCGCAGCCCTGATCGTGGACTATGTGCTGACCATCGCGATTTCGGTGGCCAGCGGCGTGGACGCGGTGTTCAGTTCCGCGCCGGCAAGCTGGCAGGGCGCCAAACTGGTGACCGAACTGGTCATGACCGCGATGCTGGTCGTGCTCAACCTGCGCGGCATGAAGGAGTCGATCAAGGTCCTGACGCCGATTTTCCTGGGCTTCGTGTTCACCCACGTGCTCATCATCGTCTACGGCGTTGGCACGCGCGTCGGTGACGTCGACGTGATGGTCAAGGACACGCTGCACGAAACCAGTTCGCTGGCCGGAGAAATGGGCTGGGTGTTCGTCGCGTCCTTGTTCCTCAGGGCCTATTCGCTGGGCGGCGGCACCTATACGGGTATTGAGGCGGTCTCGAACAATATCAATGCGCTGGCCGAACCCCGCGTGCGCACCGGCAAGTGGACCATGTTCTACATGGCGCTGTCGCTGGCCTTCACCGCTGCCGGCATCATCCTGCTCTATCTGCTGTGGCACGCCGTGCCTTCCAAGACCGGCGAGACCCTCAACGCGGTGGTGTTCCGTTCGGTGCTGGACTCGCTGCATCTGCCGGCCGGGGTGAGCCAGATCACGCTGACCGTGGTGCTGATCCTGGAAGGGGCCCTGCTGTACGTTGCGGCCAACACCGGTCTGCTCGGCGGGCCGGCCGTGCTCGCCAACATGGCGGCCGACAAATGGGTGCCCAACCAGTTCGGCCTGCTGTCCAACCGCCTGGTGACCAAGCACGGCATCGTGCTGATGGGATTCACCGCGATCTGCATCCTGCTGTGGAGCCACGGCAACGTGGACCTGCTGGCGGTGCTCTACTCGATCAACGTGTTCCTGACCTTCACCATGTCGCTGCTCGGCCTGTGCATCTACTGGTGGCGCCATCGCGGCGAACACGGCACGCGCTGGTGGTCGCGCCTGGGCCTGTCGCTGCTGGGATTCGTGGTGACGGGCTCGATCCTGGTGGTCACCCTGGTCGAGAAATTCTACGAAGGCGGCTGGGTCACGGTGCTGATCACGAGTTCGGTGGTCGGCCTGTGCCTGCTGATCCGCCAGCACTATCGCACCACTTCGCTGCAGATGAAGCAGATCGACGAGATGCTGGCAGGCACGCCCGCGGAGGCGGTGCAGGATCCGCCGCCGCTCGATCCCGACGCGCCGACTGCGGTGTTCCTGATCAGCCGCAGCCGGGGTGCCGGCATGCATACCATCCTGTGGGTGCAGCGCCTGTTCCCCAACCATTTCCGCAACTTCCTGTTCCTCAGCGTGGGCGCGGTGGACACCCACAGCTACGGCGGCGAGACCACGCTGGAGGAACTGCGCCACGAGGTCAGCGACGCCTGCAGCTACTACGTCAACTTCTGCCACCGCCATGGCATCGCAGCCAAGGCCCTGGAGGCCTACGGCATCGACCGCGTGGCCGAACTCAACAAGCTGGCGCTGCAGGCGCGCGACGAATTCCCGAACTGCATCTTCTTCGCCAGCAAGCTGATCTTCGTGAACGACAACTGGATGACGCGCATCCTGCACAACCAGACCGCGCTGGCGATGCAGCGCCTGCTGCATCTGCAGGGCATGTTCATGGTGATCCTGCCGATGAAGGTGGACTGAACGCCGGCTGCGCGGCCGTTCAGGCCAGGCCGGCGATGAAGTGCCCGATGTCGTCGAGCACCGGATAACGGCTGCGGAAGGGCCAGGCCAGCGCCGCCACCAGGCGCAGGTGATCGACATCCGCATAGATCTGCTCCTGCACTGGCACGCCCACGGCACGCAGCGCCGCGGCCAGCCGATGGGTGTTGCGCGGCTTGACCGTGTCGTCGGCCTCGCCGTGCAGCAGCAGCATCGGCGCCGTGCCGGCATGCACATGATGGATCGGCTGGGTATCGCGCAGGTCGGCCGCGGTGGCGAACATGTCCTGGAGGTCGGCGTCGGTCAGCGGCAGGAAGTCGTAGGGACCGGCCAGTCCTACCACCCCGGCAGGCCGCGGCAGCGCCGGCATGCGTGAGGCGTAGCGAGGATCGAGGGCCAGCAGCGCCGCGATGTGCGCGCCGGCGGAATGTCCCATCAGCACCACTTTGGACCGGTCGCCCCCCCATTCGGCGGCATGCAGCGCGGCCCATTGCGTGGCGTCGGCGCAGTCCTCGACAAAGACCGGCCAGCGCACGGCAGGGTACTTGCGATAGTCGGGAATCACTGCCACCCAGCCCCGGCTGGCCAGTGCCTCGGCGGCGAACTTGTACATGCCGCGGTCCCCGCTTTCCCAGCGGCCGCCGTGGACGAACACCACGGTGGTGCGGGTTCCGGCACCTGCAGCGCGCGGCACATAGACGTCCAGCAGTTGCTGCGGATCCGGACCGTAGGCTCGACCACGGTCGAGGCGATAGCCACCGCTGGACACCACGGCATTGAGCAGCGTGGCGCCGGAGCAGCCGGTCAGGGCCAGCAGCGCCGAACCGGCGAGCAGGGTGCGGCGCAGCAGGAAGCGGGGCAGCCGGCGGGCAGTCGATGACTCGGGGATGGGCATGGCGGCAGCAGATTGCAGGAGGGGCACATTGAAGACAGAATCGGAGCCACCTTGTTCCAGGGCGCTCCGATGCTCACGCATCATCCTACCGTGTTCAGGTTCCATGGACCGGCGCTGCGTGCGCCAGGTGCCGCGTGAGCGCATGAGCAGCGCCGTTCATCCCGGCCTGTCGCCGTTCATCCCGGCAAATCGGCAGCCGGTCGCAAGGCGGTCGCAGCGGGGGCGGCGTCCGTCCATTCTGGTCCCATCCCAGTCGCGTACTGGCCACCCGATGGAGACCACCGCCATGTCCAGCCTGCCCCCTGCCCTCAGCCGTATCCAGCGCCGTCTGGTCCTGCTGGCCAGCGCCGCCCTCGCGGCGAGCCTGTTCGCCGCCAATCTGGGCCTGGCCCAGCGCTATGCCGATCAGGCCGCGACCCTGGCGGCCATGTCCCTGGCCGCCGGCCAGCACCGCCCGGCCACCGCAGGCCACGACCTCGCCGCTGCAAGCCACGATTGCACCCCGATGGCGGCAGGCAGCGCACGGCGCTGTGTGCGTTCAGCGCGCAGCAGCCCGACGCTGCGGCTCAGGTACGCGTGAGCCAGCGACTCGAACCGCTGCTGGGCACCGGCCAGCGCCTCGGCGCTGCCCTGGCGCGCTGGGCGGCCGCCCAAGGCTGGGGCCGCCTGCTGCTCCTGGCGGTGCTGCTGCTGATCGCGCATTCGATCATCAGCGAACGCATCCTGCATTGGGAGGACACGCGCGCCAGCGTGCATGGCCATGCCGTGGTCCACGACAGCAAGCAGGACACCAGCCCGGCAGCCGCAGGAAGCGACAGCAAGGCCCATGCGGACAATGCCGATGAGGAGGTGCACATTGGCATTGACGGCATCAAAGTGATCCAGCGTCACGGCATTGAAGGTGCCACGCACGCCGACAGCATGGTGGCAGAGGCCGTTCCGGAGCGCAGCCTGGTCGGCTGGCTGCACGATCTGACCCAGGGCCTGGTGATGCTGCTGATCATCTACCTGGTCGCAGCCAAGATCGTCGTACGCCAGACCGCCAGGTCGGACGCGCGCGCCGCCCAGGCCGAAGCCAGTGCCGCTGCAGCTGCCGCCGACGCCGAGCACGAGACGCTCGAACGCCAACTGGCGGAAGCGCGCCTGCAGACCCTGCAGGCCCAGGTCGAACCGCACTTCCTGTTCAACACCCTGGCCTCGGTAGCGTTCCTGATCGAGACCGATCCGGCGCGCGCCTCGGCCATGCAGAAGAACCTGATCGCCTACCTGCGCGCCGCGCTCCCGCAGATGCGCACGCAGCACTCCCACCTGGGACGCGAGGGCGAGCTGTCGCGCGCCTACCTGGAAATCCTCAAAATGCGCATGGAAGACCGCCTGCAGGTCGCCATCGACATTCCCGAGGGCCTGCGCTCGGCCGAATTCCCGCCCATGATGCTGCAGACCCTGGTGGAAAACGCCATCCAGCATGGCATCGAACCCAAGCCCGCCGGCGGCGAAGTGCGCGTGGCGGCGCGTGTGATCGATGGCCAGCTGGAAGTCACCGTGGCCGACAGCGGCATCGGGCTGGCGGCCGCCGGCCAGGCTGGCACCGCAGGCGGCGGCGTGGGCCTCGCCAATGTGCGCGAGCGGCTGGAGCGGCTGTACCCGGGTGCCGCGAGCTTCGCACTGGCCGCACGCGATCCGGCCGGTGCCGTCGCCACCCTCCGCATTCCCTACCGGATGGCGCGGCAGGCCGATCCGGG
>JAGWIJ010000115.1 GCA_028873535.1 Pseudomonadota bacterium
AAGGGCATGGGCAGCACCCAGCTGAAAATCGAGTCGCTGACGCCCGAGCTGATGGAACTGATCGGCCAGCTGCTCGAGGAAGCCACGCGCGGCACCGTCGACCTGCTGGTGGCGCGCGCCGCGATCAAGCGCGAGGTGCGCGCCCAGGTGACGATGATCGTGGCGCGCGAAAACAACCCGCTCAAGTTCTCGCCCAATGCCCAGGTGGCACTCGATCATCTGCTGGGTCCGCCGGTGCCGGGCTTCCTGCCGGGCGGCGCCGCCATGCGCGACGCCTACGAGGACCTGCGGGCGCACCAGTTCGCCTTTGTCGGCGGCATGCGCGCGGCGCTGGAAGGCGTGCTGACGCGCTTCGATCCGGCGCAGCTGGAGGGCCGCCTGACGCGCCGCCCGGGCCTGCAGGGTCTGCTGGCCGGCAGCCGCAAGGCACGCATGTGGGACGAGTTCGCCGGCCTCTACGGCCAGATCCGCGAAGAGGCCAGCGAGGACTTCCACAGCCTGTTCGGCAAGGCCTTCCTCAAGGCCTATGAGGAACACATCGACCAGCTCAAGGCGCAGACGCGATGAGCGCGTTCGACAGCGCCGCCGACGCGGCCGACGAACTGCCGCCGATCGAGCTTGCCATCCTGTCGCGCCAGGGCGGGCGCGACCACAACGAGGACGCCTGCGGACACTGGCATTCCGACAGCCACCTGTGCTGCGTGGTGGCGGATGGCGCCGGCGGCCACGGCGGCGGCGACATCGCCTCGCGCACGGCAGTGCAGTTCGTGATCGAGAGCTACGCGCGCCATCCCTTCGCGACGCCGGACGAGGTCGAGGCACAGCTACGCGCGACCAACGACGAAGTGATCCGCCATCGCGCCGACGGCGAGGCGCAACGCAACATGTACACCACGCTGGTGATGCTCGGCATCGACTTCGACCAGCGCGAGGCGGTGTGGGGCCACGCCGGCGATTCGCGGCTATACCTGTTCCGCCACGGCCGGCAACTGCTGCACAGCGTCGACCACAGCGTGGTGCAGGGCCTGGTGGATGCCGGCCTGCTGGCACCCGAACAGATGCGCGAACATCCGCGCCGCAGCGAGCTGTACTCGGCGCTGGGCACCGCGCCCGAGGACCTGCGCACCAGCGTGTCGGGCACACCGCACCGGCTGCAGGCGGGTGACGTGTTCCTGCTGTGCACCGACGGCGTGTGGGAACATGTCGACGACGCCGAGCTGGGTGCCAGCCTGGTGCAGTCGCCATCGGCCACGGCGTGGCTGGCGCAGATCGAGCAGCGCGTGCTGGCCAATGCGCGCAGCGCCGGCAAGACCCGGCACGACAATTTCAGCGCGGTGGCGATCTGGATCGGCCATGCCGATCCGGACATTCCCTGACAGGACCCCGCGGCAACGGCGCTGTGCGCCTCGCAGCCTCACCCTCCGATCCCTCAAGCGAACTCTTCATGACCTGGCACAACAAAGTCGTATGGCTCGAGGGCATGTTCCTCCAGCCGCAGCACTTCCAGCAGCACGATCGCCACGGCGCCCTGCAGGTGCACCAGCGCTTCAGCGCGACCAGTCCCTACGGCTGGGGCTTCGTGTCGCTGCAGCTCGACTCGGCCGCGCTCAACCTGGGCAAGATCGCGGTGAGCAGCGCGCACGGCGTGACGCCGGACGGCGTGAGCTTCGACATCCCCGGCCAGGATGCGGCGCCGGTGGCTTTCGATGTGCCAGCCGACACGCGCGACGAGCTGGTGGTGCTGGTGCTGACGCTGCAGCGGCCGGGCGTGGCCGAGACCGATGCCGAGAACGATGCCGGCTCGATGCCGCCGCGCTATCTGGCCAGCGAGGTCGACGTCGGCGACACCAACGTGACCGGCACGCGCAGCGCGCCACTGCAGATCGGACGGCTCAACCTGCGCGTGATGCTGGCGCGCGACGCCGGCGAAGGCTATGCCATGCTCGGCCTGTGCCGGGTGGTCGAGCGGCGCGCCGACAACAAGCTGGTGCTCGATCCGCACTACATCCCGCCCATGCTGCACGCCGGCAACCAGGACACCCTGGCGGGCTGGCTGCGCGAGCTGCATGGCATGTTGCACCAGCGCGGCGAGGCGCTGGCCGCGCGGCTGGCACAGCCGGGCCGCGCCGGGGTCGGCGAGATCGCCGACTTCCTGATGCTCGAGGTGATCAACCGCAGCGAGCCGCTGTTCGCGCAGCTGCGCCAGGTCTCGCTGCTGCATCCGCGCGAGTTCTATTTCGTCGGCGCGAGCCTGGCGGGCGATCTGTCGACCTTCCGCGAGCGCCGTCGCCCGGCCCCACTGCCGGCCTATCTGCACGACGACCTGGCGCGCTGTTTCCGGCCGCTGCTCGACGACCTGCGCCAGTCGCTGTCGATGGTGATGGAGCAGACCGCCATCCCGATCGAGCTGCAGGACCGCAAGTACGGCATCCGCGTGGCGCTGATCCCCGACGTCGAACTGCAGCGCAACGCCCAGTTCGTGCTGGCGGTCAACGCCCAGCTGCCGGGCGACGCGCTGCGCGCGCGCTTCCCGACCCAGGTCAAGATCGGCCCGGTGGAGCGCATCCGCGACCTGGTCACGCTGCAGCTGCCCGGCGTGCCGCTGCGGCCGATGCCGGTCGCGCCGCGGCAGATTCCCTACCACGCGGGCTTCAACTACTTCGAGCTGGAGACCCGCGGCAACGAGATCTGGAAGCAGCTGGAAAACTCGGGAGGCCTGGCCATGCACATCGCAGGCGAGTTTCCCGGCCTCGAAATGGAATTCTGGGCGGTGCGCAGCTGACGCCGCGTGACGCACCCCCGACAACCACGGACCCCATGCGCCCATGACTGACCAAGACGACCCGTTCGCCGGGATCGAAGGCAAGACCATCATCAAGCCCAGCGGCGGACGTGCAGCACCGCCCGGCAGCGGCAGCGGCAGCGGCAGCGGCAGCGGCAACGGCGGTGGCGGCGGTGGCGGGCGTCCGCCTGGCGGCCCGGCCGGCGACGGCGCCGCGCCGGCCGGATCCGGTGGTGGCGGCGGACGCGAAGTGCCGCTGGCGATCGACGCGCTGATGGGGGTCAGCGTCAATCCGCTGGTGGGTGCGGCAGCACCGCTGCTGATCGCGGCACCGCGCATCCGCGCCACCGCACGCCATCCCAATCCGGCCGGCCTGAAGCAGGCACTGGCGGAGGGCATCGCCAAGTTCGAGGCGCGTGCACGCGAACTGTCGCTGCCCAACGAGCAGGTGGTGGCGGCACGCTACATCCTGTGCACCCTGCTCGACGAAGCAGCCGGCAGCACGCCGTGGGGCGCGTCCGGCGCGTGGGCGACGCAGAGCCTGCTGGTGCAGTTCCATAACGAGGCCTGGGGCGGCGAGAAGGTGTTCGCGCTGATGTCCAAGCTGGCCGAGAACGTCGACGCCAACCGCAACCTGCTGGAACTGCTCTACGTGGCGCTGGCCTTCGGCTTCGAAGGCCGCTTCCGCGTGCTCGACAACGGACGCGCGCAGCTCGACGCGCTGCGCACGCGCCTGTTCGACCTGCTCAAGGCCAAGCGTGCTGCCACCGAAAGTGCGCTGTCGCCGCGCTGGGAAGGCGTCAGCAGCGGCGGCACGCAACTGCGCGCCGCGCTCCCGGTGTGGCTGATCGCGTGCGGCGTGGCCGCCGTGCTGGCGCTGGTCGGCATCGGCCTGCGTCTGCACCTGGGCAGCGTGGCCGATCCCACCTTCACCGCACTGAGTGCGCTCGATGCCAAGGCCGCCACGGTCAGCCAGCCGCCACCACCGCCGGCGCCACAGCCGCGGCTGGCCGGTTTCCTCAAGCCGGAAATCGACGCCGGCCTGGTCAGCGTGCAGGACTATGCCGACCGCTCGGTGGTCACCATCAAGGGCGACGGCTTTTTCGAGCCCGGCAGCGCGGTGATCGCGCCCGCGGTGAGCAGCCTGCTGCCGCGCATCGCGCAGGCGCTCAACGACACGCCAGGACGCATCCTGATCAACGGCCACACCGACAACCAGCCGATCCACACCGCGCGCTTCCCGTCCAACTGGCACCTGTCGCAGGAACGCGCCGATGCGGTACGCACCGCGCTGGCGCAGACCGTGAAGCCCGAGCGCATGCGCGCCGAGGGGCGCGCCGATGGCGATCCGGTGGCCGACAACGGCACGCCGGCCGGCCGCGCGCGCAACCGGCGCGTGGTGATCACCTTGTTCGTCCAGCACTCCTGAGGTCCCGTCCCGCCATGAACCGCACCCCCCTGACCCACCGGACCGGCTGCCCATGAACAAAGTGCTGCAGTATCTCCTGCATCCCCTGGCGTTCGCGCTGTACGGGTTCCTGCTGCTCGCCGCACTGATCTGGTGGGTCGCACCGCTGATCCCTCTCGGCGGCCACCATCCTTTCGACGGCAGCGGCGCCCGCCTGCTGGCCATCCTGCTGCTGGCGCTGCTGTGGGGCCTGGTGCTGCTGATCGGCTGGCTGCGCCGGCGGCGCGCCAATGCCGCGCTGGTCGAGGGTCTGCGCGGTGGCGCCTCGGCAGCGGACCGCGAGGTCCAGGTGCTCGACAAGCGTTTCAGCGAAGCGCTGCAGGTGCTCGAGGAAAGCGCGCGCAAGTCCGGACGCAAAGGCCTGCTCAACCGTGGCCAGTACCTGTACGAACTGCCCTGGTACGTGTTCATCGGCGCGCCGGGCTCGGGCAAGACCACGGCACTGATGAACGCCGGACTCAACTTCCCGCTGTCGGCGCGCATGGGTCAGGCGCCGATCAAGGGCGTCGGCGGCACGCGCAACTGCGACTGGTGGTTCACCGACAGCGCCGTGATGATCGACACGGCGGGGCGCTACACGCTGCAGCAGTCCGACGAGAAGGTCGACGCCGCGGCCTGGGAAGGCTTCCTCGACCTGTTGCGGCGCACGCGCCCGCTGCGTCCGATCAACGGCGTGCTGCTCACCGTCAACGTGCAGGACCTGCTGCAGCAGGGACCGGCCGAGCGCAAGGAGCACGCGGCGCGCCTGCGCGCGCGCCTGCAGGAACTGCACCAGCGCCTGGGCGTGCGCCCGCCGATCTACGTGATGCTGACCAAGTGCGACCTGATCGCCGGCTTCAACGAGAGCTTCGGCGAACTCCCCAAGGAGGCGCGCGACCAGGTGTGGGGCTTCAGCTTTCCGCATGACCCGCACGGCCGCAACAATCCCATCCAGGAGTTCGCTGCCGAGTTCGCAGCGCTCGAGAAACGCCTGCGCGAACGCCTGCTGACGCTGATCGAGGGCGAGCGCGATGTGCTCAAGCGCGCCGCGATCTTCGCCTTCCCGCAGCAGTTCGGCGGACTCAAGGGCCTGCTCGGCGGCTTCCTCGAACAGGTGTTCGAAGGCGCCGGCAAGCTCGACGAGGCCGCGCTGCTGCGCGGCGTGTACTTCACCAGCGGCACCCAGGAAGGCACGCCGATCGACCGCGTGATGGGCACGCTGGCGCGCACCTTCGGCGTCGACAGCCGCGCCGCGGCGATCGCCTCCGCGCGCGGCAAGAGCTTCTTCCTGACCCGCCTGCTGCGCGACGTGGTGTTCGCCGAGCAGGGCCTGGTGGGCGAGAACCGCCAGGTCGAACAGCGCCGGCGCCGCCTGCGCCAGCTCGGTCTGGCCGCCACCGCGCTGTTGGCGCTGCTGCTGTGCATCGGCTGGGGCGTGAGCTACCAGCGCAACAGCGCACATATCGCCGAAGTGGCCGCGCGCGTGCCGGACCTGCGCAAGGCCGTCGACAGCCTGCCGCCGGCGGCCGGCAGCGAACTCGCCACCCTGCCGCAGGTGCTCGATGCGCTGTCGACGGCGGCGCGCTCCGAGCACTTCGACACCGCGCACCCGCCGCTGCTCAACGGCCTGGGCCTGTACCAGGGCGACTACCTGCAGGCCGGCGCCGACCTGGGCTACCACCACCTGCTCGACCATGCGCTGCTGCCGCGCGTGACGCGCCGGCTGGAGGAACGCCTGCGCGCAGCCAACCGCGACAACCTGGAATACGCCTACGAGGCGCTCAAGGCCTATCTGATGCTCTACACGCCGGAGCACTTCGATGCCGACGCCTTGCGCAACTGGATCGTGCTCGACTGGGACAACAATCTCGCCAATGTGCTCAACAGCGATCAGCGCGCGGCGCTGGCCGGCCACCTCGATGCCGCGCTGGCCGGCGGCGCGCCGACCATGCCCACGCCGATGGATGCCAATCTGGTGGCCGGTGTGCGCGAGATGCTGGTGGCCTATCCGCTCGACTACCGGATCTTCAGCCGCCTGCGCCGGGCCCGTGTCGGCGCGGAATTCCCCGAATTCTCGGTGGCCGCGGCCGGCGGCCCGGCCGCGGCGGAAGTGTTCGAGCGCGCCAGCGGCCAGCCGCTGACGCGCGGCGTGCCGGGGCTGTTCACGCGCGAAGGCTATTTCAAGGGTTTCAAGAACGCGGTCGACAAAGTGGCGCACCAGCTCGCCGACGAGCAGTCCTGGGTGCTCGGCACGCCGGCGCCCTCGGCCCTGCCCAACCTCGGCCAGGACAAGGTGGCCGCGGCGCTGGGCAAGGACGACGCACTCGACGAGCGCGTGCGCCGCCTCTACCTGCAGGAATACATCAAGGTGTGGGATGCCTATCTGGCCGACGTGCGTCTGGTGCGCCTGGACGGCATCGACCGCAGTCTGGCGGTGGCACGCGTGCTGGCGGCGCCCGACTCGCCGCTGTCCGGCTACCTGCGCGGCGTCGATCGCGAGACCCAGCTGGCGGCCGTGCTGGCGGCCGCCGATGCCGCGGGCGGCGCGACTGCGGCCGGTGATGCCGCGCTGGCCAAACTCAAGAACAAGGCCACCTCGCCGGGCGCGGCCGAACTGGCGCTGCTGGCCGGCGCTGGCCCGGCACCGGCTGGCGCGGCGGCCAAGGGCGAGCCGCTGGAGGCCATGGTCGACCAGCACTTCTCTTATATCCACCGCCTGGTCAGCGGCACGCCGCCGCCGCTCGACGACGTGCTGAAGCAGTTCAACGAGGTCTACGTGCAGCTCAACGCCGTGGCCGAAGCGCAGAAGAGCAAGTCGGCGCCGCCGCCGCCCAGCGGCAATGCCAAGGCCAGTGCCGGACTGCTGCCCGAGCCGCTGAAGTCGATGCTGAGCAATCTGGCCGATGCCGGCGCCAACCAGAGCCGCAGCGCCGAGCGCCAGGGCCTGAGTTCCGATCTCAAACCGGTGGTCGACCAGTGCGTGCGTACCATTGCCGGACGCTTTCCGTTTGCAGCGGGTGCGCGCGCCGACGTGCTGCCGGACGATTTCGGCCAGATGTTCGGGGTGGGCGGCCAACTCGACGACTTCTACCAGCGCAAGCTCGCGGCGCTGGTCGACACCGGCGCCAATCCCTGGCGCTTCAAGCCGCTGCCCGATGGCAGCACGCCGCCCGGCGGCGCCGCGCTGGCCGATTTCCAGCGCGCGGCGCGCATCCGCGAGGTGTTCTTCCGCGCCGGCGGCAAGCTGCCCGGCTTCAAGGTCGACGTGCGTGCACTCGACATGGCCGATGGCCTGAAGGAGGTCAACCTGGACATCGACGGCCAGGCCTTCCACTTCACCGCCGGCAACACCGCGGCGCAGACCCTGAGCTGGCCCAGCACCAAGGTGGCCTCGCAGATCCATCTCAGCGGCGCCGCCGGCGGTGCCGTGCAGACCTTCGAAGGCCCGTGGGCGCTGTTCCGCCTGTTCAACCAGTTCGAGATCCAGCCCTCGCCGCAACCCGAGAAGTTCGTGGTGGTGCTGCTGGTGGACGGCAGGAAGGCGCGCCTGGAAGTGACGTCGAGCAGCGCCATCAATCCCCTGCGCATGCGCGAGATCAGCGCCTTCCGCTGCCCGGACGCGCTGTGAAGCCTGCGGGGACGCCGAGGTGACTGCGCGCGCGCCGGCAGGCTGGTATGGCAAGCTGCCGACGCTGGGCGATTTCGCCACACGCAGGCTGGCCCCGGGCTTTGTCGAAGCCTGGGACGGCTGGCTGGCCGAAGGCCTGGGCGGCTGGCGCGAACGCGACCCGGAAGGCTGGCTGCCCGCCTATCTGGACGGACCGAGCTGGCGCTTCGTGCTGCTCGATGGTGTGCTGCCGGCGGCGGCGGGCAGCGGCCCGGTGGCCGGCGTCATGTTGCCTTCGGTCGACCGCGTGGGGCGCTACTTTCCGTTCACGCTGGCGTGGCCGCTGGATGCGCTGCCGGGCGACGCCGCGGCCCTCGACCAGCTGCTGCGCACGCTGCACCGCTGCGACGATCTGGCCTTCGATGCGCTGCACGAGGACTGGAGCGTGGAACGCCTGGAGCAGGAACTGGCGCTGCTGGCCGATGCCGGCGCCGCGCCGGCGCCGGCGGAGCCCGGACGGGTGGCACGCGCCGGCGGCAGCATCGGCGCGACGCTGCAGCGGCTGGCCGGCGAGGCGCTGCTGACACACTGGGCCGGCTGCGCGATCTGGCTCAGCGATCCCGGCGATGCCGCCGTGCGCCTGCACGTGAGCCGCGGCCTGCCGCGCGGCGGCGACTTCGATCGCTTGCTTTCCGGCCAGCCGACCACAGACCTGCTGGCGCCGTCGGCCGGCTGAACCCGAACCCCTCGAGGAGGAAAACCCCATGGACAACGCCGATTGGAGCCCGGATTTCGGGTATGTGAGCACAGCCCTGCCCAACTGGGCCACCAAGCGCCCGCAGCGCATCGCCATCCTCGGCGACTTCGGCGCCGGGGCACTCAGCGGTCGCCTGGACAGCGGACCGGAGCTGGCCCGGCGCAAGCCGCTCAAGGTGGAATTCGACACCCTCGACGACGCGCTGGCGCGGCTGGCGCTGACGCTGCGCCTGCCGATTGGCCCCGAGCAGACAGCCGTGACGCTGGAGATCGCTGAACTCGAAGCCTTCCACCCCGACGAGATCTACCGCAATCTGGAGCTGTTCGCGGCGCTGGCCAGCCTGCGCAAGCGCCTCAACCAGCCGGCCAGCTTCGCCGCAGCAGCAGCCGAAGTGATGAAATGGGCCGACGTGCCCAAGATCAGCGCCGGCGCGCTGGCCGTGCGCCAGCGCTCGCGCGGGTCCAGCCTGCGCGCCGGCTCCAGCCTGGACGACTTTGCGCGCCTGACCGGGCGTGCCGCCAGCAGCGCAGCGGCGGACGAGCCGGTCGACCGTCTGCTGCGCCGGGTGGTCGGTCCCTTCGTGGTGCCCGCCGCCAGCCCCAACAAGGACGCGCTGGTGGCTGCCGTGGACCAGGCACTGTCCGATCTGATGCGCGCCGTGCTGCACCAGCCGGAATTCCAGAACGCCGAATCGCTGTGGCGGGGGGTCGACTTCCTGCTGCGCCGGCTGGAAACCGGACCGCAACTGCAGGTGCACCTGTTCGACGTCAGCGCCGAGGAATTCGCCGCCGACCTCAGCGCCAATGCCGACCTCAGCGAAAGCGGGCTCTACGCCATGCTGGCCGGCAAGCCTTCCGAGGACGCCGACGGCGGCTATACCTGGATTGCCGGCTGCTACGAATTCGCGGCCACGCCGCCGCACGCCGAACTGCTGGGACGCATGGCGCAGGTCGCCGCCGCCGCCAATGCGCCGTTCCTGACCGCCATTGCCACCGACGCCTTCACCGATCGCAAGGAACCGCCGCACCGCCTGGTGGCGGCTGCATTCCAGGCCCTGCGCAGCATGCCGGCGGCCTCCTTCCTGGGACTGGTCGGGCCAAGCTTCCTGCTGCGCCATCCCTACGGCAAGCGCAGCGACCCGATCGCGTCGTTCGGCTTTGAGGAATTCAGCCGCAGCAGCGGCCTGCGCGGCATGTTGTGGGGCCATCCGGCACTGCTCGCCCTGAGCGTGCTGGGGGTGCGCGGCGGCCAGCTGACCATCGGCGACCTGCCCTTCCACCACTACGTGGATGCGGGCGGCGATTCGGTGGCGTTGCCGTGCACCGATCGCCTGATCAATACCCAGGGCAGCGCCTTGCTGCGCGACTTCGGCATCAATGCAGTGATGGCGCACAAGGGCGAGCCGCTGGTGCGCCTGGCCGGCCTGGAAGCGGTCAATGGCGATGGTCTGGCTGCCGCTCCGGCAGGCAAGCCGGTGGCGCGCAGTGGCGCCCGGGTGCTGGTGCAGGGCAAGCTCGACGCACGGCCGCAGGTCGTCGCCAGCTGGGCGCCCGGCACCCGCAGCCAGACCGCCGGCCCGGCCACGGCGCCACCTGCCGCAGCGCCAGCCACCGCCGAAGCGACTCAGGACAGCGCCACGCCTGCCGACGCTCAGGTCGACGATGAAGCCTTGCTGGCGGCCCTGGCCGCCGGCGCCGGCACGGCCGACGCCGCTCTGGCGGCGGGTGCTGCGGCAGGCGAAACAGCAGCGGCGCCCGCGGCCGAGGCCAGTGCGGAGGCCGCAGCAGCTGCGGAAGCGGCCGCCACTGAGGAGGCGCCCGCCGACGGCGGCACCGGCGATCCCGAACTCGATGCCCTGCTGGCCAGCCTGGAAAGCGCCGACGCGCCGGCAGCGGACAGCGCCGCAGCACCGGCGGCCGCCGAGGACGACGGCATGGATCCGGAACTGGCGGCGCTGCTGAAGTCGCTGGGCTGACGCCGCCGGGCGCGACCGGCGGCGC
>JAGWIJ010000193.1 GCA_028873535.1 Pseudomonadota bacterium
CAGGCCGGGGGCGCCGAGCGCTCCAGCCTCAAGGCGACCCTGGCGGCGACCGTCCAAGCCCTGCAGGCCTGGCGCCTGCAGCTCAACGACCTGGTCAAACTGCAGGAAAAACTCAACGCCGCCGCCGCGATTTCCGCACGCGCCAGCCTGCGCGCCGGCCTGCTGGCCATTGCTGTGGTGGCGCTGCTGGGCCTCGCGCTCGGCGGCGCGTTCGCGCTGGTGATCGCGCGCAGCATCCAGCGCCCCATGGCCCAGGCTCTGGCCCTGGCGCGGCAGGTGGCCGATGGCCGACTCGACATGCGGATCCCGGCTGCGGAAGGTCATGATGAAGGGGCCGAACTGCTGCAAGCCCTGACGGCCATGACCGCCAGCCTGCGCGACACCGTTCAGACCATGAGCAGCAGCGCAGGTGCGCTCGGCCGGGCAGCCAGCGAACTTGGACGCGAAGCGGGCGCCACCGACGCCGGCGCCGAAAGCCAGGCGCGCGACGTGGCGGGTGCCGCGGTCGCCGTGGACGAGATGAGCCGCAGCATCCAGCACATCTCCGGATCCACCGGCGAACTGCGCGAGGCCTCCAACGCGGTGCTCGGCGCAACGCGCGACAGCAGTACCACCATGATCCGACTGGAACGCGAAATCGACCACGTCCAGCATGCCGTGGCTGAAATCGACCAGGCTGTGGCCGGCTTCATCACGCGCACCGGCGAGATCAGTGGCATGACCCGCCAGGTGCGCGAACTCGCCGACCAGACCAATCTGCTGGCGCTCAATGCCGCCATCGAGGCGGCGCGCGCCGGCGAAATGGGGCGCGGCTTCGCGGTCGTGGCCGACGAGGTGCGCAAGCTGGCTGAACACAGTGCGCGTGCCGCGACCAGCATCGACGCGGTCACGCGCGCGCTGGAAGGGCAATCCCACTCGGTCCAGGAGGCGCTGCAACGCAGCCAGCGGGCGCTGGGCACGTCGGCCGAATGCACCACCGCGCTGTCCGGCCAACTGACGCAGAGTCGGGAGGCCGTGGAACGCACCCATGTCGGCGTCGAGAGCATCGCCTCGGCCGTCGAGCAGCAGGTGGCTGCCTCGCGCCTGCTGGCGGACGCCACCGAAGCGGCACGTCAGGGTGCCGGCCGCCAACGCGCCGCGGCCACCCAGGTGCGCAACGCCGCCCAGGCACTCGAATCGCTGTCGAGTGACATGCAGCAGGGCGTGGGGCGCTTCCGCGTCTGAGCGCGCCGCCGGGATGGCGTCAGGCGTGTTCCGGGTCTGGACATCCGATGCAAATCGGTATATCATCCACGGTTCTCCGGTGAAAGACCCGGCAACTCAACTACTACCGAAGTCCCTATGCCGACGATTCGAGTCAAAGAGAACGAGCCCTTCGACGTTGCCCTGCGCCGCTTCAAGCGCGCGGTGGAAAAGACCGGTCTGCTGACCGAACTGCGTGCCCGCGAGTTCTACGAAAAGCCGACTGCCGAGCGCAAGCGCAAGCTGGCCGCCGCCGTCAAGCGCCGCTACAAGCGTCTGCGCAGCCAGATGCTGCCGCCCAAGCTGTACTGAGCGCGCGCCGCCGGGCAAGTCCCGGCCGGTCGCAAGGCACCCGTGAACGGGTGCCCGGATTCCGGTGCCGGCCGGCGAGCGATCGCCGGCCGGCTCGTTTTGGGGCCGGCAATACCTGGAGAATCCCGTGAGTCTGAAGCAAAGCATCATCGACGACATGAAGACCGCCATGAAGGCGCGCGACACCGCGCGGCTGGCGACCATCCGCCTGATCCTGGCGGCCGTGAAGCAGAAGGAAGTCGACGAACGCATCGAGGTCGATGATGCCGCGGTGCTGGCCATTCTCGACAAGATGGTCAAGCAGCGGCGTGATTCCATCAGCCAGTTCGAGGCCGCCGGCCGCACCGAACTCGCGGCCCAGGAGCAGTCCGAGATCGAAGTGATCCAGGCCTATCTGCCGCGTGCCCTCGACGAGGCCGAAGTGGCTGCACTGGTCGCCGCTGCGGTGGCCGCGCTGGGTGCCGCGGCGCCCCAGGACATGGCGCGCGTGATGGCGCACCTC
>JAGWIJ010000116.1 GCA_028873535.1 Pseudomonadota bacterium
GCGGCCAGCGAGCCGCAGCGCCCGCCCAAGGCCAGTGCCCCGGCGCCCGACCGCGACGTGGCGCGTCTGGAGGAAGAGCTGTCCGACCACCTGGGTGCGCCGGTCAGCATCCGCAACCGCGCACGTGGCGGCGGCGATCTGACCATCCGCTATCACGATCTGGATCAGCTCGAAGGTGTGCTCAAGCGCCTGCGCAATTGAAGTTTGCTGCGCCGCAGCGGCGGCGTTGACGTCGGCCCAAGTCAGGCGCCCCAGGGCCTGGACCCCAGTTGTTGCGCCAGAATGGTGCAATGCAAAAAGTTTCAGACCGGTTTCGCCCCGGTTTGACGCTTTTGTTCGTCGCGGGCTATACTTGTAAGGATTTACCGACTTCAGACCATGCGATCAAGGATTCTCAGGATCATCGGCCTGCAGGTCGGCGTAACACTCGCGATATCCCTCCTGCTGTGGACCGGAACGAGCGCGAACCACGCGCTATCCGCTTTCTGGGGAGGGGCTTGTGCCTTCGTGCCTGCCCTGGCCTACCAATTCAGGGCAGCACTGGTGCGAGGAAAAGACGCCCGGGACATCCTCAGGGCGCAATACGCGGGCGAGGGGGTCAAATTCGCGATGAGCATCCTGATGTTCTATGTGGTGTTCACGCGCGTCCATCCCCTGGTAGCACCCCTATTTTTCGCCACGTACGTCGCAGCGCTGCTGTGCTACTTCGTGGCGCTGCTGACCGATCACGATTGAGCCCGAGACCAGGAAGCACCAAATGTCCGAAAGCGCCGCACCAACCGCAACTGAATACATCCAGCACCACCTGACCAACTTCACCGTCGGTCATGGTTTCTGGTCCCTCAATCTCGACACCCTGGTGACCTCGGCCGTACTCGGCCTGATCGTGTTCGGCGTCATGTACTCGGTGGCGCGTCGCATCACCAGTGGCGTGCCCGGCAAGCTGCAGGCCGCGGTCGAAATCGTCATCGAGATGGTCGAGACCCAGGTGCACGACTCCTTCCACGGCGATGCCAAGATCGTGGCGCCGCTCGCGCTCACCATTTTCTGCTGGGTGTTCGCGATCAACGCCATGGACCTGCTGCCGGTGGACTTCGCGCCCGACGTGGCCGCGCTGTTCGGCATCGAACACTGGAAGGTGGTGCCCACCACCGACCCCAACCATACCTTCGCCATGTCGCTGACGGTGTTTTTCCTGTGCATCTTCGGCAACTTCGCGGCCAAGGGCCCCGGCGGCTACCTCAAGGAAGCGCTGACCGTTCCCTTCGGCCCCGCGCTGGCGCCGGCCAACCTGATCTTTCGCATCATCGAAGACATCGCCAAGCCGATCTCGCTGTCGCTGCGACTCTTCGGAAACATGTACGCCGGGGAAATGGTGTTCATCCTGATCGGCCTCATGCCGATCTACCTCCAGTGGCTGCTGGGCGCACCCTGGGCCATTTTCCACATCCTGGTGATCACGCTGCAGGCCTTCATTTTCATGATCCTGTCGGTGATCTACATGAGCATGGCGTACGAAAGCCACTGACGTTTGCCGTTTCAACCTTCCGATTCACCCTTTTTTCAAATCGCTACTGACCTCCAAGGAGAAAACATGGAACACGTTCTGGGAATGACCGCCATCGCCGTTGCCATCCTGATCGGATTCGGCGCCCTCGGTACCGCTCTGGGCTTCGGTCTGCTGGGTGGCCGCTTCCTCGAAGGCGCTGCCCGTCAGCCCGAGCTGATCCCCCAGCTGCAGGTGAAGATGTTCATCGTTGCCGGTCTGCTGGATGCCGTGTCGATGATCGGCGTCGGTATCGCCATGCTGCTCCTGTTCAGCAACCCGCTGGTTGGCCTGCTGCCCCACTGATCTCCCTCTCTCTGGATGTACAACTTTGATGAGGGTTAAAGCGTGAATATCAACGCGACTATCATCGGTCAGGCGATCACGTTTGCGATCCTGATCTGGTTCACCATGAAGTTCGTGTGGCCTCCGGTCACGCATGCGCTGGAAGAGCGCGCGCAGAAGATCGCCGACGGCCTCGCCGCCGCCGAGCGTGGCAAGGCCGATCTGGCCAAGGCCGAGCAGCGTTCCTCCGATGCCCTGGTCGAGGCCCGTCAAAAGGCGGCCGAGATCATTGCGCTGTCGGAAAAGCGCCGTGCCGAGATCATCGAGGAAGCCAAGGCGGAAGCCGTGGCCGAAGCCGATCGCGTCAAGGCAGCCGCCAAGGCCGAAGTCGAACAGGAAAGCTTCCGGGCGCGCGAAGTGCTGCGTGGTCAGGTGGCCGCCCTGGCAGTGTCGGGTGCCGAACGCATCCTGCGCCGCGAGATCGACACCAAGGCCCACGCCGATCTGCTGAGCGCCCTCAGCGCCGAACTCTGAGGACGTCATGGCCGAACTCTCCACCGTTGCACGGCCCTACGCCGAAGCGGTCTTCAAGCTGAGCCGCGAGGCGAACACCGGCGATCGCTGGTCCGCCACGCTGGCCCTGCTCGAGGTCGTGGTGCGCGATCCGGACATGGCAGCGCTGATCGGCAACCCCCGGGTGCGCCGCGAGCAGCTGCTGGGCCTGATCGCCGACGTCGGCGGCAGCCAGCTCGACGCCGAGGCCCAGCGCTTCGTTGCCGCTCTGGTCGAAAACAAGCGTCTGTCGCTGCTGCCTTCCATCCGCAGCCAGTTCGAGACCCTGCGTCGGGAACATGAGGGCGTCCTCGACGCCCACATCGAAAGTGCCTTCGCTCTCAGCGACGCGCAAGTCGCCACCCTGGTGGCCGACCTGCAGAAGCGCTTCAAGCGCAGCATCCGGCCCGCAGTCGTGGTCGATGCCGCGCTGATCGGCGGCGTCAAGGTGGCGGTAGGCGACGTGGTGATCGACGGTTCGGTGCGCGGTCGACTCGACCGCATGCAAGCGGCGCTCAAATCCTAAGGAATCATGTGGGGCCAGCCCGCAGGGCGCGGCATCCAAGGAGAACAACATGCAGTTGAACCCGTCTGAAATCAGCGACCTGATCAAGGCGAAGATCCAGAACCTGGCGGTTGCCGCCGAAGCCCGGACCGAAGGGACCGTGGTGTCGGTGACCGACGGTATCGTGCGTGTGCACGGCCTGGCCGACGTCATGCAGGGCGAAATGCTGGAGTTTCCCGGCAACACCTTCGGTCTGGCGCTGAACCTCGAGCGCGACTCGGTCGGTTCGGTGGTGCTGGGCGAATACGAGCACATCAGCGAAGGCAATGTGGTCAAGTGCACCGGCCGCATCCTGGAAGTGCCGGTCGGCGAGGAACTGATCGGCCGCGTGGTCGACGCCCTCGGCAAGCCGATCGACGGCAAGGGCCCGATCAACGCCAAGCAGTCCGCGCCGATCGAGAAGATCGCCCCGGGCGTGATCTGGCGCAAGTCGGTGGACCAGCCGCTGCAGACCGGTCTCAAGGCCATCGACTCGATGGTGCCGATCGGCCGCGGCCAGCGCGAGCTGATCATCGGTGACCGTCAGACCGGCAAGACCGCGGTCGCGATCGACGCCATCATCAACCAGAAGGGTCAGGGCGTCACCTGCATCTACGTGGCGATCGGCCAGAAGGCATCCTCGGTGGCCAACGTCGTGCGCAAGCTCGAAGAGCACGGCGCCATGGCCTACACCATCGTGGTGGCCGCCACCGCCTCCGACTCGGCCGCCATGCAGTTCATCGCGCCGTACTCGGGCTGCTCGATGGGTGAGTACTTCCGCGACAAGGGCCAGGACGCGCTGATCGTCTATGACGACCTGACCAAGCAGGCCTGGGCCTACCGTCAGATCTCGCTGCTGCTGCGCCGTCCGCCGGGCCGCGAAGCCTATCCTGGCGACGTGTTCTACCTGCACTCGCGTCTGCTCGAGCGCGCCGCGCGCGTTTCCGAGGAATACGTCGAGCGCGAAACCAAGGGCGCCGTGAAGGGCAAGACCGGTTCGCTGACCGCGCTGCCGATCATCGAAACCCAGGCTGGCGACGTGACCGCCTTCGTGCCGACCAACGTGATCTCGATCACCGACGGTCAGATCTTCCTGGAAACCGACCTGTTCAACGCCGGTATCCGTCCCGCCATCAACGCCGGTGTCTCGGTGTCGCGCGTGGGGGGGGCAGCGCAGACCAAGGTCATCAAGAAGCTCGGCGGCGGCGTGCGTCTGGCGCTGGCCCAGTACCGTGAACTGGCGGCCTTCGCGCAGTTCGCCTCCGACCTCGACGATGCCACGCGCAAGCAGCTCGAGCGTGGCCGCATGGTGACCGAACTGATGAAGCAGTCGCAGTATGCCACCCTGTCGGTCGAGGAAATGGCGGTCACGCTGTTCGCCGTCGACAAGGGCTACTACGACGATGTCGAAGTCAAGCGTGCATTGGCTTTCGAATCGGCGCTGCGCTCCTTCCTCAAGAACGAGCACAAGGCGCTGATGGACAAGATCGGCAGCACCAAGGAGCTCGACAAGGATTCCGAGAAGTCCCTGGTCGCCGCCATCGCCGATTTCAAGAAGAGCGGCGTTTACTGATCTCCGCCCGGGCTGCGGCCCGGACGGTCGGCGGCGCGGGTGCCCGGGCATCCGCGCCGCCGTGACACGGCAGCAATGGAGCAAGCATGGCCGGTTCGAAGGAAATCCGTACCAAGATCAAGAGCGTGCGCAACACGCAGAAGATCACCAAGGCGATGGAAATGGTCGCCGCGAGCAAGATGCGCAAGGCCCAGGATCGCATGAAGGCCGCCCGGCCTTATGGCGAAAAGATCCGCAACGTGGCCGCGCACATGGCGCACGCGCATCCTGAGTACACCCATCCCTTCCTGGTCCGCCGCGCCAATGTGCGCAAGGTGGGTGTGGTGGTGGTGACCTCGGACAAGGGCCTGTGCGGCGGTCTGAACACCAACCTGCTGCGAGCGCTGACCAGCCAGATGAAGGCCTGGGAAGCCAACGGCGCCAAGGTGTGTGCCACGGCGCTGGGCAACAAGGGCCTGGGCTTCCTGCATCGTATCAACGTCGAGGTGGTGTCGCATGCCACGCCGCTGGGTGACCAGCCGCACATGGAACGGCTGATCGGCCCGATCAAGGTCATGCTGGACCAGTACGCTGCGGGCGAGATCGATGAAGTGCACCTGGCCTACACGCGCTTCATCAACACCATGAAGCAGGAGCCGGTGATCGAGCAGCTGCTGCCGCTGCCGCAGGAACGCCTGCAGACCAGCAACGCAGCGCAGGGACCGTCGTGGGATTACATCTACGAGCCCGAGCCGCAGAGCGTGGTCGACCAGCTGCTGACCCGCTATGTCGAAGCGCTGGTGTACCAGTCGGTGGCGGAAAACATCGCTTCCGAGCAGAGCGCGCGCATGGTGGCCATGAAGGCGGCTTCGGACAATGCCGGCAGCGTGATCGACGAACTCCAGTTGATCTACAACAAGTCGCGCCAGGCAGCCATCACCAAGGAACTCTCCGAAATCGTCGGCGGCGCCGCTGCGGTTTGAAGCTATTGAATCCACTATTCAGGACGACACCATGACCGAAGGAAAGATTGTTCAGTGTATCGGCGCCGTGATCGACGTCGAATTCCCGCGCGACCACATGCCTGCCGTGTATGACGCGCTCACCCTGCCGGGAACCGAGCTGACCCTCGAAGTGCAGCAGCAGCTGGGCGACGGCGTCGTGCGTACCATTGCGCTGGGCTCTTCCGATGGTCTGCGCCGCGGCCTGACCGTGCAGAACACCGGCAAGCCGATCATGGTGCCCGTGGGTCCCAAGACCCTGGGCCGCATCATGGACGTGCTGGGCCGTCCGATCGACGAAGCCGGCCCCGTGGGCGCCGAGTCGACCGCCTCCATCCACCGCAAGGCCCCCAGCTACGAAGAGCTGGCGCCTTCGACCGAACTGCTCGAAACCGGCATCAAGGTGATCGACCTGATCTGCCCGTTCGCCAAGGGCGGCAAGGTGGGTCTGTTCGGCGGCGCCGGTGTCGGCAAGACCGTGAACATGATGGAGCTCATCAACAACATCGCCAAGACGCACGGTGGCTACTCCGTGTTCGCGGGCGTGGGCGAGCGTACCCGGGAAGGGAACGACTTCTACCACGAGATGAAGGACTCCAACGTTCTGGACAAGGTGGCCCTGGTGTACGGCCAGATGAACGAGCCGCCGGGCAACCGTCTGCGCGTGGCACTGACCGGCCTGACCATGGCCGAGTACTTCCGCGACGAAGGCCGCGACGTGCTGCTGTTCGTCGACAACATCTACCGCTACACGCTGGCCGGTACCGAAGTGTCCGCCCTGCTGGGCCGCATGCCCTCCGCGGTGGGCTACCAGCCGACCCTGGCCGAGGAAATGGGCCGTCTGCAGGAGCGCATCACCTCCACCAAGGTGGGTTCGATCACCTCGGTGCAGGCCGTGTACGTGCCTGCGGACGACCTGACCGACCCGTCGCCGGCCACCACCTTCCTGCACCTGGATTCGACCGTCGTGCTGTCGCGTGACATCGCCTCGCTGGGTATCTACCCTGCGGTCGACCCGCTCGACTCCACCTCGCGCCAGCTCGACCCGCTGGTCGTCGGCGAAGAGCACTACAACACCGCGCGTGCCGTGCAGGCAACCCTGCAGCGTTACAAGGAACTGCGCGACATCATCGCGATCCTGGGCATGGACGAGCTGTCGCCGGATGACAAGCTGGCCGTGGCGCGTGCCCGCAAGATCCAGCGTTTCCTGTCGCAGCCTTTCAACGTGGCCGAGGTGTTCACCGGCTCGCCTGGCAAGATCGTGTCGCTGGCCGACACCATCAAGGGCTTCAAGGGCATCGTCAACGGCGAATACGATCACCTGCCGGAACAGGCCTTCTACATGGTCGGTGGTATCGAGGAAGCCGTCGAGAAGGCCAAGACCCTCAACTAAGGACCGCACATGGCAACCATCCACGTCGACGTGGTGAGTGCCGAAGAGCAGATCTTCTCGGGCGAGGCCACTTTCGTGGTCCTGCCCGGTGAGGCCGGCGAACTCGGCATCTACCCCCGCCATACCCCTCTGCTGACCCGGATCCGTCCGGGTGCAGTCCGCGTCACGCCGGCCAATGGCGGTCCCGAAGAGCTGGTGTTCGTTTCGGGCGGAATCCTGGAAGTGCAGCCCACGGTGGTCACCGTGCTGGCCGACACGGCCATCCGCGGTCATGATCTCGACGAAGCCAAGGCGCTCGAAGCACGCCGCCTGGCCGAGGAAGCGCTCAAGACGCGTACCAGCGACATCGACTACGCCAAGGCCGCCGGTGAACTCGCCGAAGCCATGGCGCAGCTCGCCGCCATCAGCAAGCTGCGCAAGATCCGCAGCTGAGCATCACGGGCAGCAGACAAGTGCAAGTACACTTGCCTTGCTGCCCGGTTCTCCGGTCTTCAGTACCGGGGCCTTGTCGCCCTGACAAGGAAACCATCCTTCCCCTGATTCCCTTTGGAGCGCCCCATGAGCGCAGGTGATCTGCACGTCATCGTATTGGCTGCCGGACAAGGCAAACGCATGCGCTCTGCGCGCCCCAAGGTGCTGCAGACCCTGGCGGGCCGTCCCCTGCTGGAACATGTGCTTTCCCTGGCGGCCGGACTGGGCGCCAGGGAAACTACAGTTGTCTACGGGCACGGCGGCGACCAGGTACGCGCCTGGGGCGCCGAACGTCCGGTCGGCTGGGTGCTGCAGGATCCACCACGTGGCACCGGCGACGCCGTGCGCAAGGTGCATGAGCAGCATCCGGCGCAGGCCGGCGCCGTCGCGCTGATCCTGTATGGCGATGTGCCCTTGCTGCAGGCGGAAAGCCTGGGTGCGCTGCTCGAAGCTGCGCGCGCCGGCAAGCTGGCGCTGCTGACCCAGGTGCTCGAAGATCCCGCCGGCTACGGCCGCATCGTGCGCGACGCCGCCGGGCAGGTGCAGGCCATCGTCGAACACAAGGACGCCAGCGCCGAGCAGCGCGCGCTGCGCGAGGTCAACACCGGCATCCTGGCAGCACCCGCCGACGCCCTGCAACGTTGGGTGGCCGGACTCGACTGCAACAACGCGCAGCAGGAGTTCTACCTGACCGACGTGGTCGCGGCCGCCGTGCGCGAAGGCTGGCCCGTGGTGGCCAGCCATCCCGGTCATGCCTGGGAAGCCGATGGCGTCAACGACCCACGCCAGCTCGCCAGACTCGAGCGCATCTGGCAGCGCTTCCAGGCCGACCGCCTGATGGAGGCCGGCGTGCGTCTGGCCGATCCGGCGCGCATCGACATCCGCGGCGTGCTGCAGACCGGGCGCGATGTGGAAATCGACGTCGGTTGCGTGTTCGAAGGCGAGGTGAGCCTGGAAGATGGCGTGGTGCTGGAACCCTATTGCCTGCTGCGCGACTGCCACATCGGCGCCGGCACGCGCGTGCGTGCCTACAGCCATCTGGAAGGTGCGCACACAGACGCTGCCTGCAGCATCGGTCCCTTTGCGCGCCTGCGTCCGGGGGCGGACCTGGCCAGCGCCGTGCACGTCGGCAACTTCGTCGAAATCAAGAACGCGCGCATCGGCAAGGGCAGCAAGGCCAATCATCTGAGCTATCTGGGTGACGCCGACATCGGCAGTGGCGTCAACATCGGCGCCGGCACCATCACCTGCAACTACGATGGCGTGAACAAGCACCGTACCGTGATCGGCGATGGTGCTTTCATCGGTTCGGACACCCAGTTGGTGGCGCCCGTGACGGTGGGCGCAGGCGCGACGTTGGGCGCCGGCACCACCCTGGTCAGCGATGCACCCGCTGGCAAGCTGACGCTGTCACGCGCGCCCCAGCGCACTTCGGTAAACTGGCAACGTCCAACGCGCCAGCGCTGAACCAGGCACGGCCTCAGTCGCTGCTCGCCACGCCCTTCTTTGCGCGCCGCCGCTCGGTTGGCGTCGGTTCGTCGCGCTGGCGGCGATCAGCCAGGCCGGCGCGATCGAGCAGGTCCAGCCAGTAGCCTTCGCCTTCGCTGCTCTTGAAGCGGCGGAAGGTGGCCACTTCTTCGGGAAAGGCGCCTGCGCTGCCCAGGCGGCGCAGGAAGTCGGTGGCCATGCTGTCGCCACGCTGTTCATTTTCCCAGGCGTTGGACAGCGCCACCCACAAGGCTGACACGAAGGGGCGATCGTCTTCCGAGGCGCCGAACTGCCACGCCAGCAACGAAGCTTCGGCGCTGCTCAGCCCTTCCTTGACAAACTTGACCGACATTCGCTGCTCCTCATTGGCGCCGAACGCCCAGCGGCAGCCACCGCCGCTGAGCCCACCGGGACCGGCACCGCGTCATGCCACGTCTATTTGTGCGCCGCCTTGTCCTTGGTGCTCGACTGGATCAGCTCATCGACCACCGCGAGCACCCCTTCATTGCCGCCGGTCATCGCAGGACTGGTCTTGTAGCGCCCATCCACGATCAGAGTCGGCACGCCATCAATGGCATAGGTCGACGCTTTCATGTTAGCCCTTTGCAGCTTGGTCTGTACACCGAAGGAATTGAAGGCGTCGAGAAACTTGGCGCGATCAATGCCTTGCTTGGCGGCCCAGTCGGCGCAGGTATCGGCGGACGTCAGCATGACGTGCTCCTCATGCATGGCGTGGAACACCTTGCCGGTGAGTTCGTCGCTCTTGCCCAGGGCCTCCAGCGCGAAGTGCAGCTTGGCCAGCGCCACCCATTCGGTGCGACCGAAGGTGACCGGAATGCGGTGGAGCACGGCATTGGCCGGCATCTTCCGGGCGCTCCAGGCCTCCAGCGCGGGCTCCAGATGGTTGCAATGCGGGCAGGCGTAGGAAAAGAACTCGATCACTTCCACCTTGTTGCCGACATCGGTCGGCTGCGGCGGATCGATCGCCGTGTAGTCCTTGCCCGGCGTGGCGGCCGCGAAGGCGCTTCCGATGCCGCAGGCGATGAGCGCGGCGAGGGTGTGGCGGCGAAACAGATTCATGACAACTCCTTGGGATGCGATCGATTAACGCGAAGCGTCCGCGCCAGGGGCGCGTACCACGGTGCTGCTGATGCCATTGGCCTTCAGGGCCTCGACAAGTTCCGTCAAGTCGGCACCGCGCTGGACCGGTCCGACGCGCACGCGGTACAGCGGGTGCTCGGACTTGTCCGGCGGCGGCACCACTTTGGCGCGCGCGCCGCTGACCTGGGCGATCGTCTCGACCTGACGCAGCGCATCGTCCTCGTTGGCAAAGGCGCCGACCTGCAGGGTCACCGACCCTTGTTCCAACGCCTTGCCCGCCGATTGGGCTGACGCAGTACCAGCATCACCGCTGCCATCGCCAGCGGTCGGCGTCTTGCTGGCGGCTGGTGCCAGGGCCGGATTCGCAGCGGACCCGGCGGCGGGCACGTCGCCTGCATTGCCGCCGCCGGTGGCGCCGTCCTGCGGCGTCGTGCCGCCGGACTGGGCAGCGCTGCCGCCGGCGCTGCCTGCGCGCCCGGCGGCTGGTGCCGGCGCCAGCGGCTGCACCACCGGGCCCTGGGGCACACCCTCCAGCGCACGGTTCTGGAAGGGATTGGGCATGCGCGCCACCCACACTGCAACGCCCGCCGAAATCCCGACGCCCAGCACCAGGCCGATCAGGATGCCGGTCAACA
>JAGWIJ010000117.1 GCA_028873535.1 Pseudomonadota bacterium
CACTGCTCCCGCCCGGCGCCGGCCCGATCAGCGCGACCTATGCCTTCCTGCTTTATTCGATCGGCCCGGATGGCCTGATGGGCACGGCCGACGACGGCGCACTGGCAGTCAGTCTGGACGAAGTGAAGGCGGCGATGCCCACCCTGCCGCCAGCCGCGCAGCCGGACGCGACCAACGACCGGCCTGCCCAGTATTGCCCCTGAGCGGGCGCCGCAGCAGCCCTTGTTGCAAGCCAGAGACGCACCTAATTGGTGCGTCGTGTGACGTTTTTGCACCAAAAAAAGGCAACAATATTGGGCGCCGGACAAGGCGCACCATCACAAGGCATTGCGCACCAATTGCTTGCATGCGCGCACTATTTTGGATCGATTTTTGCTAGGTATCCGCTTTTTGCCCGGATTCAGCCATGCCATCGACCCATTCCAGTGCAGATGCCCTGTTCCTGCTGCTCGGCGCCATCCTGGTGCTGGCCATGCATGCCGGCTTCGCCTTTCTCGAACTCGGCACCGTGCGTCGCAAAAACCAGGTCAACGCCCTGGTCAAGATCCTGCTCGACTTCGCGGTCTCGACCCTGGCCTACTTCCTGGTCGGCTATACCCTGGCCTATGGACGCACTTTTCTGGTCAGCGCGACGGAACTCAACCAGCTCAACGGCCTTGAACTGACGCGCTTCTTCTTCCTGCTCACGTTCGCCGCGGCGGTTCCCGCCATCATTTCCGGCGGGATCGCCGAGCGCGCGCGCTTTCATCCCCAGATCATCGCGACAGCCGTCCTGGTGGGCTTCTGCTATCCCTTTTTCGAGGGCATCGTGTGGAACGGCAACTTCGGCGTGCAGGCCTGGGTCACCGCGCTGACCGGCAGCGCGATTCACGACTACGCAGGCTCGATCGTGGTGCATGCCTTTGGCGGCTGGGTCGCGTTGCCGGCAGTGATGCTGCTGGGCGCGCGCACTGGCCGCTACGGCCGCGATGGCCGCGTGAGCGCGCATCCGCCCTCCAACATTCCCTTCCTGGCCCTGGGCGCCTGGATCCTCACCGTCGGCTGGTTCGGCTTCAATGTGATGAGCGCGGGTTCGCTGGAAAAACTGAGCGGCCTGGTCGCCATCAACTCGCTGATGGCCATGGTCGGCGGCACGCTGAGCGCCTGGTGGCTGGGTCGCAACGATCCGGGCTTCGTCTACAACGGCCCGCTGGCCGGTCTGGTGGCGGTCTGCGCCGGTTCCGACGTCATGCACCCCCTGGGTTCGCTGGCGGTCGGCGCGCTGGCAGGCGTGCTGTTCGTGCAGGCGTTCACCCTCACCCAGAACCGCTGGAAGGTCGACGACGTGCTCGGCGTCTGGCCGCTGCACGGCCTGTGCGGCGCCATGGGCGGCATCGCCTGCGGCGTCTTCGGACAAACGGCGCTGGGCGGCCTGGGCGGCGTCAGCCTGCTTGCGCAGCTGGTCGGCACCGGACTGGGTGTCCTGATCGCCCTGCTGTCCGGCACCGTCGTCTACAGCGTGTTGAAGGCTGTGCTTGGGCTGCGGCTCGATCCCGAGGCCGAGTTCGAGGGCGCGGACCTCAGCATCCACCGCATCTCGTCGACGCCCGAAGGTGACAGCCCTTGGTAGCCTGACCTGGCAGGCCGGCTGGCGCCCTGCCAGCCGGCACGCAGCCGGTGACGGCCAGCAAGCAAAACGGCCCGCAGTTGCGGGCCGTTTTGCTTGCTGCATTCTGGGTAGTGGGGTGGCCGATGGGACTCGAACCCACGACGGCCGGAATCACAATCCGGGACTCTACCAACTGAGCTACGGCCACCACTGTCTGGCGGCCTTCAGCCACCCGAGCCCTAAATGATACCCCGAGACACGCCCCGCTGCCTAGAGGCGTCATGCGAACAGGCCCTGCACACGGTCGCGTAAACTGACAATTGCGTAATACTGACCCTACTGTCAACATGCGTGGTGCGCTTGCGCGTTGAAAGCGGTCGCGCGTGCGCCTGAAAAGCAAACCTCTTTTTCTGGCAAACATTTAGGCTACCTTTTTGCCTTGGCGGCAGATACAGCATTCACTGTAGATCTGTTTAGGGGTCCGGCGATGAGAATCAGTACTATCCCCCACAGACGGGAAAGCTGACTGTTTCTAAACTTTACAACACCACGATATTGCAGGCAGCGTGATCGGAAGTCGCCGGTTTCGCACTGGAGCATCCTCCGGGGGGAGTGCGTCAACGATGGGAGCATCAGAACCGCCCCAGCAGTCAGTCGATTTCCAACGCCTGGCAGTGCGCTGGTTCCGCCTGGGTGGACCGGGCATCACGGTCCGCCAGTTCGAGCGCGACCAGCCCGTCTACAGGGAACAGGATCCCAGCGCCTCGATGATGTGCCTGGACAGCGGCACGGTGAAGATCCTGGTCGATACGCCGGACGGTCGCGAATGCCCGCTGGCGCTCAAGCTGCCCGGCGAACTGCTGGGCGAGCTTTGCGTCTGCGGGCAGGCGCGGCGCCGCGAGAGCGCGATCGCGCTGGAGCGGGCGACAGTGCGCAGCGCCAGCCCCCAGACCTTCATGGAATTCGTGCATCGCGAGAACCTGACACACCTGCTGCTTGAGCACCTGGCGACTGCACTGGTGCGCCAGCAGCGCGCCATCGCCGTCCTGCTGCTGGAACCGAGCGAACGCCGCCTTGCGCATACCCTGCTCGAACTCAGCCAGCGCCGCGGGTGCGAGGACGGCCAGCTCCCGCTGCGGCTGTCCCAGCAGCAACTCGGCGACATGATCGGCACCACCCGTTCGCGCGTCGGACTCTTCCTCAAGCACTTCCGTGGCCTGGGTCTGGTGGTGTCATACGACCAGCACGGCGTGCACGTCGATCGGGAACGCCTGGAAGCCTACTGCCGCTGAAACGGCACGGCGCGCGGCAGTGTCAGGGCCGCGCGCGAGCTGCAGCCTGCGCCTGGAACGCGCTCATCGACGCCTTGTAGAGCGCCTCGAGCCGCGCCCCCGTGCCCCCTGCCGCAACGATCTGCTCGGCGGCACGACTGGCCGCGAGCGACGCCCTTGCCGGCGCTGTCTCGCGGTCCGGCGGCATGTCCACGGCGACATCGGGTGCCGGCAAGGTGGCCGGCGCCGCCAGCCGCGCTGCCGGCTTTGGCGCATCGAGCGGCAGGGCGGGAGCACCCGCAGGTGTGCTGCCCGGCATCGTGGCGCCTGCTGCCGGATCGGAATTGCGCGACCCGGTTGCCACCACCTCGTAGCCCGCGCCATCCGGAACGTTGGTCAGCGTGACGGCACCATCGTCATGCCGGCGCTGATACACCGTGTCGGCCGCCGCGGCGGCCGCCTGGACTGCCAACGCGAGCCCCAGCAACACCAGCACCTGCGAGCAATTGGGAACCGGCTGCATGAGCATGCCTCCTCTCGACATCTGCCCGCACCTTCAGGGCACGACCCAGTCGCCCATCGCCGTGAGTCTGCCGCTTGCGGCAACCGGCAGTTGGACGAGGTAGCCGCCCTTGGACGCGAAGCGCTGTCCCTGGGTCAGCGACAGCCGCGGGTAGTAGCCGGTCAGTATGCGGTGCCCGACCAGTTCCTCGATGCGTTCGACCAGGTACTCGGGCACGAAATTGTCGGCCATGTGGTTGAGGGCTTCCGACAGCAGTCCGCAGGCCAGGTAGGTATCGACCTGGACCTGTTCGGCAACCACCGGAATCCGGCGAATGCGGAACCAGCCGAGCGGATAGTCGACACGCACCACCCGGCGTTCGGGGAGATCGAAGGGATAGGCCATCAGCAGGCGCTGGCGCCATTCCGCCGGCACGGGTGCGTGTTCCAGGCCCCCCATGATCCCGGAGGCGAACACCGGGCGCAGCGGTGCTGGCGTGCCCGCCAGCGCCGACAGGTCGTCCGGGCGCAACCACAGCACGAGCGGACCGCGCCCGGCGGCGCGCTGCAGCGCCTCCCGCACGCCGCTCCCGGCCGGACCGGCAGGAATCGGCACATCCTGCACGCTGCGGCCAAACCCTTGCAGCGCCAAGGCCAGTGCATGCGCACCGGCTTCGCCGCTGTCACCGCTACGGTAGACCTGCTGGACCGGAGCGTCGGCCACGTCCCCCGCGGTGTCACCAAGGCGCTGCGCGATCAGCTGCGACTCCAGCAGCACGCCCCTCGAAAAGTAGAGCGAATAGAAATCGCGGTCGACATCCACCGGCACTTCCAGATTCGGGAACAGACAGGGCAGGTGCGCACGCTGACAGAAGGCGTGGACTGGCGTCCAGTCGGTTCCGCCCAGGCCCGATATGACCGCCATCACCGGCTCTTCGGCAAAGTGGCGCTGCAGCTGAGCCGGCCAGTCCGCAGGCGCGCCGTCGAGCTGCCAGACATGCAGCTGCCAGTGCCGGTTGGCCATGTACATGCTCTTGATCTGCGCCGTCCTGCCCGAGGTCTGCATGCTCGGCGTAGGCCCCCAGGGAAAGCTGTTCTTCTCGGCAAAAAAGCGCTCCAGCACGTCCAGCATGGCACGCCGCTTCACCGGGTCGGCATCGGGTGTGACGATGGTGGCGAAATGCAGCAGCGTCGGCGTCACGCCGGGCACCTGCGCAGGCGCCAGGGTCTTGAGGTAGGCGATCAGCGCGACCATGTCGTCATCGCTCAAGGCGAAGCGCGGCATCAGGTAACCCAGCGGCCGGCCCTCCGAATCGACACCCTCGCGAATGGCACGCGCCAGCGTGACGTCGGTGTAGGGCTCGCGGTCGGGATGCTCGCCGGCCACGTAGGGCAGATCCTGGTGCTCGGCATGCGCAGCGCGCGGGTGATAGAGATAGCGCGCACTCACCGGCGGAATCGAGTAGAGGCCTTCCTGCGAACCGAGGCCACTGTTGCGGTGGCAATGCACGCAGGCCGCTGCATCACCCTGCACGCCCTGGCCGCTGTCCTTGCGCACACCGTCGAGCGGCGCACCGGAACGCAGCACCCCGCCGCGGTAGATGGCTTCACCGGCCGTCAGCAGCGGATCGGCCTGCACCGCGGCAGATGCCAGGCACAGGCCGAGCAGCAACAGCAGCGCGCCCGGCACGCGCCACGCCTTCATTGCGCCACCACCGATGGTGGGTGCGATCCGGGGTCTGCTGCCTGGCGTCGGCGCAACGTGCCCGGCTCGGCGAAGGCGCGCTCGTCGAGTTGGGGATTGAGCACGACCTGCTCGATCACCATCCGGCCGGCCGGCGTGTCGCCATTACCACCGATGTCGATCACGGCGGGCACCTTCACGCCCTCGTAGCTGCGGTAGTCCTGGTAGTACAGCGACACCGTGACCGCGCCGCCTGCCGGCCGATAGGACACGCGGTCGTAGCGCACATCGAGGAAGGTCTCGGCATCGATCCACACCGCTTCCCGGGTGCCCGACGGGCGCGTCACATCGATGCGCCAGGCCTGGCGTCCATGCACGTCTTCGAGTCCTCCCAGCGTGACGCGGCTGCCATGGGCCGCAAAGTCGATCAAGGGCCCGTCGATGACCTCGGCGTCCTGGGCGAAGCGTAGCTCCTGCGGCGTGAACGGCACCACGTCCGGCCGGATGCCACGGCTGGGACGCTGCGTCCAGCCGTGCGCCCCGTCGAACACGCGCACGCCGGGCTGCCCCATCGCTTCAATTGCAAACCGCGTGCGGTTGGGTCTGGCCTGTTCGAGCACGAAGCGCATCGAAGCCGGCTCGGCGCTTGCCGCTTCCAGGCGTCCGCTCCATGCCATGGTGCGGATCCTGCGCCAGGCATCGAGTCCGCCCCGCGCAGCCACGTTGCGCTCGATGAGCTGGCCGACCGCCGGCGGCGTTACGGGCGCCGGCGGCGTTGCAGCCTGCGCGCCGAACGGCCCTGCGAGCGCGATGGCGACCAGCAGGCAGCGCGTCGAAATGGCCATCATGAAGTCGCCCTGCGCTCAGGCGCCCGGCTTGGAAAACAGCGCCGCGTCGAGCTTCGGGTTGACCGCGCCGGTCTCGATCTGGATCCGGTGCGTCTCCGAATAGCCGTCCACGGCGGTCTCCAGCACGAACGGGATGATCACGCCCTGCACCGCGCGAAAATCGCGCTGGTACACGTAGACCGGGTGCATCTTGCCGTCCATGCGCCGCGGAAAGCCCTCGACCTTGACGTCAAGAAAGGACCGGGCGTCGACCCACACGTGCTGGACGCTTCCGCTGCGCAGCGTGACCTTGAGCCGGTAGGCCGGCTTTCCTTCCACCGCATCGCCGCCCTCCAGTTCGACCTTGCTACCCTTGGCGGCATGATTGATCAGCAGTCCGTCGAGATCGCCACGCGAAGCCTCGGTCCGCAACTCATCCGCGCTGAAGGGTTCGGCATCGCTGCGGTTGAGAAAGGGACGGTACTTCCAGCCGTGCTCGCCATCGAACACCTGCACAGCTGTCTTGCCATCGAAGCCGACCTCCAGCCGCATGCGGTTGGGACGCTGCAAGTCGAGCGTGAACGGCAACTGGATCTGCCGGGCGGCCGCCGGATCGGCATTGGCCGCGACAAGCTCGGCGTTGCTCGCCTTGCCGCCCACCCTTCTGCCGGCATTGATGATTTTCTCGGCGCGCGCAATGCTGTCCCCCCTGCCCGCCTCGATCCTGCCGCTCAATTGCAGCGTCTGCACCGCCTTCCAGGCCTGCGCGCCACCGCGCGCGACGACGTGGCGGGCCACGATTTCCGCGGCGCTGAGCTGCGGCAGCGCCTGCGCCCCGACGCCTGCAGCCGTCCGGGTGGCGGGCAGGGCGGCATCCACCGCCGCCACCGCCGGCGCCATCAGCAGCGCGGCTGCAGCCACCCCGATGGCCACGCGAATTGCTCGAGATCCAGTCATCGCTTGCACCCCCGAAAGATCACGCCTCAGTCCACGACGAGGTTGCCGGCCTTGAAGCGGCCGATCTCCACGTCAACCCGGTCACCACGCGCCACGCGGCGCCCCTTGTTCGAAAACGTCATCCAGTAGGCGCGGCCAGCTTCCGGCAGCGAGGTCTGGCGCAGCTGACCGACCTTTTCCATGGTCGGCACCACCAGGCTCACGCCAGCCTTGGGGTCGTCGAGTTTGGCCTCGGCCTGTTTGTCATTGAGCGCGCGCGCCTTGTCAGGATCGACCACGCGATAGCTGAAGCGCACCAGCTGACCGGACTCGACCAGCCGCACGCTGATCGAGTCGATACCCCAGACCTGGCCGTAATAGATGCCGGCGCGCCCGGTGAAGCGATCGGGCGCGTAGTGCGTGGGCCGTGGCGCGGAATCGTCGACTGCGGACTGCGCCACGGCGTCTGCCACACTGCCGCAGGACAGCAACACGGCGATCGATGCCGCACGGAGCGCGCAGCGCACGCTTGCCCGCCGCTGGCTCATGGCGACACCTCCTCGTTCTGCGCCTGCCGCCGCCGCGCTTCCTGCAGCCCCATCCAGTGCTGCAGATCGGCCTGCGCCGGCGCCAGTTCGTCGTGCGGCACGTCCACGCCGTATTTCGCCAGCTGTGCGGCGTTGAGCAGTGCGCGGATGCGCGTCCTGGTGTGCTCGTAGATGGCCAGAGTCGTTCCCGCCACATCGGTCGGGCCGGTGGTGGCACCGCTGCGCCATTGCAGGATCTGCCGGTGCTGGTCGGTCAGGATATTTCGCAGCGTATCCTGTTGCGCGGGATCGAGCTCCAGTCCGCGCGCCAGCCGCCGCACACTGAGCTCGATGCGCTGCGCCGGCGTCAGACGGCCGGCCTGGCGCGGGTGGTGGCCTGCGCCAGGACCGGCAGCGGTCTCCGCTGCCGGTGCAGCGGTCAGGGCTGCGGACGCGGACTGCGTGGGCGCGGCGGGCTCGACGCCCCCCACGCCGTCAGCTGCAGGACATGCCGCGCACACGCTCAGCACGATCACCGCCAGCAGCCCCATCCGCCCTGCCCTCATCGCACTAGTTCCCCGTGAAATTGGCGCTGGTCAGCGTTGTCGCCGCCAGGCCAGACCCGGTGATGGTGACGTTCGCCGTCGCAGTCGCCGTCGAGGTGCCCGGTGTGTACTGCACCTTGATCGTGCAACTGCTGCCCGGGCTGACGACGGCACCGGTGACGCAACTGCCGCCACTGACGATCGCAAAGCTGCCGCCGGCGGTGCCCACCTTGGTCATGATCGGGTTGGCCGTGAGCTTCAGCGCACCGGTGGCCGCTGCGGCATTGCCGACCGTGATGGTGCCCGTCTTGACGCTCGTGTTGGCGATGGCGGTGTTGAGCGCCGGAACCGGCGCACTGAGGCTGGCGGTGGCACCCGTCACGCTGAACGGCTGCGTGTTCGACGAGCCGGTCGGGGTGAGGACGGTGATGGTGCGACTGCCGGGCGCGGCCCCGGGATTGACCGTGCAGTTCGCCGTGAGCGTGGTGAGCGCGGTCTGGCCGGCGGGAGCGATGGCGCAGTTCACACCGCCACCGGTCACCGTCACTGCAGAGGCGCCATCGAGATAGCTGCCTGTCAGGCTCACCGCCGCGATCGCTCCGCGCACTGCGCTGGCCGGCGCAACCGCCGTCAACGCCGGCGCCGCGTCGGTACCCGTCAGCGCAGCGGTCTGCGTGCCGGCCACGCTGGTGACCGAGAGCGTCACCGTCTTGGCGCCCGGCGCTTCCGCAGTCTGTGGCTTGAACTGGACCATGGTCGTGCACGTTGCCCCCGGCGCCAGTGTCGTCGTTGCCACCAGTTGCCCTCCCGTCGCCGGACCACAGGTGGACAGCGCTTCGACTACCGCGAAGTCGGCCAGATTGGTGCCTGACAGCGTTCCCTGCGTGATCCCGGTCAAGGGCACGTTGCCGCTGTTGGTCAGCGTGAAGGTCTGCACCGGGTCCAGCAGGCATGCCAGGACGGCTGCACCCGAACCCGGGCAATTGGCCCTGTGGGCGACAGTCCAGGTGGCCGAGGTCAGGGTCGCGCTGGCGACCGGAGCCACCACCGTGCCGTTCAGCGTCAGGGGCGAACCGCTCACCGCCACATCGGCGAAAATCGTCAGCGCGCCGCTGGCCGTGCCCGCCGCAACCGGCGTGAAGACCAGCGTGATCGTGCAGTTCGCACCGGCATTCAGGACACTGCCGCAACTGCCGCCGGCACGCGTGAAGACGGGTGACGAGAACGCCAGGCCGCCCAGATTGGCAGCGATGTTGCCCGTGTTGTGCAGGGTCACCGTCTGCGCACTGCTTGAATAGCCTTGCACGGCCGTGAAGCTCAGCGCTGCCGGCGCGACGTTCAGCACCGCCAGTGGCGGCACTGCACCGACCTCCACGGCACCGATGTCATAGGCCCCACCGGCCGGCCGCACGTTGCCGAAGAAGTCGTCCTTGGGCGCAGCGACAGTGCTCCCCGCCACGACCACGCTTGCAGTGCCGTTGTTGATTGCCGACGACCCGGCGGCCGGCACATAGTTGCCCAGCACGGCATTGGTGGCTGGACTGGTCAGGGCCAGCGGTCCCCAGCGCACATTCACCCAGTTGTTGCCCTCGTCGACAACCCCCGAGGGATTGAGGCTGAACACCGGGTTCGGGAAGCCGTTGAACTCGTTGACGCCCGGCGGCACGGCATAGCCGGCGGCACCGAGTTCCGGCGGTGTGCGCGAGCCATTGCAGTACTGGCTGGTGAAGGCCGGATCGGCCACCAGGTTGCCGGTGCCACCGTAGCTTGTCGCCGTCGCTGCCGACAGCACGGAATTCCTTGGCACGAAGCCCGAAGGGATATGCGCGGTCACGTCGGTATCGCCGCGGAAGCCGATGTCCCAATAGCTGGAACCCGCCGGGCAGGCGCCGGTGAAGGTCTGGCTGGCCGCTGCGCTGGTCGATCCCTTCGGATACAGCGTGACCACATGCTGCTGGTTCTGGTTGGCCGCTGCCGGGCCGAATCCGCCGACGCCGATGTAGAAGGACCGGTTCTGCCAGATCACATCGTTGAGCATCAGCGGGATCGAGTTGTAGAAGCATGAGCCGCCGCTGCCATGCCCCGGCGGGCAGCTGAAGGCATTGGCCGGCAGCTGGTTGATATTGGCCTGCAGCACCGGGCTGTTGTTCACGCTGACCAGGCCCGCCACCTGCGGGCAGGACTGGCCGTTGGTGGCCCCGCAGGTCACGTTGGTGGTGGGTGCCACCGCGCTGGCCAGGGGCGCGAACAGCGACTGGAACAGCGTGCCCGACGAAGCCGTCGAGTCGTTGGAGGCGATGGTGTTGTTGACCAGGTTGACCGCCAGCGCATCGAGCAGCGATACCCCGGCACCGTCCCAGCCGGCCACGTTGTTGACGATGATGTTGTTGGTCACGCTCACCGAGTTCCAGTCGCACGACGAATTGGCACCAGCGCCGAGATCGGCCTTGCAATTGCGGTTGCCGTTCGGGATGTTGAGGACATCGGTACCGTTGACGTGCTGCAGGCGCAGGCCACCGCCACTGCCGGAGTC
>JAGWIJ010000013.1 GCA_028873535.1 Pseudomonadota bacterium
GAAGGGCCGCGCAGCGGCGCTGCGTACCGCCAGCAGGGCCCAGGCAATGGCCAGCAACAGCGCCAGCAGCGCTGCCAGCGCCAGCCCGCGGAGCAGTCCCAGCCACACGACCGGCAGTCCGAACAGCAGCAGCAGCAGGCCCAGCAGCACGACCACCAGCATCAGCACCGCCGCGATGCCCAGGTACTTGGGCAGAGTCAGCGAGACGTCCTGCAGGTCGGGCAACTGCGGCCAGTAGTCGTTGAAGGGCAGCGCGGTCTCGATCTGGCAGCGGCGGACATGGCGGATGAAGTCGGCCTCGCCGTGCACCGCGTCGCCGCCGACCGCGTGCGCCAGCAGCGTGCGCCACTGGATTTCCATGGCCTGCCAGATCTCCGCCAGCCAGCTGTCGAGTTCGCCATCGCCGCCGCTGCAGGCGTCGAATTCGGCCGTCCACAGCAGCCAGGCACAGGGCAGGCGGTCGACTGCCTGCGGCAGCAGGGGATCGGTCTGCAGCAGCACCCCGAGCAGGGTATCGCCACCCTGGCGGCCATTGAAGGGCAGGTCGTCGATCACCACCAGGCGCGTGAAGTGGGTGCGCTTGCTGCGCGCGAAGGGACTGCGGCTGCAGGGACTGTAGACGCCGTCGCCGGCGCCAGGGCGCGCCAGCCATTCGCCATTGGGCAGGGTGGCCAGCAGTTCGGCCACGCACTGGCGGTGCGAGACCACACGGCCGCCGGGCTCGACCACGCCCTCGCGCAGCGGCATCAGCACGGTGAGGAAGTAGTGCCCGGCGTCGTAGTTGGCCATGAGCGGCGGGTCAGACTTCGCTGTCGCCGGCCAGACGGCGCGCCGCGAATTCGGTATCCAGACTCGCCACTGGCGCCGGTCCGCGCGACCCCAGGTCGCCTTGCACCTTGCGCAGGCTGGCGCGGTACTCGCGCGCGAATTCGGCGGCGGTCTGCTGGCCGTGCACGGTGCCCAGGCGACGCAACTCCTGCAGCACGCGCAGCGCGCCCTTGATATCGCGCTGCGAGGCGCCGGGTGTGGCGTTGTAGTAGTAGTCGGTGTCGATCTGGTTGTGGACGATGTAGTCCTTGAAGGGCGTGATCGGCAGCGAGTGCGGATAGCCCACCGAGGTGTACCAGAACAGGTCGAGGCCGGCCGGGATGCCATCGGAAAAGGCGTCGATGTACTGGTCCCAGGTACCGTTGAAATTGCTGCAGAACAACAGATAGTCGTGCTGCAGCGCGGGCCGGCCCTGGCCGAGGTCGGGCCAGTCCTGGCGCCGGATGATGACCCAGCGCGCAAAGTGGATCAGGCTGAGGCCCAGCAGACCGGCCAGCTGGCTGGGCAGCGCGCGCCCGGCCTGGTAGATCAACGCCTGCAACCACGCCATGCCGGGCCTGATCGGTGTCAGCACGTTCATCGCATAGGCCTTGCCGGCGAGATTCGACACCGCTGCCTCCTGCCTCTGATGTGAGGGATTCTTAATCTAGCACAGCGCGCGCAGCGCGGAGCGTCCGCAGCTGGGGTCAGCGTTCAGATGCCGCGCACCCAGGTCCATTGCAGCGGTGCGGCGCCGGTGGCGCACAGGGCGTCGAGCCGGCACGGCGGCAACGGCCGGCAGCGCGCCAGCCAGGCGGCAGCCGCGCGCCCGAGACGTGCACGCTTGCGCGCGCCGATGCTGGCCAGCGCCCCGCCGTAGTCTGCGGTGGCTCGCCAGCGCACCTCGACAAACACCAGCACCTCGCCTTCGCGCGCGATCAGATCGACCTCGACGCCCGCCACGCGCAGATTGCGTGCCACGATGTGCAGCCCCTGGGATTGCAGGAACCGCGCCGCATCAAACTCGGCGGCACGACCTGCGCGCAGGTGGGGGGCGAGACCGTGCTCTGGTGGCGGTGGCGGTGGCGGTGGCGGTGGCGGTGGCGGTGGCGAGGATGGGAGCATGGCAGGAGGGCGTGACCGGGACAGACTCCGATGCTGCGCGTCGCGCGCCGCCACGCAGCGCATGAACAGCGCGATACACTCGCCGTCATGTCGACGCTCCCAGCCCCTGCAGTCACCCCCGGCGCGCTCCACGTAGTCGCCACCCCGATCGGCAATCTGGCCGACCTCAGCCCGCGCGCGCGCGCCGTCCTGGCCGGGGTCGATCTGGTGGCGGCGGAGGACACGCGCCATAGCGGGCAGTTGCTGCAGCAGTTCGGTATCCAGGCCCGGCTGGTGGCCTTGCACGAACACAATGAGGCGCAGGCCTCACTGCAGCTGCTGGCGAGGTTGCAGGAAGGCGCCAGCGTGGCCCTGGTCTGCGATGCGGGCACACCGGCGGTGAGCGATCCGGGCGCACGCCTGGTGGCGCTGGCGCACGCGCATGGCATCACGGTGCTGGCGATCGCCGGCCCCAGCGCACTGACCGCAGCGCTGTCGGTGGCCGGCCTGGGCCAGCTGCCGATCAGCTTCCACGGCTTTCTGCCGCCCAAACCCAAGGCGCGCCAGCAGGCACTGGCGGCGTTGGCCGGCGTGACGGGCACGCTGGTGTTCTATGAGGCGCCGCATCGCATCGAGGAGATGTGCGCGGACCTGGCGCTGGCATTCGGCGGCACGCGCGACGTGGTGCTGTCGCGCGAGCTGACCAAGCGCTTCGAATCCAGCCATCGCTGCCGCCTGGATCAGGTCGTGGCCTGGCTGGCGGCCGACGCCGACCACCGCCGCGGCGAATTCGTGCTGGTGGTCGAGGGTGCGCCGGCAAGTACCGGCGACGACGGGCTGGTGGAAGGCCAGCGCGTGTTCGGCGTGCTGCGCGAATCGCTCAGCCTGTCGGAGGCGGTCCGTGTGGCGGCGCGCATCAGCGGCGCCAGACGCAGCGCGCTGTATGCCTGGGCGCAGACCTTGGCGTCCGCTGGCGATGACACCGGCCGCACGCCGGACCCGGGCGAGACCGACGACACCGACGAGGCAGCGCCATGATCCAGCTGTATCGCTTCCGCTGCTCGCACTTCTGCGAAAAGGCCAGCTGGGCGCTGGACTACAAGGGCCTGGCGTGGGAAGCAGTGGACCTGGTCCCGGGCCGGCATGCCGCCATCATCCGCCGGCTGGCACCGCGCAGTTCAGTGCCGCTGCTGCGCGATGGCGATTCGGTGGTGCAGGGCTCGAGCGAGATCATCACTTATCTCGACCAACGCTACGAGGGTCCGCGCCTGACGCCGACCGAAGCGCAGGCAGCCAGCCTGGCGCTGGAGTGGGAACGCTACCTGGAATCGGAAGTGGGCGTGCCCTTGCGGCTGTGGTTCTACCACCAGCTGCTGCCCGACCGCGAAGCCTGCCTGGATTTCCTGCTGGAGGGTGCGCCGCGCTCGGCGCGCCTGGTGTACCGCTTCACCTGGCCGCTGCTGCGGCGCCGGATGCGGCGCTTCCTGAAAATCGACGCCGCCAACGCCGACGCCGCCGAGCAGCGCATGCGTGCCGCCTTCGATCGCCTGGACGGGACGCTGGCGCAGCACCGCTATCTGGTCGCCGAGCGCTTCACGCGTGCCGACCTGTGTGCCGCCGCGCTGCTGTCCCGGCTGTGCCTGCCACCGACGGCCGGGCTGGGTGCGGACGGCGCCGGACCGCCGCCACCCGAGGCGATCCGTGCGCTGCGCGCCGAACTGCAGCAGCGCCCCTTCTATCGCTGGATCGTCGCGCTGCGCGCGCAGCGCCAGCCGCCGGCGTAGGCGCGGCGCTGGCGCGAGATCAGGAAGATCAGTCGCGGAAGTTGTTGAACTGCAGCGGCTGCTCGGTGATCTCCTTGCGCAGCAGCGCGATCGCCTCCTGCAGGATGTCGCGCTTGGCGCCGGTGATGCGCACCGTCTCGCCCTGGATCGCGCCCTGCACCTTGAGCTTGCTGTCCTTGAGCAGGCGGATGATCTTCTTGGCCAGCTCGGTGGCCACGCCGACCTTGATGGTGACCTCCTGCTTGACCTTGCCGCCGCTCACCTTTTCGATGGTGCCGGCCTCGACCGTGCGGATGTCGATGGCGCGCTTGGTGAGCTTGGCGTTGAGCACGTCCTTGACCTGGTCGAGCTTGAAGTCATCATCGGCAAACACCGTGAGCACGAAGTCCTTCTGCTCGACGCGCGCGTCGGAACCCTTGAAGTCGAATCGGGTGCTGACTTCCTTGTTGGTCTGGTCGACCGCGTTCTTCAGTTCCTGCTTGTCGACTTCGGAAACGACATCGAATGACGGCATGGCATTGCTCCTCGAAACTGACGCGCCGCCGGCACACCCGGGGTGGCCGGGCGCGCCCGGCGGCGCTGGCTGATGGGGTGCCCGCCGGCGGCGGGCCTGTGCCTACTTGCGGCCGGCGCGCGCGGCGATGCGCATGCGCAGCGCGTTGAGCCGGATGAAGCCGGCGGCGTCCGATTGCTGGTAGGCGCCACCGTCGTCCTCGAAGGTGGAAATGGCGGCATCGAACAGCGAATCGGTGCTGGAGTCGCGCCCGACCACGGTCACATTGCCCTTGTAGAGCTTGAGGCGCACCCAGCCGTTCACCACCATCTGGGTGTCGTCGATCAGGGTCTGCAGGGCACGCCGCTCGGGGCTCCACCAGTAGCCGGTGTAGATCAGCGCAGCGTAGCGCGCCAGCAGATCGTCCTTGAGGTGGGCCACTTCGCGATCGAGCGTGATCGACTCGATGGCGCGGTGGGCGCGCATCATGATGGTGCCGCCTGGCGTTTCGTAGCAGCCGCGCGACTTCATGCCCACGTAGCGGTTCTCGACCAGGTCGAGACGGCCGATGCCGTGCTTGCCGCCGATGCGGTTGAGTTCGGTCAGCACCTGGGCGGGACTCATGGCCACGCCGTTGACCTTGGCGATGTCGCCGCGCGCATATTCCAGTTCGAGGTATTCGGCGGCATCCGGCGCCGCCTCGGGCGAGACCGTCCAGCGCCACATGTCTTCCTCGGGCTCGCGCGCGGGGTCCTCGAGCACCTTGCCTTCGTAGGAGATGTGCAGCAGGTTGGCGTCCATGCTGTAGGGGCTGCCACCGCCCTTGTGCTTCATTTCGACCGGGATGCCGTGCTTCTCGGCATACGCGAGCAGCTTCTCGCGCGAGGTCAGATCCCACTCGCGCCAAGGCGCGATCACCTTGATGCCCGGTTCAAGCGCGTAGTAGCCGAGCTCGAAGCGCACCTGGTCGTTGCCCTTGCCGGTGGCACCGTGGGACACCGCATCGGCATTGGTTTCGCGCGCGATCTCGATCTGGCGCTTGGCGATCAGGGGGCGTGCAATGCTGGTGCCGAGCAGGTATTCGCCTTCGTAGATGGCGTTGGCGCGGAACATCGGAAACACGAAGTCGCGCACGAACTCTTCGCGCAGATCGTCGATGTAGATCTGCTGGATGCCGAACTTCTGCGCCTTCAGGCGGGCCGGTTCGAGTTCCTCGCCCTGGCCGATGTCCGCGGTGAAAGTGACCACCTCGCACTGGTAGGTATCCTGCAGCCACTTCAGGATGACGGAGGTGTCCAGGCCGCCCGAATAAGCCAGCACCACCTTCTTGATATCGCTCATGTTTGCAAACCCGTGCCGAAAGACGCAAAACGGTCATGATACCGCGTCATGGCGCCTCGCTGCAGCGCAAGAAGCAAAGCCTTCGGCAAAGCTCAAGCCCGGGCCCTGACCGGGCGCGGAAGGGCCGGCAGCAGTCCCAGGCTGAGCGCCGTACCGCTGAGCACCAGGGCCATGCCGGCCAGCGTGACCGGGGTGATGTGCTCGTGCAGCAGCGCGACGCCCCACAGCGTTGCCGCCAGCGGCACCAGGAAGGTCACGGTCACGGCGCGTCCGCTGCCTTCGTCGGCCACCAGCCGGAAATACAGGGCATAGGCGAGTCCGGTGCAGACCAGTCCCAGCAGGCCCACCGCCACCAGGGCCTGCCACAGCGACGCGTCCAGTACCGGCAGCGGCGCCTGCGTGCGCCAGGCACCGGCCAGTACCGGCGGCAGCAGCATCAGGGTGGCGGCCAGCAGGCTGCCGGCCGCCGTGCCCAGCGGCGCAAGCCCGTCGCCATGGCGACGCATGTGCACGGCCGCAAAGCCATAGCAGGCGGCCGCAGCGAGCCCGCCGGCAACGCCGGCCAGCAGGCGCGGCGTCGGAGTCGCCGGTCCCAGTCCCACCAGCACGGCCACCCCCAGCACACCGACGGCGAAGCCGGCCAGGCGCTGCGCGCTGAGGCGTTCGCCGCTCAGCAGGCGGCCGAAGGCGGCGGCAAACAGCGGCGCCATGGCGTTCATGATTGCGAGGTAGGCCGACGGCGCGCGCGCCGCCGCCCAGGCGAACAGGAAGAAGGGCAGCGCCGAATTGAAGAACCCCACCACGAAATGAAAGCCCAGCCGCTGGCGCCACTGCAGCGGAACGCCAGCGGCGCGCGCAGCCGTGCACAGCAGCGCGGCGCCCAGTGCCACGCGCGTCCAGGCCGTCAGCGCCGGGCTGAAATGGGGTGCCGTCACGCGCAGGAAAATGAAGCTCATTCCCCAGATGCCGGCGAGCGCGAGCAGACGCAGCAGGCTCGGCAGGGTCATGGACAGGCACCTTCAGCGGCAGGGGGGACGGCGGAATTGGGCGGGCGGGCGGCAGCGGCTGGGGTCACTGGAGGGGCATCCTCGAAATGTCGGCAAGGTGAAAACGCCGGCCGCCTGCTGTGCGGCAGCCGATGCGTGGGTTACTGTAGCGACCCGGGTCCGCCCGGCACCAGCGACGATTTCTAATCAGACGGCTTAGCCGGATTCATCGGACCATGTCGACCGACGCCCTCCCCGACTTCGTGGACCTGCACACCTTCGTGGTGGCTGCGCGCTGGATGCACCTGACGCGCGCCGCCACCGAACTTCACGTCACCCAGGGCGCCGTATCCCAGCGCATCAAGCAGCTCGAGCTGCGCCTGGGGACGGCGCTGTTCGTGCGCACCGGGCGGGAGCTGCAACTGACGCCGGCAGGGCATGCGGTGCGCCAGAAGGCCGAGGTGCTGCTGGCACAGCGCGACACGCTGTTCGGTGCCAGCCCCGCCGAAGCGGCGGCACTGCCGGGCATCCGCGTGATCGTCAACACCACGCCCTCGCTGGCGCGTGGCTGGCTGCTGCCGCGCTTCCCAGCCTTCCATCGCGAGCATCCGGGCATCGCGCTGCAGATCTCGTGCGCCGCCAGCTTCACGCTGTTCCGCGACAGCCACGCCGAGATCGCGATCCGCCTGGGCTCGGGCCAATGGCCGCAGGTCGATGCCACGCCGCTGATGGATGAATGGATGTTTCCGGCCATGTCGCCGGCCATGCCAGCGGCCGCCATGCCACAAGGCAGCGACTGGTCGTCGGCTCACCTGCTGGAGTACCTCGGCGAACCCTGGTCGATGTGGTTGCCGGAAGGCATGCGCGTGGCGGCACCGGTGTTGCGCGTGAACGACAGTCTGGTGCTGATGGAAGCCTGCCAGGAAGGACTCGGCATCGCGCTGCTGCGCCACCGGGTGGCGGGCGCCGCCGTGGCAGCCGGCCGGCTGCTGCGCCTGCCGGAGGCGGCGCGCCCGGCGCCCTATACCTACTGGCTGGTCACGCCACGCAATGACAGCCTGTCGGTGCAGGCGCGCGATGCGCGCGCGCGCGTGGCCGACTGGCTGTTCCGGCAGGCCGCCGACGATCCCGGACCGGACCAGGAACAGCTGGACGACGCCATCGGCGTGCCCGTCGGCGGCGCGATCGAGGACGTGCCGGTGAATCAGGCTCAGCTGTTCTGACGGCCCAGCAACAGGTACTCCATCAGCGCCTTCTGGGCGTGCAGGCGGTTCTCGGCCTCGTCCCACACCACAGACTGCGGGCCTTCGAGCACCTCGTGCGAGACTTCCTCGCCGCGGTGCGCCGGCAGGCAGTGCATGAACAGGGCCTCGGGATGGGCCTGCGCCATCATCTCGGCATCGACCTGGAAATCGGCGAAGTCCTTCTTGCGTTCGTCGGTCTCGGCCTCGAATCCCATGCTGGTCCACACGTCGGTAGTGACCAGATCGGCGCCGCGTGCCGCCTCCATCGGGTCCTCGAAGGTGGTCAGGAAGGCCGCTTCTTCCGCAGCGATGCGCGCGGGATCGGGGCCGTAGCCTCCGGGCGCCGCCAGGTGCAGGCGGAAATCGAACAGCCGTGCCGCCTGCAGCCAGGTGTAGAACATGTTGTTGGCATCGCCGATCCAGGCCACGGTGCGGCCCTGGATGGTGTCGCGGTGCTCGAGCCAGGTGTAGATGTCGGCCAGGATCTGGCAGGGATGGTATTCGTTGGTCAGACCGTTGATCACGGGCACGCGCGAGAACTGTGCGAAGCGTTCGATGATGGTCTGGTCGTAGGTGCGGATCATCACCAGATCGACCATGCGGCTGATCACCCGGGCCACGTCTTCGATCGGCTCGCCGCGCCCGAGCTGGGTGTCGCCGCGCGTGAGATTGATCGACGATCCGCCAAGCTGGTGGATGCCGGCCTCGAAGGAAACCCGGGTGCGCGTGGACTGCTTCTCGAACACCATCGCCAGCATGCGATCCTGCAGCGGGTGATGGATGACGTAGTTCTTGAACAGCTGCTTGATGTGGCGCGTGCGTGCGAACAGGTACTCGTGTTCTTCGCGGGAAAGATCGGTGAGCTGCAGAAAGTGCTTCAAGTTCTGTTTCCTTGCGATCGGCGGCGGAGCGGCGACGAGGCCGCTCAGGCGGCGAGGAAGGTGCGGATCAGCGGCACCAGCTGGGCCAGGATCTGGTCGACCTGGTCCTGGTCGATGATCAGCGGCGGCAGCAGACGCACCACGGTGTCCTGGGTGACGTTGATCAGCAGACCCTCGGCGATGGCCTGTCCGACCAGGGCGCCGCAGGGGCGGTCGAGTTCGACGCCGATCATCAGACCCTGGCCGCGGATCTCCTGCACCCCAGCCACGCCGGCCAGGCCGCTGTGCAGGCCATCGAGCAGGCGCTGGCCGAGCCGGGCGGCATTGTCGAGCAGATGCTCGTCGGCCATCACGGCCAGGGTTTCCAGCGCCGCGGCACACACCAGCGGACCGCCACCGAAGGTGGTGCCGTGGTTGCCCGGCTTGAACACGTCGGCGGCCACGCCAGCCGCCACGCAGGCGCCGATCGGCACGCCCGAGCCAAGGCCCTTGGCCAGGGTCATGACATCGGGCAGCACGCCGGTATGCTGGAAGCTGAACCAGGTGCCGGTGCGGCCGATGCCGCACTGGACCTCGTCGACCATGTACAGCCAGCCGCGCTCGCGGCACAGCGCATGCAGGGCGCGCTGGTAGTCGAGGTCGGCGATGCGCACGCCACCCTCGCCCTGCACCGGTTCGAGCAGAACAGCGACAATGTCGCTCTTGTTCTCGGCTACCTGGGCGATGGCGCCGATATCGTTGTAGGGCACGCGGATGAAGCCCGACATCAGAGGCTCGAAGCCGGCCTGGGCCTTGCGGCTGCCGGTGGCGGACAGCGTGGCGAGCGTACGGCCGTGCCAGGCGCGCTCCATGACCACGATGGCCGGATTCTCGACACCGCGCTGGTGACCATACAGGCGCGCCAGCTTGATGGCGGCTTCGTTGGCTTCGGCACCGGAGTTGCAGAAGAAGCTCTTGTCCATGCCGGACAGTTCGGCCAGACGGTCGCCCAGCGCCTCCTGCAGCGGCACCTGGTAGATGTTGGAGCAGTGGATCAGGCGGCCGGCCTGCTCCGAAATGGCGCGCACCAGGCGCGGGTGGGCATGCCCCAGTCCGTTCACGGCGATGCCGGCCAGCGCGTCGAGGTAGCGGCGGCCCTGGGTGTCCCACAGCCATGCGCCCTGACCGCGCTCGAAGGCGAGCGCCTGGCGCCCGTAGGTGTTCATCAGATGTGACATGGGAGGACCTGCCCGGCAAAACGCTTCATGTTATGGGTCGGATACGTCAAATGCAATCACAGCCACTGCTGCCGCAATCTGACATTTCCGGCGCTGCACCGTCAATGCCTGCCCAATGCCTGCCGCCGGATGCGCGCGCTGGCGGCAGGCACTGGACGGCGGCGACGCGGCACACAATACTGGCGCGTTGCGACCAGGCCGGGGGGAAACATGGCAATCGATCAGCGCGCATGCGCGCCACGCGGTGGCGTGCCGTCGGCGTGGCGGGCGGCCCTGGTGGCCGCCATGGCAACGCTCGCGGGCGGCGCTTCCGCGGCAGCCGATTTCGACGGCATGGCCACCGAATTCATCCATGCTTCGCTGGCGATGAGCCCGGTGGCCGCGAGCGACGCCGGCTACCACCGGCACGCGCCCGGCAAGGGACGGCCGGAAGTGCGGCTCGACAGTCTGCTCGATCAGGTCGATGCGCCGGCACAGGCACAGCGGGTGGCATTCCTGCAGCGCTGGCGTGCGCGTTTCGGGGCGATCGAGGCGAGCGCGCTCGACCGTGAGCAGCAGACCGACCTGATGATGCTCGACGATGCCATCGACAGTGAACTGCTCGAGCGCCAGACCATCGGCACGCCGCGGCACAATCCGGCGCTCTATGTGGAAATGGTCGGCGACGCGCTGTTCCGGCCGATGTCGCAGTCCTATGCAGCGCCACCGGTGCGACTCGGCCAGGCGCTGGACCGCCTGGCCCAGGTGCCACGCTTCCTGCGCCAGGTGCGCGCCGTGGTGGAGAGCGCGGATCCCGTGTTCATCGATGCGGCGCGCGAGGAGAACAGCGGCAACATCGATCTGGTCGAGCACGACCTGCGTGCAGCGGTGGCGCCCTATCCGGCGCTGGCGCGAAGGCACGCGCGGCTGGCGCCGGCAGCCTTGCGTGCCATGCATGCCTTCGATGGCTGGCTGAAGGGCACGCTGGCGCAGCGCCGCGGCGCGCCGTCCTGGCGTATCGGCGGCCCCAGCTACGCGCGCAGCTTCACGCTCACCATGGAGGCGGCGCTCGAGCCCGCGCAGCTGCTGGCCGATGCGCGGCAGGCCTTCGGCGACGTGCGCGCCGACCTGTTGCGGCTGGCGCTGCCGCTGCACCGCGAATGGTTTGGCCAGCACGGCGACCACGAGAACCTGACGCCGGCGGCACGTGAAAACGCGGTGATCCGCGAAGTGCTGGATCGCATCGCCGAGGATCACGTGCAAGCGGCCGACCTGCTGCCGCACGTGGACGGCGAATTGCAGTCGATCAGCGATTTCATCCGCGCCCATGATCTGGTCAGCCTGGGCGACAACAGCAATCTGCGGGTCATCCCGACGCCGCTGTTCTTCCGCGCCACCTACTCGGTGGCCGGCTTTTCGCCGCCACCGGCACTCGATCCGGACGGCGAGGCCCAGTACTGGGTGACGCCGATCGACCCGCAGGCGCCGGCAGGCGAGACCGAGTCGCGGCTGCGCGAGTACAACAACCAGACGCTGCGCTGGCTGACCATCCACGAGGCCTTGCCGGGTCACTACGTGCAGGGCGAGCACGCCAACCGCGTGCAGCCGGAGGGACGCCGCCTGCTGCGCGCGCTGTATGCCAACGGTGCGTATGTCGAAGGCTGGGCGGAATACATCGCCCAGGTGCTGCTGGATGCCGGCTACCAGGGCGACGATCCGCGCTTCCGCATCGTGATGCGCAAGATCCGCCTGCGCCTGCTGGCCAACACCATCCTCGACATCAGCCTGCACACCCAGGGCATGAGCGACCAGGAAGCCATGGCGCTGATGACCGACGGCGCGCTGCAGACCGAGGCCGAGGCCAAGGGCAAGCTGCGGCGTGCCAAGCTGAGCCACGTGCAGCTGGCCACCTACTATGTGGGCCTGCGCGCCTGGCAGAAGGTACGCCAGCAGGTGGAGGCGCAGCGGGGCACGGGTTTCCAACTGCGTGCCTTCCACGACCAGGCGCTCGACGAAGGCGCGGTGCCGCTGGCACGGCTGGGGACTCTGCTCGAAGCGCGCTGAAGCGGCACCGGACCGGCATGGCGGGCGCGTGGAACGGACGCACAAGCACAAACGCCACCCGGAGGGTGGCGTTGCTGCGGCACTGCCTGCTGCGCGGGCTCCGCCACAGCGGGCGGAGCGACCGGAATCAGGCGCTGGCGCCCATGCCCTTGATGGCGGCAGACAGGCGGCTCTTGTGACGCGAAGCCTTGTTCTTGTGGATGATCTTCTTGTCGGCGATGCGGTCGAGCACGCTGATCGATTCCTGATACTGCGCCTGCGCGGCAGCCTTGTCACCCGTCAGGATGGCCTTCTGCACCTTCTTGATCGCGGTGCGCAGGGTGGATCGCAGCGAGCCATTGTGGGCGCGCGCCTTTTCGGCTTGACGGGCGCGCTTCAGCGCCTGGGGGCTGTTGGCCATCTGGACAACTCCTGACTGTTCGGGAAGTGCACTCGCTGTGCGAATGCAGCAAGGTTGAGCGGAAAACCCGATATCATAGGGAACTTTTGCCTCGCCCGCAAGGGCCATACCTGCTTTCGATGAATCTGCTCAAGGCGCTGGCCACCACCAGCAGCATGACGCTGCTGTCCCGCATCCTGGGCTATCTGCGCGACGCCATCATTGCCCAGGCCTTCGGCGCCGGCGGCCTGACCGATGCCTTTTTCGTCGCCTTCCGTCTGCCCAACCTGCTGCGCCGGCTGTTTGCCGAAGGCGCGTTCTCGCAGGCTTTCGTGCCGATCCTGGCCGAATACCGCAACCGCCAGGGGGTCGAGGCCACGCGCACGCTGGTGGATCATACGGCCACCCTGCTGGCACTGATCCTGGTGCTCACCACGCTGGCCGGCGTGGTGTTCGCACCGCAGGTGATCTGGCTGTCGGCGCCCGGCTTCACCAGCGATCCGGCCAAATTCGACATTTCGGTGCGCCTGCTGCGCGTGACTTTTCCGTACATCCTGTTCATTTCGCTGGTCTCGCTGGCGGCGGGTGTGCTCAACACCTTCCACCGGTTCTGGGTGCCGGCCTTCACGCCGGTGCTGCTCAACCTGAGCTTCATCGCCTGCGCCGTGCTGCTGGCGCCCTGGCTGGATGCACCGGTGATGGCGCTGGCCTGGGGCGCCTTCCTCGGCGGGGTGGCTCAGTTGTTGTTCCAGCTGCCCTTCCTGCACCGTCTCGGCATGCTGCCACGACCACGCTGGAACCCGTCCGATCCCGGCGTGCGCCGCATCCTGCGCCTGATGGGCCCGGCCCTGATCGGCGTGTCGGTGGGTCAGATCTCGCTGCTGATCAGCACCATGTTCGCGTCCTACCTGCCGGTGGGCAGCGTGTCCTGGCTGTTCTACGCCGACCGCCTGATGGAGTTCCCGACCGGCCTGCTCGGCGCGGCGCTGGGCACCATCCTGCTGCCCAGCCTGGTCAAGCACCATACCGACGGCGACCGCGGCCACTATTCCGACCTGCTGGACTGGGGCCTGCGCATCACCCTGCTGCTGACCCTGCCCGCAGCGGTCGGCATGGCGGTGGCTGCGGTGCCGCTGGTCAGCACGCTGTTCCTGCGCGGCCACTTCCACGCCGCCGATCTGTGGGAAGTCCGGCGCGCGCTGCTGGCGTATTCGGTGGGACTGACAGGACTGATCGCGGTGAAGATCCTGGCGCCGGGCTACTACGCGCGCCAGGACGTGCGCTCGCCGGTGCGCTTCGCGATCATCGCGCTCACGCTGACCCAGGTCATGAACGCGATCTTCATGGGCTTCCTGGCGCATGCCGGCCTGGCGCTGGCCACCGGCCTTGGCGCCTGCATCAATGCCGGCCTGCTGCTGCACGGTCTGCTGCAGCGGGGCATCTACCAGCCGCGCCCGGGCTGGACCGGCTTCCTGCTGCGCCTGGGCGTGGCGCTGGCAGCCCTGGGCGTCACCCTGCAGCTGCTGCAGGGCCCGGCGCAGCCGTGGCTGGTGCCGGGTGCCGGCCGCCATGTGCTGCACCTCGGCGGCCTGATGCTGGCCGGCGCGTTGGCCTATTTCGGTACCCTGGCGTTGCTGGGCTTCCGCCTGCAGGACTTCAGCCGGCGCGGCGCGCTCTAGGCCCGGCGCTGGCCGGCACGTAGTCGGCGCCACCGCGCGCGTCCGGGGCGCACCGCCGAGTCGCCGACGGGCCTTTACAGGCCGGGATCCTCGCCGTGTCCGCGCAGGGCCAGGTCGACCGTGTGCGCGTCGAGGTGCGACGCGAAGGACTCGATGAAGGCGTAGGTATAGCGGCGCAGGTAGGCGCCGCGCCGGATGGCGATACGCGTGGTACTCGACGTGAACAAGTGGCCGGCATCGAGAACGCCGAGATCGTGGTCCTGGTCGGCATCGAAGGCCATCGCGGCAATGATGCCCACGCCCATGCCCAGGCGCACATAGGTCTTGATCACGTCGGCATCGAGCGCCGTGAGCACCATGTCCGGATGCAGTTCGCGGCGCGCGAAGGCCTCGTGGATGCGGCTCTGGCCCGTGAAGGCCGAGTCGTAGCTGAGCAGCGGCCAGCGCGCGAGCTGCTCCAGCGTCAGCACCGGCTGTTCGAGCAGGGAATGTCCCTTGGGCGCCACCACCACGCGGTTCCACTGGTAGCAGGGCAGCATGACCAGATCGGGATAGCGGTCCAGCGCTTCGGTGGCGATCGCCAGATCGGCGCGGCCAGCGACCACTTCCTCGGCCACCTGGACCGGATTGCCCTGGTGCAGGATGAAGCGCACATCGGGATAGACGCCGCGAAAGCGCGCGATGATGGCCGGCAGGCGATAACGCGCCTGGGTGTGGGTGGTGGCGACCACCAGCGTGCCGGCGTCCGGCCGCGCTGCCTCGCGGCCGGCAGCGCGCAGGTTGTCGGCCTCGATCAGCACGCGCTCGGCGATCTCGAGGATGCGGCGCCCCCCTTCGGTGATGCCGACCACGCGCTTGCCATTGCGCACAAAGATGTCGAGGCCCAGTTCATCCTCGAGCAGGCGCACCTGCTTGCTGACCCCGGGTTGCGAGGTGTGCAGCCGTTCGGCGGCCTGCGACACGTTGAGGCCGCTCTTGGCCACTTCGACCAGGAAGCGCAGTTGCTGGAGTTTCATGCGGCGACTGTATTCCTGTGCGGTCTAAGAATAAAGCCCCATGTTCTAGTGATGGATATATGGCACCCCTATACTTGCCGTCCACAGCCATCAGGCCCTGCCCCGTTTCCCATGGATCTGTTCAGTTTCGACCCGGCCTTTGCGCTGTCAGGCCTTGCCACTGGCTTCCTGGTCGGCTTGACCGGTGTCGGCGGCGGCTCGCTGATGACGCCCTTGCTGGTGCTGCTGTTCGGGATCGCACCTTCGACCGCAGTGGGCACCGACCTGCTGTATGCCTCGATCACCAAGGTCACCGGCATTCCGGTGCATGCGCGCAAGGGCCATATCGACTGGCGCGTGGCCGGCTGGCTGACCCTGGGCAGCGCGCCGGCGGCGCTGGCGATGGTGGTGCTGCTGTCGCATCTGCACACCGGCAAGGCTTTCGAAAGCATCCTCAAGACCTCGGTGGGCGTGGCGCTGGTGATCACCGCGGCCGCCATCCTGTGGCGCGCGAGCCGCCAGGGCATCCTGAGCTTCACCGGTGGCCCGGAACCGGAGCCGGCGCTTGCACCGGCGGCACTGCTGCCAGGCGCGTCTGGCAGCACCTATCCGGTGTGGATGACGGTACTGACCGGCGCAGTGCTCGGTGCCCTGGTGACCATGTCTTCGATCGGCGCCGGTGCCATCGGCACCGTGGCGCTGGTGTTCCTCTATCCGCGCTTCCGGATCACACGCATCGTGGGCACCGATATCGCGCACGCGGTACCGCTGACCCTGATCGCCGGCCTGGGCCATCTCGGCCTGGGCCATGTCAACGGCCCGCTGCTGGTCAATCTGCTGATCGGCTCGATTCCCGGCATCTGGCTGGGTTCGCATGCCAGCGCCGGCATCCCCGAGCGCTGGTCACGGCCGATCCTGGCGGTGCTGCTGCTCACCATCTCCGCGCGCATGATCGCGCACTGAGCGGTGGCGCGCGGACAGCGGGTCTGCGGCACGGCTGCGCAAGCGGGTATACTGGACGTTTGACCTGCCACCAGCGCCCATGCGCCTGCATTTCGGGGTGCCCGACGCCACGCGCGGGCCCACTACCCTCACCATCGGCAACTTCGACGGCGTCCACCGTGGCCACCAGGCCATGCTGGCCAGACTGCGTGCGGCCGGCGAGCGCCTGGGTCTGCCGACGGCGGTGATGAGTTTTGAACCGCATCCGCGCGAGTTCTTCCGGCCGCAGGACGCCCCACCACGCATCACCAGCCTGCGCGAAAAGGTCGAACTGCTGGAAGGCGAAGGCATCGACGACGTCTACCTCTGCCATTTCAATGCCGGTTTCGCGGCCCAGCCCCCCGGCGAGTTCATCAAGCGGCTGCTGGCGCAGCGGCTGCAGGTGCGCTGGCTGCTGGTCGGCGACGACTTCCGCTTCGGTGCGCGGCGCGCCGGCGACGCGGCCCTGCTGCACGCCGAGGGCACCGGGCTGGGCTTTGCCGTCGAGGAGCAGGGCACCGTACAGCACGGCGACGAGCGCATTTCGAGCAGTCTGATCCGCGAGACCCTGGCCGCCGGCGACATGGAACATGCCGCGCGCCTGCTGGGCCGGCCCTGGCATCTCAGCGGGCGGGTCGCGCACGGCGACAAGGTGGGCCGCCAGTGGGGTTTTCCGACCGCCAATCTGTACCTGCGCCACCGCCGGGTGCCGGTGAGCGGCATTTTTGCAGCGCGCCTGACCGACGCCGCCGGCCGCACACATGCCGGCGTAGCCAGCCTGGGTATGCGCCCCAGCGTGAAAAGCGGCGGCGTGCGCCTGCTGGAAGTCCACCTGTTCGATTTCGCCGGCGAGCTCTACGGCCAGCGCGTGCGCGTGCAGTTGCTGCACAAGTTCCGCGACGAACTGGCCTTCGACGACCTGACGGCGCTGCAGCGGCAGATTGCCGCTGACGCCGCGCAGGCGCGCGCCTATTTCGCATCCTTGCATCCCTAGAACCCAGCGGCCTGAACCGAATCGCCATGAGCGACTACAAGCACACCCTGAACCTGCCCGACACGCCCTTCCCGATGCGCGCCGATCTGGCCAAGCGCGAGCCGGCGTGGATTGCCGACTGGCAGGCTGGACAACGCTATGCGCGCCTGCGCGCGCACTGCGCCGGCCGCCCCAAGTACATCCTGCACGACGGTCCGCCCTACGCCAATGGCGACATCCACATTGGCCACGCGGTCAACAAGATCCTGAAGGACATCATCCTCAAGAGCCGCACGCTGGACGGCTTCGACGCGCCCTACGTGCCCGGCTGGGACTGCCACGGCCTGCCGATCGAGCACGCCGTCGAGAAGGCGCACGGCAAGAACCTGGCACCGGCGGAATTCCGCCAGAAGTGCCGCGAGTTCGCCACGGCCCAGGTCGAACGCCAGGCGCGCGACTTCATCCGCCTGGGCATCCTGGGCGACTGGGAGCATCCCTATCGCACCATGGATTTCCACAGCGAAGCCGACATCGTGCGCGCGCTGGGCAAGATCCTGGCGGGCGGCTGGCTGGTGCAGGGCCAGAAGCCCGTCAACTGGTGCCTGGACTGTCATTCGGCGCTGGCCGAGGCCGAGGTCGAATACGAGGACCGCACCTCGACCGCCATCGACGTGGCGTTCGCGGTCACCGACCAGGACCGCCTGCGCGCCGTCTTCAGCATGCTGCCCGAGAATCCGGGTCCGGTTGCGGTGGCCATCTGGACGACCACGCCGTGGACGCTGCCAGCCAACGAGGCGGTCTCGGCGCACCCGGATTTCGAATATGCGCTGGTGTCCTCGCCCACGGGTCTGCTGCTGCTCGCCGCCGACCTGGTCGAGTCGTGCGCAGCGCGCTGGGGCAGCGGCCCGCTGCAGGTGCTGGGCATGACCCCGGGCAGCGCACTGGAGGGACTGACGCTGCAGCACCCCTTCTATGCCGACAAGCAGGTGCCGCTGATCCTGGGACAGCACGTCACCACCGAGGCCGGCACCGGCTTCGTGCATACCGCACCTGCGCACGGCCTGGACGACTATCTGGTGGGCCTGCGCTATGCGCTGCCCGTGGACAATCCGGTGCTCGACGACGGCCTGTTCCGCGTCAGCCAGCCCCTGGTGGGCGGCCTGCATGTCTGGAAGGGCAATGCGCGCGTGCTGGAAATCCTGCGCGAAGGTGCGCAACTGATCCACGAAGCGCCCCTGACCCACAGCTATCCGCACTGCTGGCGACACAAGACGCCGATCATCTATCGCGCCACCCACCAGTGGTTCATCGCCATGGACCGCGCCCCGGCCGCTGGCCACGAGACCCTGCGCGAGCGCGCGCGCGCCGGCGTGGCTGCCACCACTTTTTATCCTGACTGGGGACGCGCGCGCCTGTCGGCGATGATCGAGAACCGCCCGGACTGGTGCGTGTCGCGCCAGCGCTCCTGGGGGGTGCCGATGACCTTGTTCGTGCACCGCGAAAGCGGCGCACTGCACCCGCGCACCCCCGAACTGCTCGAGCAGGTGGCGTGCCGCATCGAGCAAGGCGGCATCGAAGCGTGGTTCGCACTGGATGCCAGCGAACTGCTGGGCGAGGAAGCGGCGCATTACCGCAAGCTGGCCGACACGCTGGATGTCTGGTTCGATTCCGGCACCACCCACGAAGCCGTGCTGGCGCGGCGCGCCGAACTGCGCAAGCCCGCTGACCTGTACCTGGAAGGTTCGGACCAGCACCGCGGCTGGTTCCAGTCGTCCTTGCTGACCGGCTGTGCCATCGACGGCCGTCCGCCCTACCAGGCCCTGCTGACCCATGGCTTCGTGGTCGACGCCAAAGGCCGCAAGATGAGCAAGTCGCTCGGCAACGTGGTGGCGCCGCAGAAAGTGATGGACACCCTGGGGGCGGACGTACTGCGCCTGTGGGTGGCAGCCACCGACTACTCGGGCGAACTCAGTCTGTCGGACGAGATCCTGAAGCGCGTGGTGGAAGCCTACCGGCGCATCCGCAACACCGTGCGCTTCCTGCTTGCCAACCTGGCCGACTTCGACCCGGCGCAGCACGCCGTGCCGCCCGCGCAATGGCTCAGCATCGACCGCTACGCCATCGAGCTGATGCGCACACTGCAGACCTCGGTATGCGAGGCCTATGCACGCAACGAGTTCCACACCGCCGCGCAGCAGCTGCAGACCTTCTGTTCGGAAGAGCTGGGCGGCTTCTACCTGGACATCCTCAAGGACCGCCTCTACACCACACCGGTGGCGGGCCGCCCGCGCCGCGCGGCGCAGTCGGCGCTGTGGCACATTGCCCAGTCGCTGACCCGGCTGCTGGCGCCGGTGCTGAGCTTCACCGCCGAGGAGATCTGGACGCTGCTGCAGCCGGGCAGCGAGTCGGTGTTCTTCAGCACCTGGCATGTGCTGCCGGCATTCGCCGACGGCGCCAGGCTGGCGGCCGACTGGACGCGCCTGCGTGCGCTGCGTTCGAGCGTGCAGAAGCACCTGGAACTGCTGCGCGCGGACGGCCAGCTCGGCTCCTCGCTGGCCGGCGAGGTGACCCTGTACGCGCACGGCGAGGCCGCCGACTTCCTGGCGGCTTTCGGCGACGATCTGCGCTTCGTGTTCATCACCTCGCGCGCCGCCCTGTCACGCGACGCGGCACCCGCCGACGCGGTGGCCACCTGCGAGCCGGGCATCCAGATGCAGGTGCGCCCCAGCGGCCATGCCAAGTGCGAGCGCTGCTGGCACTTGCGTGCCGATGTCGGCGCCGATCCGGCGCACCCTGGCCTGTGCCAGCGCTGCCTCGACAACCTGCACGGCACTGGCGAGGCGCGCGAACATGCCTGAGTCCGCGCCGCTGCCGCAAGCCGCCAGCCCGGCCACGCCGGTGCAGGACCGCCGCTGGACTGCCTGGCTGGCGCTCGCCGCACTGGTGATCGCGCTCGACCAGTGGAGCAAGGCAGCCATCACGGCCAAGCTGCACGAAGGCGAGCTGCTGCGCCTGACCGGCTGGTTCGATCTGGTGCTGGCCTACACCCGCGGCGCCGCCGTCAGCCTGCTCAACCAGGATGGCCTGCTGCCGCGCGTGCTGTTCAGCGTGGTCGCGCTGGTGGCCAGCGTGGCGCTGACCGGCCTGATCCGCAGCCAGCGCGGACGCTGGCCGGCGCAGCTGGGCGCCGCGCTGATCCTGGGCGGCGCCCTGGGAAACCTGGCTGACCGGCTGCGCCTGGGCGCAGTGGTAGACTTCATCCAGTGGCATCTGGGCCAGGCCTACTGGCCCGCCTTCAATGTGGCCGACTCGGCGATCAGCGTCGGCGCCGTGGTGCTGGTGGTGTACAGCCTGCGCGCCTCCGGAGCATCACGATGAGTCAAAAGAGCATTCCCATCCAGGTCGAACTCGCCAACCCGCGCGGTTTCTGCGCTGGCGTCGACCGCGCCATCGAGATCGTCGAACGCGCCCTGCAACTGCATGGCGCACCGATCTATGTGCGTCATGAAGTGGTGCACAACCGCTACGTGGTCGAGAACCTGCGCGACAAGGGCGCGGTGTTCGTCGATGCGCTGGCCGAGGTGCCGGCCGGCGCCACCGTGATCTTCAGCGCGCACGGCGTCTCGCAGGCGGTGCGCGCCGAGGCGCGCGAGCGCGGCCTGCAGGTGTTCGATGCCACCTGTCCGCTGGTGACCAAGGTGCACACCGAAGTCGTGCGCATGCGTGGCCAGGGGCGCGAGATCGTGATGATCGGGCACGCCGGCCACCCCGAGGTGGAAGGCACCATGGGTCAGAGCGAGGGCGGCGTGTACTTGGTCGAGACCGAGCAGGATGTCGCCAGCCTGCAGGTGCGACACCCCGGGAGCCTGGCCTTCGTGACCCAGACCACGCTGTCGATGGACGACGCCAGCCGCATCGTGGCGGCGCTGCGCACGCGCTTCCCGGCCATTTCCGGACCGCGCACCGACGACATCTGCTACGCCACCCAGAACCGCCAGGATGCCGTCAAGGCTCTGGCGCGGCACAACGATGTGGTGCTGGTGCTGGGATCGCGCACCAGCTCCAACAGCAACCGCCTGCGCGAAGTGGCCGAGCAGTCGGGCGCGCGCGCCTACCTGCTCGACCGTGCCACCGACCTCGATCCGGTCTGGCTGGACGGCGCCACGCGTGTCGGCGTCACGGCCGGCGCATCGGCCCCGGAAATCCTGGTGCAGGACGTGGTCGACCGGCTGCGCGCGCTGGGGGCATTCGAGGTGCACGAACTCGACGGCACGCCGGAAAACGTGACCTTTCCACTCCCCAAGGGCCTGGCCGCTGCCGCCCCGCCCGTCGCCTGAGACGGGGTACGCGGATGCCGCCCAGGACAGGAACCGATTGTCAAGGCACAGGCTTCTCGCCCAGAATAGGGGGATGAACGCGTTGACGCCTTGCCATGCCGATCTGACCCGGGCCGAAGTCGCCGAACGGCTGAACGCCCACGGGATTGCGCCGACGCGCCAGCGCCTGGACATTGCGCTGTGCCTGATGCGCGAGCACCAGCACCTGTCGGCCGATCAGCTGCGCGGCCGCCTGAGCGGCGAAGTGCGCAACCTGCCCTCGCGCGCCACCGTGTACAACACCCTGCGGCTGCTGGCCAACCATGGCCTGCTGCGCGAAGTGGTGGTGGATCCGCAACGCGTGTTCTTCGACTCCAACGTGGCGCCGCATCACCACTATTTCGACGCCGAACGCGGCGACCTGATCGACATCCCGGCCGACAGTGTGCTGATCAGCGGGCTGCCGCCGCTGCCTCCCGGCACGGTGCGCGAGGATGTCGAAGTCGTGATCCGCATCCGTCGCGCGTGAGCCTGGCGCAGCAATCGCTGGCGGGTCGCGCGCGCTGCCCCTATAATCCCTGCCGGATTGCTGATGTAGCTCAGTCGGTAGAGCAACTGATTCGTAATCAGTAGGTCGGAGGTTCGAATCCTCTCATCAGCACCATTGCACACGCGACCTATTTCGGTCGCGGCTTGCCCGACAGCAAACCACGCGCTGGTCGGCTGAACCAGCCCCCCGGGTGTACCGGTGCTGAGGCGCCGGCAGGCGTGCTGCCTGCTGCGGTCAGCGGGTCACCGGGACGAGCGCCCCCCATCAGATCGAGTTCATCGAGTTCTTCGGCCGTCAGCGGCCGTTGTTCGCCATGTGCTTTCATATTCGGCCTGATCGCTTGTTGCTGTCCAAGGACGCCAGGCGCTTCAAGGCAAGCGCCGTACTCTCACTATAGACCCATGCTGCGGTGCAGCGCGCTGGTTTGCACGCGCAAGCCATCAGCCATGGCGAAAATGTCAGCGCGCAGTCAGCACACTGACGCGTTGCAGCATGCCGTTTGGATCACGACGGGCGGCATCGGCTGTCATGAAGACCGATGCCTGCCGCTCCTGCGAGGCTCGTCCTCCATCGGGGCCGACAACGGCAGCATCATCAGCGATACCCAGGTGCAGGTGGAACACGGCTGAAGCAGATTTCAAGCGGCACGCTGCCGCAATGGGCGGCGCTGTTGCCGGGACTGTGCCTGGTGACGCGTGCCGCGGCCGGCGCAGAGCCGGCTGAGGCCTCAGACGGCGCCAGCCTCGGCCAGTGCAGGGACTGCCAGGTCGGCTGGCATGATCCCGTCCAGCAGGTAGCGGATCAGCTCGTGGACCGGCCGGATCTGGCGGCCGAAGGGCAGCCGGCTGGCGCCACGGAAGAACAGGCCACGTCCCACATCACCCTTGAGCGCGGCCACCAGCTTGAGATCGATGCAGAACTGCCCGATGCGCGCGATGCCGTCGCGCAAACCGCACTGGCTGAGGCAGTCGATGCGCTGCTGGCAGGCATGCTGGGTAGCGTGTGCCTGCAGGCGCTCCACTTGACGCAGGTACTGGCCCAGCCAGCGGGTCTGCACGGCACGCGCCGGCAGCCCGGCCACGCTGATGAATTCGACCAGCTTGTCGGGATCGGCCTCGGCCAGCACGCGTTTGAATTCGGGATCGGCGTCGCATTCACGCGTCACGGCAAACGCGGTGCCGAGCTGGACGGCATCGGCACCATTGTCCAGCCAATGGCGCACACGCGCGTGGCTGTCGACACCGCCGGCGACGATCAGCTTGGGCGCGTCGCGCCCCAGTCCGAGTTCGTCGAACAAGGTCCGGCATTCGCCGAGCACGCGCGCGAAGTCGAATCGCACATCGTGCAGGTCCTCGATGCGTGCCGCCCCCAGGTGCCCGCCCGCCCAGCCGGGATGCTCGATCACCACGGCGTCGGCCTTGCGGCCCTTTTTCAGCCATTTCTTGAGCAGGATGGCCACGCCGCGGCTGTCGGACAGGATGGGGATGAGCGCGATATGGGGAAAATCGGCGGTGAGTTCGGGCAGGTCGAGCGGCAGCCCGGCGCCCATCACGATGGCGTCGACGCCGCTGGCGCAGGACTGGCGCACCAGTGCCGCGTGGTCGCGCACGGCCTTCATGATATTGACGGCGATGCAGCCCAGGCCCTGGGCGAGGGCGCGCGCACCCTGGATTTCGCGGTCGAGCGCGATCAGGTTGACGCGGTCGATGACGTCACGGTCATCGGTGCGTTCGCTTTCCTCGAGCAGGTCGGGATGGTGATGGCGCAGGTCGATGCTGGCGATGGTGCCGACGGCATTCTCACGCGCGACGGCCCCGGCCAGGCGGTGCGCCGAAATGCCCACACCCATGCCACCCTGGACCACGGGGAGCAGCTTGCGCCCGCCCAATTCGAGCATCTTGTACCACATGAGGCCACCTCCGGAACGCGGATGGGCCAGACTACGCCCAGGAGCAGCCGGCAGACTTGCGCTGCATCAAGATTTTGGCCCGCATTCACACTTCCGGCGTCAAGGCGACCCCATGGCGAGCGTTGCGAGCGATCCCAGCCCGGGCGCCGAGTCGGCGTCGCATCGGGAAGGTGGCGACCTGTCCGTGGCCTTGGTGCAGAGCATGTGCTGCTCCACACCAAGGGGTTCTGATCCAGATCAAACCCGGCAAAGCTGGGGGGACCTGCACCCGGTCGATGCGACCATGACAGATTCGAAGTACCGTCCCTGCCCGCGCACAGGAACAGTGACGGCGATCTTCAGGCGCAGAGCTGGTCGGGCGGGATGCCGATCCTGACGCCGCCCCAGTGGCGGTTGCCGACGCGGACCGGCAGCGACACGTCGACCAGGACTTCGCCGGTGTCGCGCAGGTAGGTCTGCACCAGCGTGTCCTGGTCGTTGCGGCCGCAGGCCAGGCCGACCGGATCCGCAAACAGGCGCTTGTCGCGGCTGTTGGCCAGATCAACTGCGGGATCGCCGGTCGGCGCGCGCGAGAACCGGCTGTTGTGGGTGGGCGCGTAGCCGTTCGGATCGACCGCCAGGCAGTAGACGACGCCCGGCACTTCCTGCAGGAAGGCGTCGAACAACTGTTGCAGCGGGCGCTCAGCCTTCTGGTCGTAGCCGGTGTGGTACTTGGGCGGATCGGTCTGCGCAATCGGCCGGTAATTGCGATCGAAGACGTCCTGACCGCCCGCGGCGAGACTGGCGAACTGCGCTTCCAGGCGCGCCTGCAGCTGGCGCGCGGCCTGCATCAGCCGGTCGTAGGCAGTATCGCCGACCTGGATGCCGCCAAGGGCGGCCTGGGCGTCGGCGGTGGCCTTGCGCAGGGTGTCCGAGAGCGTCACCGAGGTTGCCATGGCGGTGGCCTGGCGCTCGGCCAGGCTGCGCACTTCGTGAACGGCGTCGCGGATGGCTCGGTTGTCGTGTTCGGCACGCGCCACGCTGGCGCTGACCTCACCCAGGCCGTTTGCGGTGCTGCCCAGGTCGACCAGGATTTCGCCGAAGCCGCTGGCCGAGCGCGCCACCACTTCGCGTACGTGCAGCACGTGCTCGGCCACGCGCTGGCTGCCGTCGCGCGTTTCGTCGACCAGCGCCACGATGCGTTCGGTGTCGCTGCGGATGGTGTCGGTGGCCTGACGCGTGCGGTCGGCCAGCTTGCGCACGGCGTCGGCCACCACGGCGAAGCCGCGTCCGGCCTCGCCGGCGCGCGCGGCTTCGATGGCGGCATTGAGCGCGAGCAGATTGGTCTGGTCGGAGATGTCGTGGATCAGGCGGCCGATCTCGGCGATGCTGGTACCGCGCGCCGCCAGCTCGCCGACCTTGGCACCCAGTTCGCACAGTTCGCTCTCGACTTCCTGGATGCCGTTCGCTGCGCGCACGAGTTCGCCCTGGCGTGCCTGCGCGGTCTCCAGATTGTTGCGCGCCAGACCGGCGTATTGCGCGGCGGCCGCGGTGACCTGGCACATCACCGTCGACACCTGCTCGCACGACTGCTGGGCGTCCACCGACAGCGCGTGCTGATGCTCGGCGTGGCGGCGCGTGTCGAGGATGTCGCGATGCATGCGCGCGGCGGCGCTGGCCATGCCGGTGCTGCGCACCCGGGTGCCCTGCAGCAGTTCGGCCATCCGCTCCAGCGAACGGTCGAGCGCGCCCAGCAGTGGGCGATCGGCGCGCAGGCGCTGGAAATGCGCGCGCAAGGGCGCGCTGCCCTGGGCAATTCCTTCCAGATCCGCAACCACGCGCTGCTCGTCGCGCCCATCGCGTCCTTCGCCCTGCCACCAGTGCAGCGCGCACAGCGCCAGGACAGCCAGTTGCAGCAACGCCGCTTCCGGTGCGCGGGAAAAGCCGTGCCACAGGTTCGAGAGCAGCGCCGCGGCACTGCAGCCAGCGATGAGCGCCAGCAGCGGGTCGTGTCGAAATCGGGCCATGGGCAAGGCATCCTTTGTGACGGTTCGCTATCCCTCCGCCTCCCGACCGGGCGCCGGCGGCTCCGGCGCTCGCGCCGGATCGCGTCAGGGGCCTGGAGTCTAACGGTTTTGCGCGATGGAACTTTAGGCGTGCAGGGATTGCCCGGCACCGGCAAACGCGCGCAGTGCAATTGCCAGGGTCAAGCCGGCCCGGAAACTGCCGTTAGACCGCAAGAGCCCTTCAATTCCGTACCTTGCGATGTCCCTACTGCGCTCAGATTCAGACGAACCGTTCTTTCGCTACCTGCGGCTGGCGATCCTGGCACTGCTCGGCCTGGCCGTGCTGGCGATGCTGATGTCGCTGGTGCTTGGCGCATCGCGCTACCTGCGGATTCCCGATGGCACGGTGCATGCGCGCAAAGCACCCAAGGCCGAGGCGGTGAGCACGGACGAACTGCTCGAAAAGCTCAATGCCGTGCCGACGCCACCCGCTGCCGGTGAGCCCGCGACGGGCGCTACCGCTGCGCCGGGCAAGCCCAAGGACAGTGAGGCCGGCAGTCGGCGCTACGCCGACGAAGTCCAGGCGATGGTGAAATGCGCGCACGCCTTTGCGCTCAAGAACGGCAACGACGAAGCGGAGCCGGACCCGGCCGCCACCGAGGACTTCCGTGCCCAGTTCGAGAAGGTGGCTGCGGCATCGCCGGACCGTGGCGATCCGTGGGCCGGCGACGTGTCGCGCTTTGTGTGCAGCCTGCTGGAAGACAAGGATGCGGGCGCGCTGGCCAAAGCCGGCAAGCTGAACCAGCCGCTGGTGACCGCGGTGAATTTCCATATTGCGCAATGGGATGCCGCGCGCCGCAAGGTGCACGAATTCGAAGCTCAGGAAAAGCGCCGGGTCGAGGCCGAGACGGTCAACGAGTCGCATCGAGTGGCCGCTGCCTGGGCAGCGGCGGGCGCGGCCGTGAACGCGGCAGCGGTGTGCTTCGGTCTGGTGCTGGCGCTGGCCGCGTGCCTGGTTCTGGCGGGTATCGAGGCCAATCTGCGAGGCATCCGCAACAGCCTGGAAGACCTGGTCGGTCGCGAGCCTGATGCCGGGCCGCTGCCGGTGATGGATGAAGAGGTGGCCGCGCCGGCCGCCGCCCACTCCATCGCGCCGACCGTCATGCCGGCCACGGTATCGGCCACTGCGCCAACGCTGCGCGCGCTGGACGATGCGCTGCTGGACGACCCGCTGGAAGTCGAATACCAGATCCCGGAGGAAGCGATCAGCCGCGGTTGAGGCCGGCCAGGGTCTGAAGCGTCGGCCACAGCAGACGCGCGCTCAGCGCGAGCGACACCACGATCACCACCGGGCGCACCAGCGCGCCGCCACGGTGGATCACCATGCCCGCGCCCACGCGTGCGCCCGCCATCTGTCCGCAGGCCATTGCCAGGCCCGGTGCCCAGACCACCTGTCCGGCCAGCAGGAACACCGCCAGCGAACCCAGATTGCTGCCCAGGTTGAGCCATTTGGCCTGCGCCGTGGCAGGTGTCAGGCTCAGGCCGCGCAGCGAGATACCCGCCAGCGCCAGGAAGGTGCCGGTACCAGGTCCCACCATGCCGTCGTAGAAAGCGATCGCCGGCACGGCCAGCAGCAGGAAGGCTGGCGCGCCGAGCCGGATCCGCCCGGTGACGGCACCGAACGACGGTCGCAGCAGGAACCACGCGGCGACCGCGATCAGCACCAGCGGAATCAGGGCACGCAGCCAGCGCGTGTCGACGAACTGCACGCAGTGCGCTCCCAGTGCGGCGGCCAGCGCGGCCACCAGCACGCCTGGCAGCACCAGCGACAGCGCCACATGACCGCGGCGCAGGAAAACCAGGCTGGCTGAGGCGGCACCGAAGCTGCCCTGCAGCTTGTTGGTGGCGAGCGCCTGCGTGGGTGGCAGTCCCGTTGCCAGCAGGACCGGCAGCGTCAGCAAGCCGCCGCCACCGGCGATGGCATCCACCCATCCGGCAGCCGTGCCGACGCCGAACAGCAGCGCGAGGGTCTCAGTCCTCACCGATCACATGCTTGTGGGCTTCCGCCTCCAGCCGTTCGCGCCCCAGGGGCAGATGGTGATCGCCCGCCACGCCATGCGCCGGCGGTGCATCGATGACGATATGCAGGCGCTCCAGGCACCAGCGCAGCGTGTTTTCCTCGCGCACGGCCCAGCCGAACGCAGCCATCACCGACTGGTCCGGGCAGGGACCGTGGGCGCCCTGCCACAGCGCCAGCAATTCGCTGAACTGCTGCTGGCTGCAGTGGGCATGCGCCGTCTGCAGTTCCGCGATGCGCTGCTGGCACTGCGGCGCGCTGGCCAGCAGGCGGTGCACCTTGTCGAGATCGCTCATGAACACCCTCCGCTTGGACTGCCCCGATTTAACTCCTCCGGACGCATGCGCTCAAGTGCTTTGCACGGCTGCGGCGTCGAGCAGCTGCAGCGCTGGCAGCTGATCGCGAATCAGTCGCGTCTGGTCGCTGCCCGGCCCGAGGTCGAGCAAGCGGCCCACACCGTGTTCCGCCAGGGCCTGCAGGACTTCTTCCCAGCACAAAGGCGTGGCCAGCTGCGCGAGCAGCGTGGCGCGTACCGCCGCCGCATCGCGCACGCGTGCAGCCGAGATGCCGGCAAGGATGCCGATGGCCGGCGCCTGCACGGCGGCGGCATCGAGCGCCGCCGACCAGGCCGGCAGCGCCGGCGCCATCCAGGACGTATGCGAGGGACAGCGCACGTCGATCACGCGCAGCTGCCAGTGTGGCGCATCCGCTTCGGCCAGCATGGCGGCCAGGGCGGCGGGCGGTCCGCCCCAGATGTGGTCGGCGGGTCCGCGCCGGATGGCGAGCTGCAGTCCGTGCCGCAGCAGTGCCTGCCGGCGACGTTCGCTCGCCGCCGGCGGCAGCGGGCCGCCGGCGCGCAGCAGACAGGCCGCTGTCGGAAGCGCATCGCCATGCGCCGCGGTCCAGCTGGCGGCAACGCCATCCATGGCGCGCGCGCGCGCGACCACCAGCGCCGGCAGGGCGCGCCACGGCAGGCTGCCGGCGATGGCGTGCGCCGTCAGTTCGCCGACCGAATAGCCCACCACCCAGTCTGGCGCCGGCAGCCGCGTCCGCAGGTCGAGCCAGCGCAGGGCCTGGAACAGCACCACGGCGCGTTGCGCCTCCAGATTGGCGCTGCGCGCCGCCAGTGGCAGCGCCTGCCAGTAGGCTGCCCAGTCGCAGCCGACCTGCCCGGAGGCGCTGCGCCAAAGCTCGTGTGCAGCGGGGTCGGCGGCGGGTCCCGGGCGCAGTGCCGCGAAGTCGAGCGCGGCCTGTTCGCCCTGGCCGGCGCAGACCACGGCGAACAGGCTGCGGCGCGCGCTCACGCCTGGATCGAGGCCATCGGCTGCGCCGCCGCCTGGCGGGCGGCATCGGGCATGCCGGGCCCCTCCAGGGCCTGCAGGAAGTGCGCACAGGCCAGCAGGTCGGCGCTGCCGCCCGGGCTCAGCCGGCGCTGCACGAAGGCACGATGGACAGTGGCCAGCGCGGCACGCCAGTCCGGCCGGCCGATCAGGTCGCGGCGCAGGGCCAGACCGGCCTGCGCGCGCGCCCAGGACAGGCCGTCACGGCCGCCGCGCCAGAGCAGATTGGTGTCTTCCAGCACCTCGATGCTGGCGAGCAATGCTGCGATGCTGGCGCGCTCCTCGACGAATCCGCGAGCGCGTGCCGCCTGCAGCGCCGGCAGCACCACCTGCACCAGGGTCGGAAAGCCGCGTGCCGCTTCGCCGATGGCGCCACCGGCGCCGTCGCGCCGACGCACTTCGGCACCATGCGTGGCACCGGCAGGGCGGTGGGCCAGCAGTTCGTCGCCCCAGCGCCGGCGCACCCAGTCCTGCGGCGCCCAGCCCGGTGGTGCGGTAGCGGCGCCGGCGGCCAGCAGGCCCAGGTGGAAGATCGCGCCCTTGTAGGCGTTGACGCCGCCGGTGGCGTCGAACATCGCCGCCTCGGCGGCGCGCCCGACCGCCGCCAACTGTGCGAAGCAGGCGCCGCGCAGGGCGGCCCCCGCCATTTCGGCGAACCAGCCGCGCAAGGCATCGATGGCCGCCAGCAGCAGTCGCACGTCCATGTCGTGGTGGCTGCCGCGATCCACCGGCGACACCAGTCCAGGCTTGGGCCAGGCGCCGGCCTCGCGGCGCAAGGCCGCCAGTGCCAGCTGGTCGAGCAGCGCCGGATCGTGCCGCGGCGCCGGCCGTCTGCGCAGCAGCGCCGGCGCGCCTGCCAGCGACACACTGCGCAGCATGACCTGCCCGTGCTGACGCACCAGCACCCGGCTTGCCACACCGCCAAGGCCGTCGGCGAGCTCGCGCAGGCTGACGTCGCCCCCGTCGGGCAGCCGCCATTCGCCGTCGATGCGCGGCCCGCCGCGCTGCTCGCTGGCCGCCCCCAGCGCCAGCAGCTGGCGCAAGGACCCGGCGACGGCTGCGTTGGCGGAGTGGCCGCAGCCGTCGACCAGCACATCGATATCGCTGTCGGCGTGCAGAAAGCCCGGGCGCTCACCCAGCAGGGCCTGCCAGGCGAGCGAGCCGTAGATGCCGGCGCGTACGCCATTGGCTGCTGCCCAGTGCGCGATGTCACGCAGCAGCGCGCGCCACGCCGGATCCAGAGCGGGCAGGCGATCAAGCACTTCCGTCGGCGCCAGCGGCGGCCGGTGGATGCGCACCGCCGACAGCTCGGCGTTTGCGGCCACGCGCAGCGGACGTCCGGCGGCGCTGGCCGCGCAGCGCCCAAGGCGCAGGCTGCCGGCACGCTGCTGCTCGGGCGTGGTCGCGGCCAGCACCCAGGGACCCGACAGCTCCGCGGCCGGGAAGGAAGCATCGGCGCTCAGCCACACCAGATCGTGGCGCCGGTAGAGATCGCCGTGGTCCGGCGTGCTGGCAGGCAGCGCCACGCCGCCCGCCATGTCGAGCCGGGCCGCCGGCCACAGCGAAGGCACGCTGACCGGAATCCGGTTGGGTCCGCCGGCCGGGAGCGCGGTCATGGATCAGGCGCCGAGAGCAGCGCGCACCTGGTCCGCCACCTGGCGGGCCAGTTTGCGTCCACCCCTTTGCTGTCCCAGTGCGGCGCGCCGGTCGTCGGCGTCGATCCCTGCAAGCGCCTGGGCGAGCGCAACCGGCCAGTCCTGCTGCGCTTCCCACAGCTGGTGCACGCCACCCAGGGAATGGAAATTGGCGGCACCCGGCGCAAACGCCGGCGCCGTCAGTGCCAGCTGCTGCAGACGTTCGAGCGGGATGCGCGTGACGCGCGCCATGGCGCGCAGATCCATGACACGGATCTCGGCCTGCGGCAGTGCGCAGATCAGGTCACCCAGCATGCCGAAGGACAGGAAGCCGCCGCTGACGGCCTGATTGCGCACCAGGGTGAGCAGGGGATGGCGTTCACGTCGCGCGAGGTCGACGCACTGCGCCAGATGCGCCAGTGCGCCGTTGAGGCACAGCAGTTCCTGATGGCGCGACAGCGCCTGACCCTGCGTGTCGGCGAGCAGCAGCAAGGGCGAGCAGGCGGCGCTGGCCCGGTCGTGGGCAATGGCGTCGAGCACAGCGCGCGCCAGGCGCAAGGCCAGCGCGGCATCGATGGCAGCGGCGCCGCGCGTGCCGATGACCCACACCCGACCGTGGGCGACATCGGCGCTGCCGGCCAGGAAGCCGTCGGCAGCCGCCAGACGATGCCGGCCGCAACCGAACACGTGATCCGCCCAGGCCTGGTCCTCTGCGCCAAGCGCCTGCAGCGGCGGCTGCCCGGCCGGCACCCCGGCTGCGTCGGCCGGCGCCGGCGCCAGCGGCAGCAGGGCATTCTCGAAGGCGGCGGCACCGTCCCAGTCGGCGGGCGCCGGTGCGCGCAGGCGCGCTGCCAGGATCGGCGGGCTGTCCTGCGCGCCGGCAAAGTCCTGATGGCGCGCAAGCCAGCTGCGCTGCTGCGCTTCCAGGGCGGCCAGGTCCGGCGCCTGCAGCGGCCGCGCGCGCAGTTGTTCCAGTTCCTGGCCCGCCGCCGTGCGGAAGGCCTCCATGGCATCGTCAACCAGCCGGTGCGCATCGCCCAGCGCACGGCGCGTCTTGCCGCCGGTGACGCGCCACACCAACGCGCGATCGTGGCTGTCGAATTCGGCGCGACCCTTGACCGTCTCGATCACTTCCGGTCCGGAAAGCCCGAGTCGCGCCTCCTCGCTCATCAGCACCCGGTCGCACAGGCAGCTCACGATGCCCATGCCGCCGAAGGCACCGCAGCGGCCGCCGAGCAGGGCCAGCACCGGGATACCGGCAGCGCGCACGGCCAGCACCGCACGCGCCACCTCCGAGATGGCCAGGATGCCGGCATTGGCCTCGTGCAGACGCACGCCCCCTGAGTCGATCAGCAGCAGCACGCCGGCCGGCCGCAGGCTCAGGGCGGCCTGCAGCAGGCCAAGCAGCTTGGCACCGTGGATCTCGCCCACCGAGCCGCCGTTGAAGGCGCCTTCCTGGGCGGCCAGCAGCACGACGTGCCCGTTCAGCGTGCCGCTGGCGGTCACGATGCCGTCGTCGAGCGCTTGCGGCAGGTCGAGCAGGGCCAGATGCGGGCTTTGCCAGGCGCGTTGTGGCGGGCACGCTTCGCGGAAGCTGCCGGGATCGAGCAGCGCCAGCGCGCGCTGGCGCGCGGTCGCCTCGAGGAAGCTGTGGCGCACGCTCATGGCGCGCCCGCGGCAGGGCCGGCCAGCCAGGCTTCGTAGGCCTGCGCCAGGCGCAGCGCGACCACGGCCGGCGTGGCGCCGACATCATTGAGCAGCAGCGACAGGCCGCCGGCGGCGTGCAGGGCGCAGAACTCGCCCAGCACCGCCTGCCAGGTCTCGCGGAAGCCTTCGGCGGCGGTGTGCACTTCCAGCTGGCAGCAGTCCTGCGCCGCGCTGGCGCCACCTGGCTCGACCAGCACTTCCAGGTTGCCGGAGCCCACCACGCCGCACAGGGCGGCAGCCGCCTGCAGCGCCTGCGGCGGGGCTGGCCGGCTGGGAAACACGAGCGTGAAATGTTCCATCGACAGCCCTACCAGTTGCGAAATTGCGGCGGTGGCTGGTAGCGGCCGCCCGAGGCGCGCACCAGATCCTTGATGCTGCGCGCGGCCAGCCAGTCGCGCGTGGCGTCACGCGGCGCGATGCCGAGGTCCTCGGGCCGCTGCACGATGCCACGCTCACGCAGGCTGGCGACCGCCGCGGCGTCGCGTGCCAGGCCGACCGGCGTGAATCCTGCCACGGCACGGATCGCCTGCTCGCGCTCTGCATCATCGGTGCAGCGGCACAGGTGGGCAATGCCCTCTTCCGTGATCAAGTGGGTCAGGTCCTCGCCGTAGATCATCACGGGCGGCAGGTCCAGCCCCGCCGCCTCGGCCAGATCCCAGGCATCGAGGCGCTCGACGAAAGTGGGCTGCATGTGTTCACGGAAGGTCTCGACGATCTGGCACACCAGTTTGCGGCCGCGCGGCATCGCGCCGGGCGCCCGCCCCTCCGCGCCGGCACGCAGCCAGGCCGCGCTGGCGTGGCGACGGCCGCGCGCATCGGCACCCATGTTGGGTGCGCCGCCAAAACCGGTGATGCGTCCACGCGTGGCGGTCGAACTGTTGCCGGCCAGGTCGATCTGCAGCGTGGAGCCGATGAACAGGTCGCAGGCATAGTGCCCCGCTGCCTGACAGAAGGCGCGGTTGGAGCGCAGGCTGCCGTCGCCGCCCAGGAAGAACACGTCCGGCCGCGCTGCCACATAGGCCTCCATGCCGACCTCGGAGCCGAAGCAGTGCACCGATTCGACAAAGCCGGCCTCGATCGCCGGGATCAGCGTCGGGTGCGGATTGAGCGCCCAGTGGGTGCAGATCCTGCCGCGCAGCCCCAGCGATTCGGCGTAGGTGGGCAGCAGCAGTTCGATGGCCGCGGTGTCGAAGCCGATGCCATGGTTGAGCCGGCGGATGCCGTATTCGGCATACAGGCCCTTGATGGCGATCATCGCCATCAGCACCTGGACCTCGGTGATCAGCGCCGGATCGCGCGTGAACAGCGGTTCGACATGGTGCGGGCGTGGCGCAGGCGCCACCACATGCACCCAGTCCGCCGGGATGTCGATGCGCGGCAGACGGTCGACCACGGCGTTCACCTGCGCGATCACGATGCCGTCGCGGAAGGCGGTGGCTTCGACGATGGCTGGCGTGTCCTCGGTGTTGGGTCCGGTGTAGAGATTGCCTTCGCGGTCGGCAAGCTGCGCCGCGACCAGCGCCACGCGCGGCGTCAGGTCGACGAAATAGCGCGCGAACAGTTCCAGGTAGGTGTGGATGGCGCCCAGGCGGATCTGTCCGCCTTCGAGCAGGCGTGCCAGGCGTCCGGCCTGGGGGCCGGAGAACGAGAAGTCGAGCCGCTCGACCTGGCCACGCTCGATGATGTCGAGATGCTCCGGCAGCGACAGCACCGACTGCACCAGATGCAGTCCATGCACGCGCTGCGGGTCGGTGTGTGCCAGGCATTCCGACAGCCAGTCGGCCTGCTTCTGGTTGTTGCCTTCCACGCACACGCGGTCGCCGGCCTCGATCAGCCGTTCGAGCACCTCGACCATCGCGTCCGGCTGCACGTGACGTCCCTGGCGCAGGTGGGCGATGCGCGCCAGGCGCTCGCTGCGGCGCGCACTCAAGCAGCCGCTCCCAGCAGGGCGACGGGCAGCCAGGTGGCGCAGGCCGGCAGCAGGCAAAGGATCAGCACCGCCAGCAGCATCAGCGCGACGAACGGCAGCACGCCGCGGATCACCGCGCCAAGCGGGATATCCGGCGCGATGTTGCGGATCACGAACAGGTTGAGGCCGACCGGCGGATGGATCAGCCCCATCTCCATGACGATGGTCATCACGATGCCGAACCAGATCAGGTCGAAACCGGCGGCCTTGAGCGGTGGCAGCAGGATCGGCGCGGTCATCAGGATGATCGACACCGGCGGCAGGAAAAAGCCCAGCACCACCACCAGCAGCAGCACGGCGGCCAGCAGCACCCAGCGCGACAGGTGCAGGGCGACGATCCATTCGGCGGCTCCCTGCGAGATCTGCAGATAGCTCATCACATAGGCGTACAGCAGGGACATGCCGACGATGAACATCAGCATGGTCGATTCGCGCAGCGTGACCTCGAGGATCGGCGCCAGTTGGGCCGGGCGCCACACGCCGTAGACCGCGGCAACCAGCAGCAGCGCCAGGATGGCACCCAGACCGGCGGTTTCGGACGGCGTGGCGTAGCCACCATAGAGCGCGCCCATCACGCCCAGCAGCAGGGTCACGAAGGGCAGCACGCGTGGCAGCATGCGGGTCTTTTCGGCCAGGCTCCAGCGATGCTGGTCAAGGTGCGCGGAGTGCACGCCGTCGCGCTGAAAGGCCAGCAGTGCCGCGCTGCGTTCGCGGCTGAACTGCCACGCGGCATAGCTGCAGAACAGGCCGACCAGCAGCAGGCCGGGCAGCACACCGGCCAGGAACAGGCGTCCCAGCGAGACCTGCGCGGCGACCGCATACAGGATCATGGTGATCGACGGCGGCAGCAGGATGCCGAGCGTGCCGCCAGCCGCGATGATGCCGGCCGCAAAGCCCGGCGAGTAGCCGCGCGCGCGCATTTCCGGGATGCCTGCCGATCCGATCGCCGAGCAGGTGGCAGGACTGGACCCTGCCATGGCGGCGAACAGCGCGCAGGCGAACACGTTGGCGATGCCGAGCCCGCCGGGAACGCGGCCGAGCCAGGCATGGATGGCCGCGTACAGGTCACCGCCGGCGCGCGAACGGCCGATGGCGGCGCCCTTGAGAATGAACAGGGGGATCGACAGCAAGGTGATGCTGGCCATCTCCTCGTAGACGTTCTGGGTGACGGTATCGAGAGCCGAGGCTGGCATGAAGCCGAACATGAACAGCACCGCGATGCCGCCCAGTGCAAACGCGATCGGCATGCCGATCAGCATCAGGCCCAGGGTGCCGGCGCCATACAGCAGCCCGATCGCCGCCGTGCTCATGACTGCCCCCCTGCGGCGACCAGGCGCACGCCGTGGCGCGCGCCGACGCGCCAGGCGATCAGGCACTGCAGCAGCAACTGCAGGGTGAGCAGGGTCATGCCGGCGCTCATCAGGCCGTAGGGCAGTGCCAGCGGCGGCGCCCATTCCGAAGACGTGGTCTGGCCTTCGCTCCAGGCCTCGAGCCAGAGCGTCCAGGACTTCCACGTGAAAAAGGCGCAGAACAGCAGGGCCAGCACATCGCACAGCGCGCGGCGCAGACGATCGAGTGCCGGCGGCAGCAGGGTGGCCGCGATTTCGATACCGATGTGACCGCGACGTGCCTGGACGTGAGCGGCGCTGAAGAAAGTGGCACCGACCAGCAGGAACACCGCGACTTCATCCTGCCAGTCGGTCGGCACCTTGAGGAAATAGCGCAACACCACACTGGCGCTCAGCACGCCGCAGGCGGCCAGCACGGCCAGCATGGCCAGCGCCAGGGCCAGACGGTTGCACCATGCCAGCACGCGCGCCGCCATGCCCAGCAGACCGTCGGCTTCGGCGTCGACCGGGGCAGTGGCGAAGGGATTGCCGCTCACAGCACCTTCTCGACCAGGCGCAGGATGCGCGCGCAGCCTTCGCTGCGCGCCGCGTAGTCCTTCCAGGCGCTGTCACGCGCGATGGCCTGCCACTTCTGCACCACCGCCTCGCTGAGGTCGAACACCTTGCCGCCCGCCTTGGCGTAGATGGCGGCCACCTGCTGGTCGTCGGCACGTGCATTGTCGAGGGCGAATTTCTCCATGTCGGCACCCAGCGCCATGACCAGATCCTGTTCGGGCTTGCCGAGCCGCTCGAACACCTGACGCGAAATCATCAGCGGCTCGAACATGAACCAGTAGGCGTGTCCGCGGCCGGTGGTGAGGTTCTTGGCAACCTCTTCCAGGCGGAAGGAAATGAGGCTGGTGCTGGAGGTCATGGCAGCGTCGAGCGCGCCGGTCTGGAGCGCGGCGTAGATCTCGTTGGATGGCATGTTGAGCACCGCGGCGCCAGCCTGCTTGAGCACCATGTCCATCTCGCGCCCGCCACCGCGGATCTTGAGCCCTTTGGCATCGTCGGGTTCGATCACCGGCCGCGTGCGCGAGGCGACGCCGCCGGCCTGCCAGATCCAGCTGACCAGCAGCACGCCCTTGTCGGCCAGGATGTCGTACAGCGCGCGCCCCACTTCAGCCTTGTGCCAGGCAGCGCCCTTGTCGTAGCTGGTGACGACGGCCGGCATCAGACCGATGTTGACCTCGGGCACCTCGCCGCCTGCGTAGTTGAGCGGAACCAGACTCATGTCCAGCGCGCCCTTGCGCATGGCACTGAACTGCGCCTGGGTCTTCATCAACGAGGAATTGGCGTAGACCACGCCCTTGAGTGCGCCATTGCTGCGCTTTTCCAGTTCGGCGGCGTACTGGCGGCAGAGCCGGTCGCGGAAGTCACCTTCACTGAGCGTGCCGCCCGGGAACTGGTGCGAGATCTTCAGCGACTGCGCTTCGGCGGCCTGCCCCGGCGCGGCCCAGGCTGCCAGCGCGGCTGCGCTGCCGCGCCCGAGGGTTGCCAGGGCGCTGCCGCCCTGCAGGAACTGACGACGATTCAAGGGCATGTTGGTCTCCTCAGGGATCTTGTTGGCATCGGCGTCAAATCCGCCCCGCGGCGCGCCTGTGTGGCGTTCTTTGTATCCGAATTTGCCTTTCTTGTATACATGACGAGCCTGGGCGTATTTCACGAAACCAGGTTTGGCATACAATCGCGCCATGGACGACCTTTCTCCGCTGCGCTCCGACACCCCGGGCGCCACTTCCCTCGCGGACCGCATCGCCGAGGCCATTGCCACCGGCGAATATCCGCCGGGCACCCGACTGGACGAGATCGAACTGGCAGAACGCCATGGCGTGTCACGCACCCCGGTGCGCGAAGCGCTGATCCAGCTTGGTGCGGCCGGCCTGCTGACACTGCGACCGAGACGGGGTGCCGTCGTAACTGAAGTGAGCGCCCGCCAACTCATGGAGATGTTCGAAGTCATGGCGGAGCTGGAGGCGATGTGCGCGCGTCTGGCGGCGCGCCGTGCCAGCGCGGCCGACCAGCAGGCGCTGCGCGCCGCGCATCTGGGCTGCGTGGGCGCCATGCAGGCGGGTGATCCCGATGCCTACTATCTGCGCAACGAGACGTTCCACCACACGCTGTACCGCATCGCGCATCACGGCTTTCTGGAACAGCAGGCGCTGGCCCTGAGCCGGCGTCTGCGCGCTTACCGGCGACTGCAGCTGCGCGTGCGCACGCGCCTTTCGAGCTCGTTCGCGGAACATCAGGCCCTGGTGGACGCGGTCTGTGGCGGCGACGAGTCCGCCGCAGCGCAATGCTGCCGTGAGCACGTCAGCGTGCAGGGCGAGCGCTTTGCCGATCTGCTGGCGAGCATGGCGGCAGAGCGCCGCGCCTGATCCGGACCCTCAGAGCAGACCGCGGTCGGCCGGCACGGCGCCCGGCAGCACGCGCCCGAGTGCGGCGGCGTCGAGGCCGTAGGCGCGCGCGAACAGGCCGGCCAGGGTGTCCCGGTAATCGTTCAGCACCGGGTAGTCGCGATCCTGGAACAGCGTGGCACGCTGCACCGGCAACTGTTCACCGCGCACCTGGCCGCCGCGGATCGCGCCGCCGAGCACCCACAGCACGCTGCCATGGCCATGGTCGGTGCCACGGTTACCGTTTTCGCGGAAGGTGCGCCCGAATTCGGACACCACCACCACCACGGTGTCGTTCCAGGCCGGACCGATCTCGTCGACAAAGCCGGCCAGGCCGGCGCCGAGCTGCCCGAAGCGCGCGGCCAGCGCCCCCTTGGCAGCCCCCTGTTCGACGTGCGTATCCCAGCCGCCGACGTCGACAAAGCCGATGCGGTGGCGATCGCGCATCAGGCGCGCGATACGGCGTGCCTCCTGCTCGAAGCCACGCGCATTGGCCGCCTTGCGGCCGGCCTCTTCCATCTCGACGGCAAGTTCGCGCCCCGCCTCGTCGCGCGCGGTGAAGCCCTCGGTGACAGCATCGTAGTAGGGCGTTCCGCGGTACATGGCGGCGATCAGGCTTTCCTGGCGGCCGTCCAGCACCGGTTTGGCGAGGCCACGCAGCACCACATTGGGAACGCCGCCGGCGCCGCGCAGCACCAGCGGCAGCTGGTCGGTGAAGCTGATCGCCGTGGGGTCTCGCAGTTCGGCCACCAGCCGGCCGAGGAAGCCGCTGTCGTTGCGCGGCGGCGTACCGGGCGCGTCGCCGCGCTCGATCGCATCCTGGGTCTCGAAATGGCTGCGCGAAAGATCGGGCGTGCCCGAGAACGGCACAAAGGCCAGCTGGCCGCCGCGCCACAGGGGCAGCAGCGAACCTTCGAGCGCCGGATGCAGGCTCCAGTCGCCATCCAGCGGCAGCGCGGCGCCAGCGCTGCCGTCGCAGGCAATGGCGATGTTGGGGCGCGACTCCCGGTAGAAGTCGCCGCGCGGCACCAGCAGGCTGGCGCAATCGTAGCCGCCGCGCAGGAACACCAGCAGCAGGCGCGGCGCGCCGGCGGCAGCGGCAAGGGCGCCTCCGCGCAGCAGCATCAGTCCGCCCGCCAGCGCAGCGGACTGGCGCAGGAAGACACGGCGTGGCGTTGATGGACTGGATGGCATGGCGGATCGCTCCTCAGTTGCGCATCATTTCGGGCGAAGCGAGCAGCAGCAGGCTCCACTCCTGCGGCGAGCGCGCCTGCGCCAGCGCCTCGCGGGTCTGGTGGCCAAGGCCCGGCTCGACTGCGCGGTAATAGTAGGCGCTGGCCAGCTGCGGAAAGGCCGGCAGCTCATCGCCTTTGGCGCCTTCGGCGCGGAACAGTCCGGCGCTGCCGTACCCCAGCTGGCGCGCGATCTCGAAGCGCGTGGCGAACTGTCCCGGCCCGTTCCAGGCGCTGCCGGGCAAGGCATAGCCTTCCGGGGTGGCGTGACCGAAAGGCGCGTGCTGCATGCGGTTGAGCCAGTTGAGCGCCGGCTGCAGGTTGAGGACCACGCGATCCTCGTAGGCCAGGCGGATGGATCCGATCACGAAGCGCTGGGGTGTCTTGAAGCCCTCGCCCAGACTGGCGTCGAATTCGCCGCTGCGCACCACGGCGAGCGTGAGTTCGCGCAGGTCGCCGTCGCTGGCCAGCCACACCGTCTGCAGCTGGTCGAGCAGCGGCGCACCCGGCGGATGCCCGAGCAGGAAAGTGGCGAGCCGCGCCGAGACATGACGGATGGTGGCGGGATGATGCGCAAGACGCGTGATGACCTCGTCGAATTCGCCCCAGCCGCGGCTGTGCAGGCGCTCGCCCAGCAGCACCTTGTCGCCGAAGTCATGGCGCCCGGGGCGGTATTCCAACAGCCCTTCACGCCGCCAGCTGTCCATGTTGCGGCCGGCGCGCGGCGGATCCTCGCCCTGCCACACGCCAAAGCCGGTGAGGGCGCGCGCCAGCTCCTGCACGTCCTTCTGGGTATAGCCGCCATCGACACCCAAGGTGTGCAGCTCCATGAGCTCGCGCGCGAAGTTCTCGTTGAGCTTGCCGGCCGCGTTGCGGTCGTTGTCGAGGTACCGCAGCATGGCCGGATGGCTGGCACAGGCGCGCAACAGGTCCTGGAAGCGTCCCAGCACATGCGGCCGGATGGCGTGGTCGACATAGTCCGCCGCCAGCAGCGGCACATCGCCCTTGCCGATGAACACGCTGAAATGATTGGCCCAGAAGTCCGTGAGCAGTTCGCGCAGCTGCTGGTGCGAATAGACCGCCCGCCAAAGCGTTTCGAGCTGGGCCTCGCGACCCATGCGCGTGGCCGTCGCGCGCAGCGCGTCCTGCGCCTGCTTGCGCTCGGCGTCGCCGGCCAGCGCGCGCGCCGCCTTGCGCCTGCGTTCGATGTCGAGCATCAGCGGCTCGAGCGGCTGCTGGCGTGACAGGAAGCCCTGCAGACGCGCTTGCACTTCGGGCGGCAGGTCGTCCCCCGGCGCCGGATGCAGCTGCTGCTGCAGCCAGGCCTGCGCACCGCCCTGCGCCTCCGCCTCGGCAAGCAAGGCACCATTGATGCCGAAACTGAGACGATCCAGCATGCCCACGCGGTGGGCCATTTCGCGCGAGCGGTCGACAGCAGCCTGCGGCTGTTGCGCCACGGGCGCACGCGGCTGCGGCGCCGCGCATCCGGCCGGCAGCAGGAACAATGCGAGCCAGGCAAGGCAGGCATGCGAGAGGCCTTGGGCCGGTTTGGACGACAAGGGTTTCACCCTTTCAGAGCGCACAACGGAGTGCTAGCATCCAACGTTCCGGGCCTTGCGTCCGTTTACATGCGACCTGCGCATCATTCCATGCCGTTCACCAGTGTCAACCCTGCCACCGCGCAGCTCATCGCAAGCCACGCCAGCTGGACCGCCGGGCAACTCGACCAGGCCCTGGAGCGCGCAGCCACGGCGCAGAAAGCCTGGGGCGCGCTGGATTTCGGGCAGCGTGCCGAACTGTTGAGCCAGGTGGCCACGCTGCTGCGCGAGCAGACCGGTTCGCTGGCGCAGCTGTCCACGCAGGAAATGGGCCGTCCGCTGAGCGAAGCGCGCGGCGAGATCGAGCGCTGCGCGCTGGTGTGCGACTACTATGCCGTGCACGCCGAACCATTCCTGGAAGAAGAGCGCATCCCGAGCGATGCCGGCAAGTCCTATGTGCGCTACGACCCGCTCGGTCTCGTTCTGGGCGTGATGCCCTGGAACTTCCCGTTCTGGCAGGTATTCCGCTTCGCGGCCGCGGCGCTGATGGGAGGCAATGGCGTGCTGCTCAAGCATGCTCCCAATGTGCAGTTGTGTGCCCAGGCGATCGAGCGCGTGTTCCGCGAGGCCGGCGTGCCGGCCGGCGTGTTCACGCAACTGCCGATCGAGGTCGATCTGGTCGAGCGCGTGATCGCGCATCCCGCCGTGCAGGCGATCGCAGTGACCGGCTCGGAGCGCACCGGGCGCACGGTGGCGGCATTGGCCGGCAGCCACCTCAAGAAGATCGTGCTGGAACTCGGCGGCTCCGATCCCTTCGTGGTGCTCGCCGATGCTGACCTCGACCTGGTCGTGCCGCGCGCCATCCAGGCGCGTTTCACCAATGCCGGCCAGGCCTGCATAGCCGCCAAGCGCTTCATCGTGGTGCCGGAAATCGCCGAAGCCTTCGTGCAGGGCCTGCGCGCACGGATCGCGGCGCTGAAGGTGGGTGACCCCGCCAACGACCATACCCAGATCGGACCGCTGGCGCGCGCCGATCTGCGCGAGCAGCTGCATCGCCAGGTGCAGGCCACGCTGGCGGCCGGTGCGGTGCCGCTGCTGGGCTGCGAGCCCATCGCCGGGAACGGCTGGTACTACGCACCCTCGCTGATCGACCACGCACCGGAAGGCTGCGAAGCGCGCCAGGAAGAGCTGTTCGGTCCGGTGGCGGTGGTGATCCGCGCGCGCGACGAGAACGACGCCGTGCGCATCGCCAACGAGACGCGCTTCGGGCTCGGCGCCAGCGTCTGGGGCCGCGACTACGAGCATGCCGAGCAGGTGGCCTTGCGCGTCGAGGCCGGCTGCAGCTTCGTCAACGGCGTGGTCAAATCCGACCCGCGCCTGCCCTTCGGCGGCGTCAAGGCCTCGGGCCTGGGCCGTGAACTGTCCTTCCACGGCATCCGCGAATTCTGCCAGGCGCACACCGTGTGGGTGCGTGACGGCTGGGCGCCGGGCACCGAACGGCGCCGTGGCGATCGCCGCCGGGGCGATCGCCGCAGCTCCTGAGGACGCAGGCGGCGCTGCTCAGGCCCCCAGGAACAGCC
>JAGWIJ010000118.1 GCA_028873535.1 Pseudomonadota bacterium
ATCGATGCGGCGATCCACCAGGTCGACAGCCAGCGCGCCAACCTGGGCGCCACCAGCAACCGCTTCCAGGCCACTGTGACCAACCTGCAGCAGACATCGGCCAACCTGAGCTCCGCACGCTCGCGGATCCAGGACACCGACTTCGCGGCCGAAACCGCCAATCTGTCGCAGGCGCAGATCCTGCAGCAGGCCGGCACCGCGATGCTGACCCAGGCCAACAGCCTGCCGAACTCGGTCCTGACCCTGCTGAAGGGCTGATCGAAGCGCGGACCCTCAAGGTGATCTAGGCAAATCCCCGGGAACTTCGGTCCCCGGGGTTTTGCGCCTGCGCAAGCAGGCTTATCGGGAGACAGCAGTCCATGGACATCAGCATAGGCCCTACGCAAAGCTACCCGGCGGCGGGCGCAGATCTTCCCGTGGCCACCGGTGGTGCGCGCCCTCTGGGCGATGCGCCGGTGAGCGGATCTTCTTCAATCGCGGCGTCGGCGCCTGCCAGCCGGCCGTCCGGCAGCGAACTCGCCGATGCGGTGCAGTCGGGCAACAAAGCGCTGCAGGTGCACAACAATGCCCTCGAATTCCAGGTCGACGACAAGAGCCACCAATCGCTGGTGAAAGTCGTGGACACCCAGACACAACAGGTCATCCGTCAGATTCCCAGCGAGGAATTCCTGCGCATCGCCCAGGGCATCGACGATTACCAGGCGCACCTGATCCACGAAAAGGCCTAGGTCATGTCCACCACCATCAGCACGTCCACCAGCGGTGCCAGTACGGCGAGCACGAGCACTGGCACGTCCACGTCGACGACGGGCACCACGTCCGGGACCAGCACCGCCAGCGCGGGCATCAGTTCGGTTGGCTCGCTCAGCAACTATGCAACCGGCCAGACGACGGGCACGCTGTCGTCGGCGGGCATCGGTTCAGGGCTCAATGTGAGTTCGCTGGTGAGCGGGCTGATGAGTGCGGCGCAGGCGCCGATCACGGCCATCAACAGACAGATCGCAGGCTACCAGTCCGAGATCAGTGCCTACGGCCAGTTGAGCGCGGCGGTCTACAGCTTCCAGACCGCGCTCGGCGGACTGACCTCGGCATCGGCCTTCCAGGCCAATGCCGCCACACCCAGCAATACCGCGGTGCTGTCGGCGACGACCGACAGCACCGCGATCAGCGGCAACTACAACATCAACGTCAGCCAGCTCGCCACCGCGCAGACCCTGGTCGCGGCGGGCCAGGTCAGCGCCACGGCGGCGATCGGCGGCGGCAGCAGCACCAAGGTCACCTTCCAGTTCGGCACCGTTTCCGGCGGCACGGTCAGCAACGGCGTCTACACCGGCGCCAGCTTCGCGCAGAGCGCGGCCAACGCGGGCGGGACCGTCACCATCGATTCGAGCAACAATTCCCTGCAGGGCATCGCCAGCGCCATCAATGCCGCCGGCGTGGGCGTTTCCGCCACCGTGATCAATGACGGCAGCGGCACGCCTTATCGCCTGTCGCTCTCCAGCAGCAAGACCGGCGCGGCCAGCGCCATGAAAATCTCGGTCAGCGGGGATGCCACGCTGCAGTCCCTGCTGGGCGAGGATCCAGCCGGCACCCAGAATCTCAGCCAGACGCAGGTGGCGCAGGATGCCAGCCTGACGGTCAACGGACTGGCGGTGACCAGTGCCAGCAATGCGGTCACCCAGGTGATCAAGGGCACCACCCTCAATCTGGCCGGTACCGGCTCCACCAGTCTCGCGGTGGCGCAGGACACCAAGACCATCGCCAGCAACGTGCAGGCCTTTGTGACCGCCTACAACACCCTCGATTCCACCATCAACACGGTCACGGCAGCCGGCGTCGGCGGCGCTGGCGGGGGACCACTGGCAGGTCAGTACAGCGCCTTGCAGGTCCAGAACCAGCTACGCCAGGCGCTCAGCAATGTGATGATTGACGCGACGGGCAACAAAGCCACGCTGGCTGACGTCGGCATCACGTTCCAGAAAGATGGCAGCCTTTCGCTCGACAGCACCAAGCTCAATGCCGCGATGGCCCTCAACCCGGCGGAAGTCGGTTCTCTTTTTGCCCAGAACGGTGTGGCGAGCGACGGGCAGGTGAAGTTCGTGTCTGCAGGCAGCGCCGCTGCCGCCGGAAGCTACAACATCAACATATCGACCGTGGCGACCCAGGGCAGCGTGGTGGGCAATACGGCTGCGGGGACGACCATCACCGCCGGGGTCAACGATGGACTGACCGTGGTGGTCGACGGCACAGCCGCCAGCGTCACCATCCCGGCCGGCAGCTACACCGCCGGCACGTTGGCTACCGCCGTGCAGGCAGCGATCAACGGCAGCAGTGCGCTGAACAAGGCAGGCGCCTCGGTCAGCGTGAGTCAGAACAACGGCGTGCTCAGTTTCACCTCGGCGAGCTACGGCAGCAAGTCCTTCGTGAGCCTGGGCGGCAATGCCGGCAGCAACCTGATCGGCAGCGCACCGACCAGCACCAACGGGGTGGACGTCGCCGGAACGATCAACGGTTTCGCGGCCAAGGGCAGCGGTCAGACCCTGACCGCGCCGGCGGGCAGCGCCGTCGACGGCATGGTCCTGACCATCGCGGGGGGTAGCACGGGCATGCGCGGCACGATCGGACTTTCGCAAGGCTTCGCAAACATCCTCAACAATCTGGCCACCCAGGTCAACAGCCCGACCGGCGTGATCACCGCCGCGACCAACGCGCTGAACGGTGACGTCACCGACAGCAATGCCCAGATCACGCGCTTGAACCAGCAGTTATCGCTGCTGCAGGCTCAGTACAACACCGAGTTCAGCGCCCTCGACACCATGATGTCGGGTCTCAATGCCACCCAGAGCTACCTGACCGGCCAGCTCAACTCGCTGGCCAATACCACCAACTACATCTACAGCGGCTCGTCGAGCAGCAGTGGCTGAGCTCGCTGTCGCGGGCGCCGCTCAGGCCAGCAGCGCGTTCTCCATGGCGTAGCGCGTCAGCTCGACATTGTTCTTGAGCTGCATCTTTTCCAGGATGCGCGCGCGGTAGACGTTGAAAGTCTTGATGCTGATCGCGAGGTCTTCGGCGATCTCGCCCGGTGCCTTGCCGGCCGCGATCAGCAGCATGGTCTGGTATTCGCGGTCGGACAGCAGTTCGTGGGGCGCCTTGAGCTGGTCTTCGTTGATGCTGTCGGCCAGCAGTTCGGCAATCTCCGGCGTCACGTAGCGCCGTCCCTTGGCGACCAGCGTGATGGCGCTCACCAGTTCGGCGGGCGCGCTCTGCTTGTTGAGGTAGCCCGAAGCGCCGGCCTTGAGTGCGCGCACCGCGTACTGGTCCTCGCGGAACATGCTCAGCATCAGCACCCGGATGCGCGGGAATTCGCGGCGCAACTGCTTGAGCACATCGATGCCATTGCGGTCACCCAAGGAGATGTCGAGCAGCACGATGTCGGGTTCAGACTCGCGCACCTGCTGGATCGCCTCGTTGCCGCTGGCGGCCTCGGCAGCTACCTCCATGTCCTCGCTGCCGGACACGATCTGGCGCAGGCCCTGGCGCACGATGGCGTGGTCGTCGGCAATCAGGATGCGCAGCTTGGACATGGATGGACGGCGAGGAGGGCGGCGGGATGGGCCGCGCCATCCTACCGCAATTCGGCCACCCCCGGGAGACACTGGCGCTGCCGGCCGGCCGCCGCCGCCCTCAGTTGCCTTTGTGTTTCAAGGTCATGCGCACGTGGGTGCCGGCGCCAGGCGCGCTGCGCACCTCAAGCTTGCCGCCCAGCGCGGTGGCGCGCTCCTGCATGCCGCGCAGACCAAAAGAATCGGCGCGCGCGGGATCGGCGGGGTCGAATCCCGCGCCGTCATCTTCGACTTCCAGCACCAGCGTGCCATTCCCGGGGTGCAGGCTGACCTGCGCATGGTGCGCATGCGCGTGCTTGACCACATTGTTGAGCGCCTCCTGGCACACCCGGAAGACTGCAATGCTGAGGTGTTCAGCCAGTTCGATATCGTCGGACGGGCAGTCGAAATCGACTGCGATGCCGGTGCGATGCGAGTAGTCCTCGAGAAACCATTCCAGCGCGGCGACCAGGCCCAGCTCCAGGGTGGGCGGGCGCAGGTTGGCCGAGATCTGGCGCGTCGAATCGATGGTGCGATCCACCAGCTGATTGAGCGCGTCGGCATCCTCCTTCACGGCGCGGCGTGCCGCCTCGGGCAGGTGTCCCAGCAGCATGGCGAGCTGCATCTTGATGCCGGCCAGATTGCCGCCCACATCGTCGTGCAGTTCGCGCGCCAGGCGCAGGCGCTCGTCCTCGCGCGCGCGCTCCTGGTGTGCGGCGAGATTGGCGATCTGGTCGCGTGCCGTCTGGATGGTCGCTTCGCGGCGCTTGCCGAGCGAGATGTTCTGGATCAGTCCATCCCACACGATGCGGCCATCGGTGAGTCTGCGCGGTGTGGCGCGCAGATTGATCCATTTGATGTCCGACCAGCCGGGCACGCGGATGCGGCCTTCCCAGTTCCATTCGAGCTGGGAGTGCACCGAATCGCTCATGCTGCTGAACAGGCCGGGGCGCTCGTCCTCCAGCACCAGATCGACAAAACGCTGCGGCTGGGTGCACAAGGCGCGCGGCGACAGGCCCAGTACTTTCTGGGCGCCGTCGCTGGCGTAGCTGAAGTGACCGAAGCCTTTGTCGTCGCTGACGAACTTGAACAGCATGCCGGGCGCTCCGCTGGCAACGCTGGTCAGGGCTGGCGAGGCGCGACGAGGGATCACGGGTTCGCTCCTGGTGTCACGGGGAGCCCAGGAGTGGCGCAAGGAGTAGGGGGGCTGCGAGGACATGGCCAGCGCACCATAGCACCTTGTCCGGGAAATTCGTAGCCCTGTTCATGTGGATTATCACCACATATGGCTTAAGTCTTGGACAGTACGCTCCAATCACCCCTTACAGTCCGTAATAAGACGTTGCCTGGCTGACTCCGTCGGAGACGCTGATATAGACCGGCCGGCCCAGGAAGAACGGCAGGCCGAGGTCGAACTGGCCTGCAAAGGGACTCGGGCTGGTCGTTTCGATTACGGTGAGACCTTCCAGCACCGGGGAGTTCGGGTAGCTGTTGTTGAGGAAGTTGTAGTCGTAAAAGCTGAGGCCTGGCGAGACCACGGTCGTGGCGCTCGCGGTGGTCGTCGAAGGAGCGGGTGGCGGGCCGATGTCGGATCCCAGCTTGAGCGCCAGCACCAGCGGGATGGTGGTCTGGCCGCTCAGGTTGCAGGCGAATGGCCGCTGGCTGGTCACGGTCTGGCCGCTGCTGTTCTGGGTGGTGAAAGGGCAGTTCTGCATTGCCAGCACCTGCTGCGAAAGATCGGTCTGGGTGTAGAAGTAGGCGTTCGAGCCGCTGTCCATGAAAGCACCGGCGAAAGTGGTGGGGCTGGTCGCGAAATTCGCGCTGGCGCTGCCGTTGCTGAGTTGTGCCGGCATGCGTTGACTGTAGGGATTCACATAGAAAGTCGCACTCGGTGTCGGCGGGCCGCTCAGATAGCTCAAGGTGCCGACCACAGCCGAGGCATTGGTCAAGCCAGCGACACCGTAGTTGCTGTAGGTGACCGTATGGCTGTGGATGGTGGCTGCAGCATCCAGCGTGATTGCTGCAGCACTGAGGTGCGCCGCTGCGAGCGGATTGACGACCGCGGCACCCGGCGGCGGCGTGCCGGCGGCAGCCGTCGTTGTCGCGGGGAACAGCGTGCAGCTCCCCGCCAGGCACTGGTAATAGGTGGCCGCACCGTTGCTGGCGTCGTCCGGCAGCATGCCGATGCCGATAATGCCGTTGGCGCCGAAGTCGATCGCGGCCTTGGCCTGCGGGCTGGCACTGCCGGCAGCCGTGGAACAGCTGGCCGGCACCGCGGCGGGTACGTTGGGATCATTGAGAATGAAGATGTTGCCGGTGCCGCTCACCAAACCGTTGTGTGTGCCCCCGCTGGCCGGCACGGTGCCGCCCAGGTTGATGGTGGCTGTGCGCCCCCCCCCCCACATATAACTGACCACGAACTGGAAGCACTCGCCCACGCTGGCGCTGCTGCCGGTGACCGGCGTGCTGGGCAGGCTTGCCAGCAGCGCTGGCGGCAGCGCGTCCGCGAGCAGCCGCAGCCCGACCGAACCGGTATCGACCAGCACATGATCGATCCAGGCACAGGCGCCGGACGGTGCGCACACATTGACGGAAATGTAGGGCAGGTTGACGGCCGCCAGGGTGCCGGCGGTCGCGCAGTTGTCCATGTAGACCGATGAGGCGCTGCCGCTGCTGACGCCGCCATACGGCAGCAGCTGCTCGGGGGTTGCCGAGCAGACGGTGGCCGAGGTGTTGCCGATGTTGCTGCTGAGCGCGCCGCCGCCGTTCGAGATCAGGGTCGAGGTGGAGGTTGCGCCGCCACCGCAGCCGACCAGCAGTGCTGCCAGTGCCAGCAGGGCCAGGCGCTGCAGCAGGCTGTGGGCGCTGATGCGTGTGCTCATTGCAGGGCTCCCGTCGAGATGCCGGGGGGCAGTTGGGCCGGCAGCCAGATCACGCCGCTGATGGCGCCGGGTCGGCCATGGATCTGGGCCTGCAGGGTGGGCGTATTCACGATGGCGGTGCGCAGATCGTGGCGCAGGCCGGCGCGGAAGGCTGCGAGATGTGTGCCGAGCAGCTGGTCGAGATTGGGCGTTGGGCCGCCGCTGAAGACGATGGCGTAGACCACGCCGGTGGCATCGACGTACTCATGGATCACGCTGCCGGCCGTGCGGATCTCGTAGCGCTGCAGGGTGCCTGCCTGCTGCTGCACGCTCATTGCGCCGAAGGCCTGCGCGTCGGCTACGACGCTGGACGGATCGCCGCCCAGGCTGGCCGCAGCAGGCACGGCTGCCAGGCAGCACAGCAGGCCTGACAGGATGGCCAGGGTGTGCTTGGAATGTCGCATCATGATCGGGGTTCTCCGCGGTTCGCTCTGGCAGTCCGGATTGTGCCAGCATGCGGATCGACGTGGAACTATCTCCCACGTCGACCTGGGCGCGTGGCGCCGGTCTGGTGCCTTCATTCCAGGAACTGCGCGCGCACGACACGCCATTCCTGATCGCCGTCACCGATGTGCGAGCAGCCCAGGGCTTCGCCTTCGGCGCCGGGCCGCAGGTCGCTGCGCGAGCGGTCGCCGGTGCCGCGGTTGCGGTAATAGCGGTCCAGCCACACGCGGATGGTGCGCGAGGGATGGGCGCTGCGCACCAGCACATGCTTGCCTTCGCGCATCAGGCAGTCGCTGTCGTCTTCGAGCACGAATTGCACATAGGCGGCGGGGTCGTCGCTTGCCGCCGCGGGTCTGGCATCGCCGGACGCCAGGGGGGCCGCGTCGGCCGGGTGGGCGGCCGCCGTGGCGCCTGCAGCCGCCAGCACAGGCGCTGCCATGAGCACCAGGCCGGCGCAGACCGCGGCGCGTCCGACCATCCGGCAGAGCGCCGGGAAATTCCGGGATTTTACTGAAAACATAGCGGGATCAACGGCTTGGCTAATACTTGGAGGCGGGGTGTGCAACCAGTTAAGCTCTTGACTGTCACACAGCACACCAATGCCCTTCCACGTCAGTATGCGGGCAAAGCGATTGCAGCGGAATACTTTTGGAAACACAGTTTTTCACAAGAATTTATCGCGCCAATACTCGTGTTTAGAATAAACTATCTCGTGTAGTATATTGTTCAAACAAGAAAAACTTTAAGAAATATACCGGCAAAACCAAAGGTCGTGTGAGGTCTCAGACCGACACCTTGTTGAATATTTTTAGGAAACTGACATGACCAACGTCTCCGCCAACCTGCTTCCCGGCTACCGCCACCTGGATCTGTCCATCCTGCGCAGCTTCGTGCTGATCGCCGATGGGCGTTCCTTTGGCGAGACGGCCGTGATCATGGACCGGTCGCCCTCGGCCATCACGCTGCAGATCCAGAAGCTGGAATGCTTTCTGGGGGCGCGCCTGCTCAACCGCTCGGGGCGTGCGATTTCGCTGACCAAGGCTGGCGAGGCGCTGGTGAACGATGCGCGCCTGCTGCTCGACGGCAACGATCGCATGCTCGCCAGCTTCAGTGAGCGCCTGCTCAAGATCGCGCCGACCATGGACGCCACGCAGACCTCCTCCTGCTGAGGACAGCGCCAGCCGGCGCCGGCCGCCGGGGCGCTGCCGAGGATGGCAGGCGGGCGTATGCTGTCCCGCATGTCGATCGTGCAGGCCCTCCAAACGTCCGAACCGTTCCTGGCGCTCCCTGATTCCTTGCTGGCTGGTCCTGGCCTTGATGACCAGCCGCCCTTGCTGTGGTTCCCGCGCTTCCTGCCCGCCGTGGCGGCCGACCGGCTGCTGGCGGTGCTACGCGAGCAGGTGGCCTGGGAGCAGCGCAGTGCCAACTTCGGCGGACGCCGGGTTGCCGTGCCGCGGCTGATCGCCTGGTACGGCGAGCATCCTTACCGCTATGCAGGCTTCACCCATGCGGCTGCAGCCTTGCCTGTGTTCCTGGCCGAACTGCTGCCCGCTTTGCAGGCGCTGCTGTCCGCGCGGCTGGGCGCACCGGTCGCCTTCGACAGCGTGCTGCTCAACCGCTACCGCGATGGCCGCGATTCGATGAGCTTCCACTCCGACAACGAGGTGCAGCTCGGCCCGGAACCGGTGATCGCATCGCTGTCGCTGGGCGCCAGCCGCACCCTGCAGTTCCGGGCCATCGGCCGCCAGCGCCGGCTGGCGGGCACGCTGACCCACGGCAGCCTGCTGGTGATGCACGGTCGCAGTCAGTCGGACTGGCAGCACGCGGTGCCCAAGGAAGCGTGTGAGGGCGAACGCATCAATCTGACCTTCCGGCGCACCGGACCGCTGCGCCCGGGTCCGCCGCGCCGCGCTTCCGGTTAAACTGATGCGTTCGCACGCGCTGTTGCACGGATTCCGAGCCGATGTCCGAAGACCCAAAATTTCCCCGCCTGTCCAAGACCATGGCAGACCGCGGCCTGTGCTCGCGTCGCGAGGCCGATGTGTGGATCGAACGTGGCTGGGTGCGCGTGGATGGCCTGGTGGTGCGTGAACTCGGCGCGCGCGTCGATCCGGCGAGCGCGATCCTGGTCGCGCCCGAGGCGCGCAATGCGCAGTCGCAGCTGGCCACCTTCCTGGTGCACAAGCCGGTCGGCTATGTGTCCGGACAGGCCGAAGACGGCCACAAGCCGGCCAGCACGCTGATCGTCGCGGCCAACCGCTGGAGCGGCGACACGGTGCCGCGCGATTTCGCGCCAGCCCAGCTGCTGGGCTTGGCACCTGCCGGGCGTCTGGACATCGATTCGACCGGGCTGCTGGTGCTGACCCAGGATGGCCGCGTCGCGCGCACCCTGATCGGCGAGGGCAGCGAGGTCGAGAAGGAATACCTGGTGCGGGTGGGCGGTCAACTCGACGCGCGTGGCCTGAAGCTGCTGTGCCACGGGCTTTCCCTGGATGGCCAGCCCCTGCGGCCGGCCCAGGTGTCGTGGCAGAACCAGGAGCAGCTGCGTTTCGTGCTGCGCGAAGGGCGCAAGCGCCAGATCCGGCGCATGTGCGAAGCCGTGGGTTTGCAGGTGCTTGGCCTGAAGCGCGTGCGCATCGGCGCGGTCATGCTGGGTGCGCTGCCCGCCGGGCAGTGGCGCTATCTCGCCGAAGGCGAGCGTTTCGACGCACCGTCGCCGCCTGCGTCGCTGTCCGTGGCACGCCCGCCTGCGGCCTCGCGGCGCCCGCCGCCGGCTGCCGCGCGCGCGCGCTCAGGTCCCGGCAGACGGTAGGCGTAGACGCAGTCGCTGGCGCCGTCGCCGTAGCGCTCGCTGTGCTCGGGCGTCACCCCGGGCACCGGAAAGGCGTTGACGAGCAGCAGGCTGCCCGCCGCCATTTCCGCGCACGCCTTGTGCCACAGGCCTTCCATCGCCTCGGGTGACAGGAAGGCGTAGACCACGGCATAGCGGTCCAGCGGCGTGCGCCAGAGGTCGCCGAAGCGGATGTGGCCGGCGCCTGCCAGCGCGCATCGCGCATTGCCGGCCAGACACACCAGCGGCGAACGCTCGATACCGCTGAAGCGCAGCTGCGGCCGCAGCGGCGCCATGCGCAGCAGGAAGCTGCCGACGCCGGCACCGACGTCGAGGCAGTCGCCCTGCAGGTCCGCCGGCAGGCAGGCCAGCAGGGCGTCCAGCGCGCGCTGCTGGGTCA
>JAGWIJ010000119.1 GCA_028873535.1 Pseudomonadota bacterium
TGCTGCTCCAGCCCGAACAGCTGTCCATGCGCGGCGGTCGCACCGGCCATCACCACGCGTACCGCCAGCGGCCGGCTGCTGCCCTCGCTGGCGGCCAGACCGGCCAGCGCCTGCCCCGCCAAGCGGACCACCGCGGCCAGGTCCTGCGCCGGGCTGGCGTCGACGGTCAGCACATGCCAGCGCAGCACGTCGACCAGCAGGCGCTGCACCGACCGGATCCCGGCACCATCGGCTTCGACCAGCAAAGCCCCCCTGGCACCCGGTTCGCGCACGTGCCGCCCTTGCAGGTTGCCGGGAAAGGCGATGGTGCAGGCGCCGTTCCACACGCGATGCTCGTGCACGTGGCCGAGCGCCCAGTACTGGTAGCCGCGCGCTTCGAGTTCGGCGCGCGAACACGGCGCATAGTTGGCGTGGACGGTGCCGCCCTCCAGGGCGGTGTGCAGCACGCCGATGTTGAACCAGCCTTCGACCGGCGGCGGATACCCCAGCACGATGTTGGCGGTGGTCGAGGCCTCGCGGAAGCTTTGCCCGTGCAGCGCCACGCGCAGCTCCGGAATGCGGAAGCTGCCGGCGCGTGTGCTCGGGAAGCGGTGCACGTTGTCCGGCAGCTCGAGACGGCGCGTCATCTCGTTCTCGGCGTCGTGGTTGCCGAGCAGCAGGTAGACCGGAATGCCCGCCGCGCGCAGGCGCCCCATCTGGCGCGCAAAGTAGATCCCGGTATTGAAGTCCTTCCAGTTGCCGTCGTAGAGATCGCCGGCAATGACCATGAAGTCGACCGCCAGCTCGATCGCCTCGCCGACCAGATTGGCGAATGCCTCGCGGCTTGCGCTGCGCAGCACCTGGGCGGGTGCGTCGGCATAGGCGGACAGCCCCTTCAGCGGGCTGTCCAGGTGGATGTCGGCAGTGTGGATGAAGCGCATGGCGGAACGGCCGGGATTGTGTGCGCCGCTTGCTGCGGCGATGGGCGCCTAGGGTCGCACGTCCGCCCCGGGTTCGGCCAGTGGCAAGCCGGCGCGCACCTGATCGAGTGCGCGGCACAGGCGCTCGGTGGCGTCGATGAAGCGCGGCCCCGGCCGGCCGATCAGGTCGGCATCGAGTGTCAGCAGGTGCCGTGCGGCGACTGCACGCAGTGTCGGGAAGCGGCGCCACTGCGCAAGTGCCGCGTCTGCCTCGGCCGGCTGTCCGCGCTCCCAGGTGGCGACAATCACGGCAGGATCGGCGGCCACCACCGCCTCGGCATCGACCGTGGGTACCTGCAGACGCTGCGCCGCGAACACGTTGCTCGCACCGCAGCTCGCGAGCGCGTCGCTGATCGCCTGACTGCGGTTGATGGTCATCAACGGCGCCGCCCACACCTGGACGAACACCGATAACGGTGCCACCGCCTGATGCGCGGCGCGCAGGACGGCAATCCGCAGGCGCAGAGCCTGCGCCACCCGCATTCCCGCTGCCGCGGTGCCGGCCAGCAGTGCCATCTGTTCGACGCCGTGGGCGATCGCATCCAGGGTATGCGGCTCGCTGCGGAACACCGGTACGCCGAGCCGGCGCAACGCCGCCAGGTTGCGTTCGGACAAGGCACTACCCCAGGCCACCACCAGGTCCGGACGCATCGCAGCCAGACGTTCCAGGTCCAGGTAGGCACTGTCACCGATCTGCGGCAGCGCGCGCGCTGCAGGCGGAAAATCCGAATAACGCGAAACGGCAACCACGTGTGCGCCGGCACCCGCGGCAAACAGCAGTTCGGTGGCGTGCGGCGACAGGCTCACAATGCGCTGCGCCGGTGCCGGCAGACGCACGCTGACGCCGGCGTCGTCGATCACCTCCACGCGCTGCAGCGCGGCCCTGGCGCCGGCAGGCGCGCCCGGCGCGGCAGCCGGTGGTGCGGCGAGCGCTGGCAGGCACCCGCAGGCCAGCAGCAGGGGCAGGACTGCGCACCAGCTCGCGTACACGGCTGCAGCGCGCATCACAGCTGACCAGCCGGCAGCCAGTGCCACTGCCCCTGGTGCCGCAGGCAGCTGAAGTCGATGCCGTAGGCGGCGCGCAGGTGGTCGGGGCACATCACCACGTCGACCGGCCCGCAGCGATGGCTGCCGCGACCATCGAGCAGGATCACATGGGTGGCCATGGCCTGCGCCAGGGTCAGATCGTGGAGCGAACACAGCAGGCCGACGGCGCCCTCTTCCACGCTGCGCAACACGGTGGCAAGCACGGCGCGCGCCTGGTAGGGGTCGAGATGGTTGAGTGGTTCGTCGAGCAGCAGCAGGGGGGTCTGCTGCACCAACGCCGTCGCCAGCGCCAGGCGCTGCCGCTCGCCACCGGAAAGACCGTTCACATGTCGCGCCATCAGACCATCGAGGGCGAAGCGCGCCAGCATGGCCGCGACCACGGCGAAGTCCGCGCTGTCTTCCCAGCCATCACCACGCAGGTGCGGGTGACGGCCGCTGCACGCCAGCTCGAACACGGTGGCGTCGAAGGCGTCGTGCCAGTGCTGGGGCAGCAGGGCGCGCAGGCGCGCGGCTGCCAGCGGAGCCAACCCGGCGAGAGCCTGCCCCTGGTAGTGGATGGCGCCGGCTGCTGGCGCACGCAGACCGGCCAGCGTCTCGATCAGCCGGGTCTTGCCGGCGCCATTGGGACCCAGCACGCACCAGCGCTCGCCTGCCTGCACGCGGAAATCGAGCGTGCCGAGCAGGTCCCTGCCGGCGGCCTCGATGCGCACGCTGCTGACGTCGAGCAGCGCGGGCATCATGGCTGCGGTCGCCGCGCCAGCAGCCAGAGGAAGGCTGGCACACCCACCAGTGCTGTCAGCACCCCAACCGGCAACTGTACCGGCGCGAGCAGGCTGCGCGCAGCCGTATCAGCCAGCACCAGCACGCTGCCGCCGAGCAGGGCGGCAGCCGGCAGCAGCAGGCGCTGGTCATGCCCGACCGTCAGGCGCAGCGCGTGCGGCACCAGCAGGCCGATGAAGCCGACCGCGCCGCAACTGGCGACCGCCACCGCAGTGGCCAGCGACGCCAGCAGGCACAGCTGCAGACGCCGCCGTGCCACGTCGACGCCCAGGCTGAAGGCGATCACTTCGCCGCGCGCCAGCACATTGAGGTCGGCGGCAAGCGGGCGCAGCAGCAGCAGGATCAGCAGCAGGACGAGCGCTGCTGGCTGCCAGCGCACGACACCGGACAGGTCGCCCATCAGCCAGAACATCATGCCGCGCAGGCGTTCTTCCGGCGCCAGCGTCAGGATCAGCATCACCGCCGCCGACCAGCCCGCCGACAGCACCACACCGGCCAGCAGCAGGCGTGTGGAAGCGCCATCGCCCGGAATGCCGCGCCAGGAGCGGCGTCCGCACAGCAGGACCAGGCCAAGCGCAAGGCTGGCGCCCGCCAGCGCCCCGGCCTCGACCGGCAACACGGCGGACGCCGACCACATGAGCAGCAGCGCGCCGACCGCCGCACCGCCGGAAATGCCCAGCACATAGGGATCGCCCAGCGGATTGCCGAGCAGCGTCTGCATCAGTGCGCCGGCCACTGCCAGCAGGCCGCCGCTGCAGAATGCCGCCAGTACGCGCGGCCAGCGCAAGGCCAGCACGGCCGCCGCCAGGGGATGACGGTCGGCCATCCCGGCGAGCACCGCGAGCAGATCTGCCGGCGCCAGTGCGACGCTTCCCACCGCCATGCCTGCCAGCAGCACCACCATCGCGCCCAGCGCCAGTCCAAGCAGGATCAGGCGTGCCCGCTGCGCCGGCCGCAACGCGCTGATCACGGCAGGCTCAAGGCGCATCGCGGCCATTGCGCAGGGCAAAGCGCACCGGGATGTCGAGCCAGGCCGCCACCTGACGGTCGCCGCGCCGGGCCGGATGAAAACGCCAACGTGCCACGCCGGCAAGCGCGGCAGCGTCCAGATCCGCACTGCCCGAACTGTCCAGCACGCTGAGATTGCCCGGCTGGCCGTCGCTGCCGATGTGCGCACGGATGCGCACCAGGCCCTCGATGCCGGCCGTGCGCGCGCGTTCGGGATAGACCGGCGCCGGCGCCTCGAGCGGAGCGGCCGGCAAGGTGGGCGACGGCGCAACTGTGCCGTCGCCCTTGGCGCGGCGCGGCGGGGTCTCACGGGCGACGGCGGCCGTCGCGAGCATCCCGACGCGCGCGTCGCTCGCCTCCGCCGCCGATTCCGCCGGTGCCATGCCGCCACCGGCAGCAGGCGACGACGCATCGCGATCGCCGTCCGCACCGGGCGCCGCCACCGCCGTCACCGCCGGCGCCGGCAGCGCGGGTTGCGCCAGCAAGGCGACAGCCGGCGCGATGCCCGCTGGCTGTGCCGTCGCAGGTCCTGCCGATCTGCCAGCCTGCACAGCGGACGCTTCCGGCACAGGGGTGCGTCGCGCCGGCATACGCGGCGCGCCCTGCCGCGCCAGCTCGGCACGCTGGCGCTGCGGCCCCCTGCCTGGCTGCAGCGACGCCGCAGGCAGCACCACCAGTTCGGCGCCGACCTGGCTGTCGCGCACCGGTGGCTGCAGCGGCAGCCAGACGGCCGCCGCCACCAGCACCATGGCGTGGGCCGAGAGTGAGGTCAGCCACGGCAGCATCGCCATGGAAGGGCCCCGGCCGCGCGAAAGTCCTCGCGCGGCGCGCTCCGGGGCCGGCTGCGGCCTCATCCCGACAGGCCCCGGAGCATCACTGGCTGCTCCACACCAGGCTGGCGAACAGGGAACTCGAGGGCACGTTGTAGCCCTGCTCCAGCACGTAGCGATGGTCGGTCACGTTGTTGAAGCGGACCTCGGCGCGCCATTCGGGCGCCAGCCGCCGCGCCGCCACCAGATTGATCAGTCCGTAGCCGCCCATGCGCGTGGCCGGGTCCTGGCTGGCGGCATCGAAACGTTCGCCCACCGCCTGTGCCTCCACAGTCCAGTCGATGCCGAATTCGGTGCGGCTCAGGCGAGCCGTGCCGAAACGCGTGGCGCGGCGCGTCAGGCGCAGACCGGTGGCCGCATCGACCGGATCCTGGAGGGTGCCACGCAGGTCCCAGCGGGTCCCACCCGCTGCGCCGTCCCATTCCGCCTCGATACCTCGGATGCGCGCACTGGCGACGTTCACCACCGTCTGCGCGCCCGTCACGGCAGGGTCGTTGACGATCGCGATCAGGCTGCTGATGCGGTTGTCGAACACCGCCAGGCTGGCGTGCTGCCCACCGAAGTTGGCATCGATGCCGACTTCGGTGTTGTGCGAGCGCTCCGGCCGCAGATTGGGGTTGGCATAGTAGTAGGGCGGATACGAGGCATACAGGTCGTTGAAGGTCGGCGCATGGAAGCCGCTGCCATAGCTCGCACGCACGCGCCAATGGTCGTCGAACCGCCAGCCGGCGGCCAGCGAGCCCGTGTTGACCGAGCCGAACTGGCTGTTTTCGGCATGGCGCAGGTTGGCGCGCAGCGAGCCTGGCCCGAACGCCTCCGACCAGCCCAGGTAGCCGGCGCGCGTGTCGCGTTGGGTCACGCTGAACACGGTGTCGCCGGCCACCGATTCATTGAGGTCCTCGAGGCCGGCGATCACCGTGCCGACACCCGCCAGTGTCAGCGTGTTCTGCCATCCGAGTTGGCGCTGCACGCTCTCGGTGGTGCCAAAGGCCGCCGCGTAGTAGCTGTCCCGCGAGGAACCGAATTGCAGCGAACTCGACCAGTTCGACGTCAGCCGGTCCTCGCTGCTGACCGCGACCTGCGACAAGGTCTGCAGGGCGACATCATCGGTCGCCGGCCCGTTGTCGAAGTGGGTGGCCGCTGTGCTGCGGAACACGCGCACGGCAAGCACATGGTCGGTGTCCCAGTTCCAGCCCAGGTGTGCACTCAGGTTGCGGTTGCGGTAGGGATCGCGGTCAGCGTTGTAGAGGCCGAACGGGATCGAGGGATTGGTGGCACTGAAGGCCTCGCTGCCCAGATAGCCCGCCGAGATGGCGTAGTCCACGCTGCCCGCATTGCCGCGGGTACCGGCCTGCGCGCGCCCGGTCTGGAAACTGCCCAGACCCAGTTCGACCTCGCTGCCATTGCCTTTGGTCGCGCCCTTGGTGAACACCTGGATCACCCCGCCGATCGCGTCCGAACCGTACAGACCACTGGCCGGACCCGGCACCACTTCGATGCGCTCGATCTGGCTCACCGGCAGGTTCTCCAGGGCAGTCGTGCCGGCGCTGGCGGACTGCAGGCGCATGCCGTCGACCAGCACCAGCGTCTGGTTGGGATTGGCACCGCGCACGAACACCGACGTGATCTGTCCCGGACCACCGGCGGCGGCAACTTCGACGCCGCCATACTGGCGCAGCACTTCGCCCAGGGTCATGGCGCCACTGCCGGCGAGTTCACGCGGCCCGATCACGCGCACGGCGGAAAGACTGTCGGCCGACGCTTCCGGCACGCGGTTGGCGGTCACCACGGTCTCGGCAAGGGCGGTCGGCGCCCCTTCGTCGGCAGCGCCCTGTGCCCGGGCGGCGAACGGTGCGCCGGCAATGGCGGCTGTGGCAAGAATGGCGGCAACGGTATCGTGGCGATACCGGGGTCGGTGGGACGATGCGGGACACATGGGCTGCTTCCTCGAATTGGACGGGCGTATGCCAAGCGCCATACCGGCACGCACGCGCTGGCCCGCCATGAAAGCGGACCCGGCCGGCGGCGAGGACGGGAAAGACCATGGGATGAAGACGGTCCACCGGAACGGCGGAATCAGGATCGCCCGCTGGCGCAAAGGGACGCGCGCGGAAAACCCTGCCGGCGGAGCAAACGACCCGCTGAGGCAACGCCAGACGCCCGCCGCTGGTCGCGACGACGCCTGCTGTGACCGGCCTGCACACCACACTCTGCCGCCCTCCGCGACATGCGTTTGGTAGGGATCCGTGGCCGGTATCCGGACTCGCAGGACGGGAATGCTGCCATTCCCCGGTGACGGCGCCTTCCCGGGCGTGAGCCCAGTGGCTTGTTGCCGTACCGATTTCCTGCTCACCGTTGCGAGGGCAGTGCTGGACTGGGGCCGGAATGTCCGAACCTTGCACCAGCTTCCCGTTTATCCCGACCAGGCACTGCCGATCGGGCACCGCGGACCTTGCTTGAAGCGGCGATGAAACCACGATTGCGCGACGGAGTGCAAATCGGCACAGTCCGCGCTATCGTGGTGGCATGTTGATGTATATCCACCATGTCGCGGTCATCTGTTCCGATTACGCGCGCTCGCGCCACTTCTACACCGAGGTGCTGGGCCTGCATCCCCTGGCCGAGCATTTCCGCGAGCCGCGCAATTCCTGGAAGCTGGATCTGGCCCTGCCGGACGGTGGCCAGATCGAACTGTTCAGCTTTCCGGAAGCACCGCCGCGGCCGAGCTATCCCGAAGCTCGCGGCCTGCGCCATCTGGCCTTCGCGGTGGCCGACCTCGACGCCGCAGTGCGCCACCTGGGCGCGCATGGCGTTGCGGTCGAAGCGGTGCGCGTCGATCCTTACACGGGGCGGCGCTTCGTGTTCTTTGCCGATCCCGACGGCCTGCCGCTGGAACTCTACGAGGACGACCCGGCCGCGGATTCCTGAAGCGCGCCGTTGGCCCCTCAGGCGCCGGCCGGCACCATGTGCGCGCACGGCGCCGAAGCGATCGCGGGCGGCACGCCCACGTGCACCGGCTCATCGCTGTACTGCGCCCACTCCGCGACGCGCCGACCGCGCACGAACACCTGGAGTTCGCCCGGCGCCAGGCGCTGCCAGGGTTCATCGCTGGTGAGAGGCCGAGTGGCGACGACCGCAACACGGTCGTGGCGATGGTTGTGGAGCGCGAAATCGATCACCGCACCGGTATCGACCAGATGGGCACGTCCGAACGGCCAAGCACGCTCGACGTAATGCAGCTCGGTCGAACAGCGCGCGAACAGCAGTTCGCCATTGCTCATCAGGAAATTGAAGGGGCCATGCGCGGACAGCACGGCGGAAATCTCGCCCACCGCCTGCGCCAGCGCTGCCGAACCCGGCTCGACGGCACCGAAGCGACGGAACAGGCCATTGAGCAGTGCGCAGAAAGCGGGCTCGCTGTCGGTGTCGCCGCAGGCGAAGTAGGGTCCCTCGCCGTGGTGGTTCAGCTGCCGCAGGTGACCGTTGTGGGCGAACAGCCAATCGCGCTCCCACAGATTGCGCCGGAAGGGATGGCAGTTGCTGAGCCGGATGCGTCCCTGGGTGGCTTTGCGCACGTGTGCGATCAGGCTGGCCGAGCGCAGCGAACCGGCCAGCACGCTGCGCGCCAGGGGCGAGTGTGCCGCCGGAAGTTCGTCCGCCAGCACCTGGCATTGACGGCCCTGGTACCAGCCCAGTCCCCAGCCATCGCTATGGTGGTCAGTGCAACCGCCGCGCTGGAGAAAACCACCCAGGGAAAAATCCGCTGCCACTGGCCCGCTGGCCGACAAACCGAGAAGCTGACACATGCTGGGAAGCACACCTCCATGGCGAAGCCCCGTCCCGGCAGACGCGAGGCGTCACCCGAACCGACTATTGCTGCAATGCTTTGCGTGGCCAAATGGTTGACCGCGCCCCCCAATCAGCATCATCGGCACGTGCCCAGGAATATTGAGCCCGGCGCTGCCGGCCTCAGGCCAGACGGCCGGCCTGGAAGTCCTGCATGGCTTCGCCGATCTGCGCGCGCGTGTTCATCACGAAGGGACCGTACTGCACGATGGGCTCGCGCAGCGGGCGCCCGGCAATCAGCAGGCAGCGGGCTTCGGCATCGGCCACGATGCGCACGCCGTCGGCTCGCGGGGGATTGGCCAGGACTGCCATGCGGCCGGCCGGCACGTCGCGGCCACCGATGATGACGCCCCCCCGGTACACATAGACGAAGGCATTGTGGTCCGCCGGCAGATCCTGTTCGAAGCTGCTGCCGGCCGGCAGATGCAGGTCCAGGTACAGCGGCTGGGTGGCGGCGCGTGCCACGCCCCCCTGGATGCCGTGGCTGCTGCCGGCAATCAGCACGGCGTCGACACCGGCAGCGGTGCGAAAGGCCGGCAGTTCGTCGGCCTTGAAGTCGCGATACCAGGGTGCGCACATCTTGTCGCTGGCCGGCAGGTTGAGCCACAGCTGGAAGCCTTCCATCACGCCCTGCTCCTGCTCAGGGATCTCCGAGTGGATCACTCCGCGTCCGGCCGTCATCCACTGCACGCCGCCGTTCTCGAGCAGGCCTTCGTGGCCGGCGCTGTCGCGGTGGCGCATGCGCCCGGAGATCATGTAGGTCACCGTCTCGAAGCCGCGATGCGGGTGATCCGGAAAGCCTGCGATATAGTCGTCGGGCCGGTCGCTGCCGAAGGCATCGAGCATCAGGAAGGGATCCAGGCGCTGCTGCAGCGCCGGCATCAGCACGCGCGTGAGTTTGACGCCCGCGCCATCGGAGGTGGCCTGTCCGGTCACCAGCTGCTCGACGGTGCGCGACTGCTGCACGGCGACAGGAATGGGCGCAAGGCTTGCTGATGGCTTGGTCATGGGGCTTGCTCGTCGTAGGGTGGACGGTCGGCAGTAAGCGGCCAGGCCACGGGCCGGTCAGCGCTTTCCGGGTTTCAGCCGTTGTACCTCAAAACACGCCGCGGACGAAGCTTCCCGGCCTTGAGCCGTCTTCACACGAGGAACCTTCATGCATCAGCTCCCTTCAACGCCAGGCGGCAGGCCCCTGCACCGGCCTGTTGCGGCCATGTCGCTGGCCATCGCCGCCGGCCTGCTGATCACCGGCTGCGTGGTCGAGGCGCCTTACGCCGAACGTGAAACGGTGTACATCCCGCCACCGCGCCCGGTCTACGTCCAGCGCATGCCGCCACCCGGCTACAGCCCGGGTGTCCCACCGCCGGGCTACGCCGAAGGCGCGCCGCCGCCGGGATCGGGCGCGATGGAATCCTCGGGCAGCGTGGTCAGCGTATATGTGGATCCGCCGCTGTATCAACCGCCGCCGATCGCAGTCGCCTATGCGCCGCCCCCGATGCTGGTGGAATATCCGCCGCCGCAGCCCTTTTTCCAAGCGGTCTGGATCGGCGGCTACTGGGTATGGGACGGGGACTGGGTGTGGGCGGCAGGCCGCTGGGCGCCACCGCCACGCCCCGGCTACTACTGGGTGCATCCCTACTACGAGCACCGCGACACGGCGGTGGTGTTCATCACCGGCCACTGGTGCGCGCCGGACCGACGCTTCGAGCCACCGCCG
>JAGWIJ010000014.1 GCA_028873535.1 Pseudomonadota bacterium
GGACGCGGACGCGCGGCCGGCCAGCCGCGCAGCATCGTGCTGGGGCAACGCGAGATCTCCTACCTGCTGCAGCGCTCGACCCGGCGCCGCACCATCGGCCTGCGCATCGACAACCACGGCTTGCGCGTGTGCGCACCCGCCTGGACCGGCGAGCCGGAAATCGAGCAGGCGCTGGCCGAGAACGCGCGCTGGGTACTCGGCAAGCTGAAGGAATGGAGCGGCCGACCCGACGCCGCGCTGGCGGCGCGCGAATTCGTCGATGGCGCGCCGCTGCTGTGGCTGGGACAGACCGTCACCTTGCGCTGCGTGCCGGCGCGGCTGGCGATTCCGCGCCCGCTGGCGCTCGAGGAGCCGTTGGCCAGCATTCCGATCGCCGAGGACAGCCGCGATCCGGCAGCCGCCGTCGCTGCCTGGTACATGGTGCAGGCCCTGCCCTGGTTTCGCCGTCGCGCCCAGCTGTTCGCCGAACGCCTGGGCCGTGCACCGCGCGAGATCCGGCTGACCGGCGCGCGTGGACGCTGGGGCAGCTGCACCGGCAAAGGCGTGATCCGGCTCAACTGGCGCCTGATGCAGGCGAGCCCGGCCGAGATCGACTACGTCGTGGCGCATGAAATGGCCCATCTGATCGAGCTCAACCACAGCAGCGCGTTCTGGGCGGTGGTGGCGCAACTGATGCCCGACTGGGCGGCAGCCAGCGACCGGCTCGACGCACGCGACCGCGAATACCGCGCGCTCTAGGCCTTGGGCAGCGCGCGCGCCAGGCGCGCGTAGTCTTCCAGGGTGAGCTCCTCGGCACGCGCCGTCGGCGCCACGTCGAGCGCTTCAAGCTGCGCTGGCGTGAACAGCGGCCGCAGATTGCCGCGCAGCATCTTGCGCCGCTGTGCAAAAGCGGCCGCGAGCACGCGGCGCAGGTCGGCCTCGGCCACATCGGGCCGTGCATCGGCCGGTCTTGGAATCAGCCGCACCACGGCCGACATGACCTTGGGCGGCGGATCGAAGGCCTCGGGTGGCACGTCGAACAGCGTTTCGAGGTGGAAATGCCATTGCAGCAGCACCGACAGCCGGCTGTAGTCCGTCGTGCCCGGAGTGGCCACCATGCGATCGACCACTTCCTTCTGCAGCATGAAATGCCCGTCGACGAGCTGGGTGGCGAGGTCGGCAAAGCGGAACAGCAGTGGCGTCGAGATGTTGTACGGCAGGTTGCCGACCAGACGCATGGCGGGGCCGAGGCTCGCGAAGTCGAACGCGAGAGCATCGGCTTCGTGCAGGGTCAGGCGCTCGGGGCCAAAGCGCTGGCGCAGGCGGACCACCACGTCACGATCGAGTTCGATGGCCGTCAGGTGGCGGATGCGCGCCAGCAGCGGCTGGGTCAGCGCTCCCAGGCCAGGTCCGATCTCCACGAGATGGTCGCCGTCCCTGGGCGAGATCGCATCGACAATCTGCTGCAGCACGCCCTGATCCACCAGGAAGTGCTGCCCGAAACGCTTGCGCGGAATGTGAGTGCCCACTTTATCGCACCAGACTGCGCGCCAGGGCCAGCGCTTCGCGCAGGCTGCCGGCGTCGGCGCGTCCGCTGCCCGCCAGGTCCAGCGCGGTGCCGTGATCGACCGACGTCCGGATGATCGGCAGCCCCAGCGTGACATTCACGCCGCCGCCGAAGCTGCGCATCTTGAGCACGGGCAGACCCTGGTCGTGGTACATCGCGAGCACGGCGTCGGCGCCCTCAAGCACGGCCGGCGTGAACAGGGTGTCGGCCGGCAGCGGGCCGCGCACATCCAGACCCTGCCGCCGCGCACGTTCGAGCGCCGGGCTGATCACCTCGATTTCCTCGCGCCCGAGATGACCGCTTTCGCCGGCGTGGGGATTGAGACCGCACACCAGCACGCGCGGTTGCGCCAGGCCGAAGCGCTGGCGCAGGTCGCGGAACAGGATCGCCAGCACCTCGTCGAGCAGGGAGGCGGTGATCGCCGCCGGCACTGCCGCCAGCGGAAGGTGGGTGGTGGCCAGCGCGACGCGCAGTCCGCCGCCGACCAGCATCATCACCACCTGCGGCACGCCGCAGCGCTGTGCCAGGTATTCGGTATGGCCGCTGAAGGGCACGCCCGAATCGGCAATGGTGCTCTTCTGCACCGGCCCGGTGACCAGCGCTGACGCACGCCCGGACAGGCAGGCGTCGCTGGCGGCATCGAGACAGGCCAGCACGGCCGCGGCATTGGCGGGGTCCGGATGGCCCGGCACGCAAGGCACTGCCAGCGGGTGGTGCCAGACGCGCAGCAGCGCGCTGCGATCCGGGGCGCGCGGCAGTTCTTCCAGGGCAGACGCTGCTGCGATCGCCAGCTGGTGCAGCCCCAGGCTTTCGGCCCGCGCGCGCAGCAGGGTGTGGTCGGCCAGCACGACCGCATCGCCGAGCGCGCCTGCCGCCGCCAACTGCAGGCACAGGTCGGGGCCGATGCCAGCCGGCTCGCCGGCCGAGATCAGCGGCGGGGCAGTCAGAGCTGACGCTCTCCGTTGCGGTATTCGACATAGGCGCCGTCGCGCTGCTGGCGCACCCAGTCCTCGAACCCCTCATCGACCTTGCGCGCGCGCACACCCTGGCGCGCGGCGGCACGCCGGCGTTCCTCGCCGACGTCGTTGTCGCGCTGCTCGACCAGCTGGATCAGGTGCAGGCCCAGCGGTGTCTGCACGATGTCGCTGATCTGGCCGGGCGCGAGCGACACCATGGCCTTTTCGAAGGCCGGGAAGGTCTCGCCGGCCGCCACCCAGCCGATGTCGCCACCGCGCGTGCGGCTTTCGTCCTCGGAGTTGAGGCGCGCGATCTGCGCGAAATCCTCGCCGCCATCCATGCGTGCGCGCAAGGTGCGCAGCCTGGCGCGCGCCTCGGAGTCGCCGCTGTTGGCGTCGATGCGCACCAGGATCTCGCGCAGGTGATACTGGCGCACCACTTCGGCGGTCTTGCTGCCGCGGCGGTCGATCACCTGGAATACATGGAATCCGCTGCCACTGCGGATCACCTGCGAGGTCTCACCCTTCTTCATGCCCGGAGCCACGTTGGCGAACACGCTGGGGATGCGGCTGATGCTGCGCCAGCCCAGGCTGCCGCCCTGCAGGGCATCAGGGGCGTCGGAATAGGTGGCCGCAACCTGGGCAAAGGTCTCGCCGGCCTTGAGATGCGACAGCGCCTCGCGTGCACGCGCCTCGCGGCGCGCGGTCTCCTCCGGATCAGCCTGCTCGGGCACGGCCACCAGCACGTGCGAGATCAGCAGTTCGTCCTCGCCGGAGCCGCGCTGGGCTTCTTCGCGCAGTTCGGCCTCGACTTCGGCATCGCTCACGTTGATGTGGCTTTCCACTTCGCGGTCGCGCAGCCGCGCGAACAGGATCTCGCTGCGGATGTCCTCGCGGAAGCGGCTCCAGGTCACACCGTCGTGCTCCAGGTTGCGGCGGAACTCTTCCAGCGCGAGCTTGTTCTCGTCGGCGATGCGCTGGACCGCGCGGTCCAGCGTGACATCGTCGACGCGCAGACCGTTTTCCTTGCCGTACTGCAACAGCACGCGGTCGGTGATCATGCGTTCGAGCACCTGACGGCGCAGCACGGCGCGCTCGGGCAACTGCCCATTGGGATTCTGCTTGGCCAGTTGATCGGCCAGGGCCGTCGTGCGGTCGTCGAGTTCGACCTGGGTGATTGCCTCGTCATTGACCACCGCCACGATCTGGTCGACCACGCGCGGCGCGTCGGCCGCTGCCGCAGCGCCGGCGCCCGGACTGGCATCGCTGACGATATCCTTGGGGTCGAAGCGCGGCCCCAGATCACCCGCCTCCGCCGGCAGCGCGGCAGCACAGATCAGGCACAAGGCCAGCAACAAGGACCGCAGCAGTGGATTCATGGCAGGAAGGTGGTGGGTTGGCTCAGCTCGTTGGTCTTGCGATAGCCGGGAATGTTCATTCGCAACGCTTCGAGCGGGTTGGTGCCGAGGCGCGCCAGCCCGTTCAATTCGAGCTGCAGGAACAACGCGGAAGCGGTCTGGGTGGAGGACACCGCATAGCGATAAGTCACCACCCGCAAGGCCCAGCACCCCGCAGTATACTCGGCGCCGAGCAGGCCATCCACCAGGATCGACTGCGCGGTGTCGTAGTCCAGCCGGCCCAGCGCGGTCCAGCGGCCACCGGCTGGCCATTCGCCGCTGATGTCGATCTGGCGGATGTCGGGCTGCCCGATGGTATCGCGATCGATGTAATAGCCGAGGTTGAGGGTCCGGCCGGGCTGCGGCTCGTAGTGTCCCGCCAGCACGAATTTCTCGGTACGCTTGAGACCGGGATTGAAGTCCGTGCTGAGCTCGCCGCGCAGGGTGGTGGAGACCCTGCCGGTCAGGCCGGCGATCACGTCGGACACGTTGTCGACGCGCGGGATTTCCGCGCCGAAGGGCAGCACGACGCTTTGCGCCCGGTAGTAGAAGCGCTGGCCCAGGACGGCGCGCATTGATTCCGTGCCGGTGGTCGGATCGAGCAGGCGTGTCTGCATGCCGACCGTGAGCTGGCGCGCGTCGTTGATGCGATCGGGACCGTTGTAGGCATTTTCCGAGAACAACTGGCTGTAGTTGACGTCGGCGACGCCGGTGTTGAACACCGGCAATGCATCCTGGCGGCGATAGGGAATGCTGAGGTAATACAGCCGCGGTTCGAGCGTCTGCACCAGGTCCTTGCCACCCAGATTGAGCTCGCGTTCGAAGAACAGGCCCGCATCGACGCTGCTGATCGGCACCGCGCGCGTCAGGCGCTGCGACTGCTGGCCGGGAAACAGCGGACTGGTGAGGTATTCGGTGAGGTGCAGGCCGACCTTGGGCGTGATGTAACCCCAGTCGCGGCTGAGCGGCAAGGCCACCGAGGGGTAGGAGATCAGGCGTTTGCCGTTGACGTCGTAGGTCGGCGTGTACTGGCCGGCGCTCTGGTGGAAATCGACGAACTCGTTCTGCATCGACAGGGCCAGGCCGTTCCAGCGCTTGCTGTAGTTCGCCACCATCTGGGGCAGCATGCGGTACTGGTCGGGCACCGGGGCATTGGGATCCTGCACCGTCTGATAGTCCATGGTCTGCCCCATCAGGCTCCAGCCATTGACGCCGGTGCTGAGAGTCAGGCTGCGTTGCAGGTAGTTGGTGGACGTGGCCGTGATCAGCGTGGACAAGTCGCGGAAGTAGTTGCTGTCGGAAACCTCCTGCGCCTTGGCGTCGAGGTGGATGCCGAAGGGGAGCTCCTGGGTGTGGTTGAGCGAAAACTCGTAGCGGCGCCCCCCGGCGAAGGCGTCGTGGTTGAGCAGTTCGCCTTCGAACATGCCGCGGTAATCCGGTTCGAGGTAGCGGAACTCGTCTGCGAGCTGGATGCCGCGCTTGGTCATCACCCGGGCGGTTGCCGTGTCGTCGAAGTTGGGGGCGATATTGAAGTAGTAGGGCAGCGCGATGTCGACACCGCTGGTGGCGGTGGTGCCGATGGTCGGCGCCAGGAAGCCTGATTTGCGCTGATCGTTGAGCGGGAAGCTCATGTAGGGCGAGTAGAGCAGCGGCATGCCTTCGAACACGATGCGCGCACCGCGGGCCACGCCGATCTGGCCGGCATCGTCAAGTTCGACCGAAGTGCCGGTCAGGAACCAGGCGTCGTCGCCGACCGCGCAGGTGGTGTAGGACGCCTGATCGAGGTGCTGGTGGTCCTGGTCGATGAAGGTGATCTCGGCCGCCGACGCGCGCGCCGACCGGGCACGACCGGGGCCGGCGCCGATCTCGATGTTGGGCTCGGCGACGGTGCCGGACTGGTCGCGCAGGTTGTAGGTGGCATTGGGGCCGGTGACCACATCCAGACCGCGCGTGACCACCACGTGGCCGTCGGCGATGCAGCGCTCGTCGGGCACCAGGTAGCGCAGCTGGTCGGCCATGATGGAAATGCCGCGCTGGCGCACTTCGGCATTGCCGTGGGCGATGATCTCGCCGTTGAGCGCGCCGTCGAGTGCGTCGGCGCGCAGGAACACCGGGAGCTGGCTGGAGGGCACGCCGATCGGCGCCGGATCCATGCGCGGCGCCCGGCGCAGCAGCAGGGGATCGTTCATTTCGGGCAAGGCGGGCGCGTTGTCGGCCGCGTCGCCGAGGGTATCGGCCCCGGCATCGCCAGGCTCCGCCAGCACGGCCAACGCCACCAGTATTGCCCAGAGCAGCGTGTTGCGCATGCCAGCCTGCAGAATTGGTTTCGAGTAACGGGTGCTAAAATCGCACACTTGGCCCGGATTTGTCACCCGCATCCGGGGCAACGCCCCTCCTTTGTCCACAAGCGACGATCTGCATGTCCCGTGACGATGTCCTGCTGCACTGGCTGACGCAAGCCTGCGGACTCCCCGCCCAGCCACTGCTGTGCGCCTCCAGCGACGCCAGCACGCGCCGCTACTTCCGCGTCAACGGCGCCGACGGCTCGCGCATCGTGATGGACGCGCCGCCGGCCAGCGAAAACGTGCAGGCCTTCGTCCAGGTGGACCAGCTGCTGCGCGCGGCCGGTCTGCACGCCCCGCGGATCGACGCTGCCGATCTGGAACTGGGCTTCCTGCTGCTCGAGGACCTGGGCACGCGCACCTACCAGACTGCGCTGTCCGACCGCCCGGCCGACCCGCTGTACCGCGCGGCGCTGGCTGTGCTGTGCCGGCTGCAGCAGATCGATGCGCGCGGACAGGTGCCCGAGTTCGACGCCGCCTTCATGCGGCGCGAGGTGGAACTGCTGCCGGTCTGGTACCTGGACCGCCACCTGGGAATCCCGCTCGACGCCGCGGCACGCGCGACCTGGGAGCGCTGCACGACGCTGCTGATCGATGCCTGCCTGGCGCAAGGCCGCGTGCTGATGCACCGCGACTACCATAGCCGCAACCTGATGGACTGCGCCGACGGCCCCGGCATGCTGGATTTCCAGGATGCGGTGTGGGGACCGGTGAGCTACGACGTGGCCTCGCTGCTGCGCGACGCCTACGTCGAGTTCGATGAGGACCAGCAGCTCGACTGGCTGGCGCGCTGGTGGGCCGAGGCGCGCCGCGCGGGTCTGCCGGTGGCAGCGGACTTCGGCACGCAATACCGGGATTTCGAGTGGATCGGCCTGCAGCGCCAGTTGAAGATCCTGGGCCTGTTCGCGCGCCTGCACCATCGCGACGGCAAGTCCGCCTATCTGGCGCACCTGCCACGCGTGCTGGCGCAGGTGCAGAAGACCTGCGAGCGCTACGACGAACTGCGTCCGCTGTCGCGCCTGCTGGCGGCGGCACATGGCACCCTCGATCGCGGGCTGAGCTTCTGAGCATGGATGCGATGCTGCTGGCCGCCGGGCGTGGCGAACGCATGCGTCCGCTGTCCGACAGCACGCCCAAGCCGCTGCTCGAGATCGCCGGCAAGGCGATGATCGTGCGCCAGATCGAGGCCCTGGCACAGGCCGGCGTGCGCCGGCTGGTGATCAACCACGCATGGCTGGGCGCGCAGATCGAGGCCGCACTCGGCGATGGCCGCCGCCACGGCGTCAACATCCTGTGGTCGCGCGAGGGCAGCGCACTCGGAACCGCCGGCGGCGTGGTGCAGGCCCTGGCGCTGCTGCAGGGCGAGCGCTTGCTGGTGGCGAGCGCCGACATCCATACCGATTACGACTACGCCCGACTGGCCGGCAGCGCCCTGCCGCAGCGCGACGACCTCGCCCACCTGGTGCTGGTCGACGACCGCCGCGTGCAGCAGGATTTCGATCTGCACGACGGCCGCGTGCGCGCCGGCAGCGCACCCGCGCTGACCTACGGCAACATTGGCGTGTTCCGGCGCGCGCTGTTCGACGGCCTGACGCCCGGCGCCAGCGCCGATCTGGGCCGCCTGCTGCGCGCCGCCGTGGCCGCCGGCAGGGTCAGCGGCGAGCGCCACCAGGGAATCTGGGACAATGTGGGCACGCCGCAGGACCTGGAACGAGTGAACGCCTGCGCCGGAATGCCCTCCAAGACCTGCACAACCCCGCCACCGGAGTCCCCATGAGCCCAGTCCGCGCCGCCGCCCGACGCAAACCCGTCCAGGACCATCGCGCCCACCAGCAGCGCCGCCGGCGCCTGCAGCGCCTGATCGGCGACGGCATCGCCTTCATTCCGACGGCGCCGGAATACCTGCGCAACGCCGATACCCACTTCCCCTTCCGCTTCGACAGCCATTTCTGGTACCTGACCGGCTTCGGCGAGCCCGAAGCGGTGCTGGTGCTGATCGGCGGGCGCACGCCGCGCAGCCTGCTGTTCTGCCGCGACCGCGATGCCGAGCGCGAGATCTGGGACGGCCACCGCTACGGACCGCGCGAGGCGCAGAAGGTGTTCGGCGTCGACGAGGCGCATTCGATCACGCGCCTCGACGCGATGGCGCCCGAGCTGATTGCCGGCCAGCGCCGGCTGCTGCATCCGCTGGGCCTGGATGCAGGCTTCGACGTGCGCGTGAACGGCTGGCTGGCGGCGGTGCGCGCCAAGGTGCGCGCGGGCGTCGCGGCGCCGGGCGAGTTCGCCGACGTGCGCCAGCTGATCGACGGGATGCGCCTGGTCAAGGAGCGCTCCGAAATCACGCTGATGCAGAAGGCGGCCGACATCTCGGCGCGCGCGCACGTGCGCGCCATGCAGGTCACCCGCCCCGGCATGCACGAATACGAGATCGAAGCGGAACTGCTGCACGAGTTCCGCCGCAGCGGCGCGCAGTCGCCGGCCTATCCCTCGATCGTGGCCGGCGGTGCCAATGCCTGCGTGCTGCACTATGTCGGCAACGACGCGCCGCTGCGCGACGGCGATCTGCTGCTGATCGACGCCGGCTGCGAGGTCGACGGCTACGCGGCGGACATCACGCGCACCTTTCCGGTCAATGGCCGCTTCAGCCCGGCCCAGCGCGACTGCTACCAGCTGGTGCTGGAGGCGCAGGCGGCGGCGATCCGCGCCGTCAAACCCGGCGCGGCGTTCACGGCCTACCATCAGGCCGCGCTCAAGGTGCTCGCCCAGGGCATGATCGACCTCAAGCTGCTCAAGGGTCCGCTCGACCGCGTGCTGGAAAGCGGCGACTACCGCCAGTTCTACATGCATCGCACCGGCCATTGGCTGGGCCTGGACGTGCACGACGTGGGTACCTACGCCGAACAGGGCAAGCCGCGCCGGCTCACGCCCGGCAACGTGCTGACCGTCGAGCCGGGCCTGTACATCCGGCCCGATGCCAAGGTGGCACGCGAATTCTGGAACATCGGCATCCGTATCGAGGACGATGTGCTGGTCACCGCGGACGGTCGCAAGGTGTTGACCGCCGCCACCCCGAAGGGCGTCGAGCAGATCGAAGCCCTGATGGCCGACGACTGAAGCCGGGCAGGCCAGACATGCGACAGCAGCACGGCATCGGCGTGGTGGGCGGCGGACTGGCCGGCACCTGGCTGGCCGCCACGCTGGCACGCCAGGGCTGGCCGGTGCTGCTGATCGAGGCGCAGCGCCTGACCGACGCCGTGCCGGCGCAGCGCGATCTGCGCACGCTGGCGCTGTCGATGGCGAGCTGGGCGCAGCTGGGCGCGCTCGGCATCACGCCGGCCGCGCTCGACGCGACGCCGATCCGGCGCATCCATGTGTCGTATCGCGGCCGGCCGGGGCGGGTCCTGCTCGATGCCGCCGATGGCGGCATCGACAGCTTCGGGCATACCGTGGCTTATGGCCGGCTGCTGCACGCGTTGCGCGCGGCGCTGGCGGGCCTGGAGCCGCTCGAAGTCGCCGACGGCTGCCAGGTCGAAGCCGTCGCAGGGAGTGCGGTGGCGGCGCGCGTGCGCTGGCGCGATGCGCGCGGCCAGGCATGCGAGCGCCTGCTCGACCTGGCGGTGATCGCCGATGGCGGCGCGCGGATGGACGGCAGCGCGGAGCTGTGCTGGACCTATCGCCAGCAGGCGCTGGCCTGCCGGGTCAGCAGCGAGCACCCCTGCGGCGATCTGGCCTTCGAGCGTTTCACCGTCGAAGGCCCGCTGGCGCTGCTGCCGGCATATCCCGACCATGCGCTGATCTGGACGGCGCCAGCGGCACGCATCGACGCCCTCATGGCGCTGCCCGATGCGCAGTTCCTGGCCGCCCTGCAGGAATGGTTCGGCGACCGCGCCGGACCCTTCACCGCGTGCACGGCGCGCCAGCGCTACCCGCTGGCGGCACGCTTCGCACTGCACAGCGGTCAGCGCCGCGTGGTGCGCATCGCCAATGCCGCGCAGACGCTGCATCCGGTGGCGGGCCAGGGATTCAACCTCGGCCTGCGCGATGCCAGCCGTCTGGCCGCGCTGCTCGGTCCGGCCGATGGCCGCGACCCTGGCGCTGCGCAGCTGCTCGACGCGCAGCGCCGCGCTCGTGGCGGCGACCGCCTGCTGACCAGCGGCATCACGCACGCGCTGGCCGAGACCTTTGCGTTGCCGCTGCCCGGACTGGCGCTGGGCAGCGCGCTCGGCTTCGCGCTGCTCGACGGCACGCCGTGGCTGCGGCGCGGTTTTGCACGCCTGATGGGCGAAGGGCTGGCGACGTGAGCGCCAGCGCGCGCGCGGCGCTGCACGACGTGCTGGTGCTGGGTGCCGGCAGCGTCGGCCTGGCGACCGCGTTGATGCTGGCGCGCCAAGGGCTGGACGTGCGCGTGATCGACCGGCGGCCGCCGCAGCCCTGGCTGCCGCCACCGGGTTTCGACACGCGCGTCTACGCGCTCAATCCGGCCGTGCGGCGCCGGCTGCAGGCGCTCGGGGTGTGGGACGCGCTGGATGCGCAGCGCATCGGTGTGATCGCGGCGATGGAAGTCCATGGCGATGCCGGCGGACGGCTGCATTTCGGTGACGGCCGGCAGCCGCTGGCGCACGTGGTCGAAGGTGGCGCGCTGCAGACCGCGCTGGTGGCGGCGCTGGATGCGCGCGGCGGTCGCGGCTGGTGGCGCGCCGGTGAGCCGGCGGGCGTGCGCATCGACGCCCAGGCGGCGTGGCTGGACTGTGCCGCGGCCGGCACGCCGGGCGCGCGCCTGCTGGTCGGCGCGGACGGCGCGCGTTCCTGGCTGCGCCAGGCGCTGGGCTGGCCTGAGCAGGTACGCGACTATCAGCGCCAGGGCGTGGTGGCCAATTTCCGCTGCGCGCGCCCGCACGGCAAGGTGGCGCGCCAGTGGTTCTGCGCAGGCGAGGTGATCGCCCTGCTGCCGCTCGGTGGCAACCACGTCTCGCTGGTATGGTCGGCGCACGACGCCCTGGCCGGCACCCTGGTGGCGGGCGCACCCGGCGACTGCGCGCGCGCGCTGGCTGGCCGGATCGGCGAGCCACTCGGCGCGCTGGAGGAAATCAGCGCGCCGCAGGCCTTTCCGCTGCGCCTGGTGCGCGTCCCCAGGATCAGCGACGCGCGCGTCGCGCTGGTCGGCGACGCGGCGCATGGCGTGCATCCGCTGGCCGGCCAGGGCCTGAACCTGGGGCTGGCCGATGCCGCCTGCCTGGCCGACGTGCTGGCGGCACGCGGTGACGGTCCCGATCCCGGCGATGCCGCCCTGCTGCGGCGCTATGCGCGCCAGCGCGCCGAGCCCACGTTCGCCATGCAGTCGGTCACCGATGGCCTGCATCGTCTGTTCGACGCACCCGGGCCGCTGGCGCGCCTGCTGCGCAACCGCGGCCTCGATCTGGTCGACCGGATTTCCTTGCTCAAAACCTTGCTCGCGGCCGGTGCGGCGGGCCAGGATCCGGATCTTTCTTCCAATGCCTGACTCCAACCGTCTTTGAGGATGCCATCATGAACTTCCGCCCCATGTTCCTTCAGTTGCTGGTCGCCGCGCTGTGCGTGTCGGCCTGCGTAGCGCGTGGCGGGGACGGCAGTGCCACCCCGAACGCCGCGGCGACGGCGGCAGGTGCCACGGCACACGACGGCAGCCGTCCCGTCACCGCAGCCGACAAGCCGCGCCTGGCGGCGATCGGCAAACTGGTCGAGGAGCGGCTGAGCGGCTCCAGCGACGGCGGTACCAGCGTGCATGTGACCAGCGTAAGGCCGATGGCGATGCTGGGCCTGTACGAGGTGGTGACCAGCGACAACAAGCTGGTCTACACCGACGACAAGGTCGACTACATCATCTCGGGACACATCTACGACCTGGCCAACATGAGCGACCTGACCGGTGAGCGGCTCGAACAGATCAATGCCATCGCCCTCGATGCGCTGCCGCTCGATCTGGCGATCAAGACCGTCAAGGGCAATGGCAAACGGCGCATGGCGGTCTTCTCGGACACCGACTGCCCGTTCTGCCGCAAACTCGAGAACGAGATGGCCAACATCACCGACGTGACCGTCTACACCTTCCTGTTCCCGATCCAGTCGCTGCACCCCAGCGCGCCCGACCACACGCGCCGCATCTGGTGCGCCAGCGACCGCCTGCAGGCCTGGAACGACTACTGGAAGAGCAACACCCTGCCCGAGGCGCGCGACTGCGACACCAGCGCGCTGGATCGCATCCTCAAACTCGGCGCCGACCACCACATCAACGGCACGCCCACGCTGATCTTTGCCGATGGCCACGTGATCCCGGGCGCGATGCCCGCCGCCCAGCTCGAAAAGAGCCTGGGTCCGCGCTGAACGCGCAGGCGCGCATTCAGGGCTGACCGGGCGCGGCCGGCAGTGGCTGCCCGGCCAGCGGCGCCGGTGCCGTCGGCGCGTCGGGCAGCACGGCGCCGCCGTCGGCATGGGTGCCGGGCGGGAGCAGCACCCACAGGCGCAGCTTCTGGCGCATGCGGCCGGCCTGTGCGAGCGCGTCGTCGCCCTGGCCCCAGTAGAAGTCGACGCGCACGGCGCCGTTGATGGCGCCACCGGTGTCCTGCGCCATGGCAATGCGGCGCAGGGGCTGCTGGGTCATCGGCAGCGTGGTATCGACGAACACCGGCGCGCCCAGTGGCACGATGCGCGCATCGACGGCGACGGCACCTTCGGCGACCAGCGGCACGCCAAGGCTGCCGAGCGGTCCCGGCAGATCGCCGGCGACTTCACGGAAGAACACATAGCTGGGATCGAGCTGCAGCATCTGCGCCACCTTGTCCGGATGCGCACGCGCCCAGGCCTTGATGCCCTGCAGACTGGCTTGCGCCACGCTGAGCTCGCCGCGCTCGATCAGGGCACGTGCCACCGAACGGAAGGGCTGCCCGTTCTGGTCGGCATAGCCGACGTGCATGCCGCCGCCCTCGGCGAGTTCGACCCGGCCGGAACCCTGGATCTGCAGGAAGAACACCTCGACCGGATCGTCGATCCACACCAGCTCGCGGCCCTGCAAGGCCGCCGGCGGACTCTGATCGATCTCGCCACGGCTGTAGTAAGGCACCACGCGATTGCCGTCGAGCCGGGCACGCACGCGGCGGCCGCGCAGTTCGGGCACCACGCTGGCGAGGTCGACGGTGAGCAGATCGTCGGGCCGCGTATACAGGGGATAGCGGTAGGTGCTGCCGGGCGTGCGGCTGCCGTGCAGCACCGGCTCGTAATAGCCGGTGGCCAGGCCTTCGGTCTGGCCGTCGCCGGCGACCGCCTGCCAGGGTTGCAGGTGCACGCGCATGAAGGCCAGCCGGCCCGCTGCATCGGGCATTTCCGGCAGCGCCTGGGCATCCTGGCACAGGTCCGACCACACCGGATCGGCACGCAACACGCCGCAGCCGGTCAGCATGGCCTGCCAGGCAGCAGGCGTGGCCGCCGCTTCGTCCAGGCCTTTGAGATCGCTCCAATCGGCCGGCCGCAGCTTGCCACGCGGCACTGGCGCCGGCCCCGCTGTCTCGGCGCCGGGCTCGGGACAACTGCAGTTGCAGGGATTGGCGTTTTCGGTCGCCAGCACCGGGAGTGCGGGCAGGGTCAGCGCCAGCATCGCGAGCGACGCCTGCAGCAGGGTAGAATGCGAGGTTTGGCGCCCGTTGCCGCCTCGCGGGGGCGTAGGGGAGTGGCTGCTCATGGAATGGATCCTGTTGGAAGCCGGGCTGGCCTTGTGCCTGGCAATCTTCATCGTGTGGTGGACCTTGCCGCGCGAAGGCCGCGACCGCAAGCGGCCGCCCGGCCCCTGAGCTGCGCGCGGTGCTGCGCGCGCCTCAGTGCAGCACCCTGGGCACGCTCAGCACGAAGGCCGGGATAGCGGCCTCGAAGCGGGTGCCGTCGGCGCCCTGCATCTGGTAGCTTCCGCTCATGGTACCCACCGGCGTCGCGATCGCAGAGCCGCTGCTGTACTGGAAGCTCTCGCCGGGCTGCAGGGTGGGCTGTTCGCCGACCACGCCCATGCCGCGCACTTCCTGAACGCGCGAATTGGCATCGGTGATGATCCAGTGGCGGCTGATCAGCTGTGCGCTCTCCTCACCGGTGTTGGTGATGGTGATGGTGTAGGCGAACACGTAGCGCTCATCTGCCTCGTCGGACTGTTCCGGCAGATAATGCGAAACTGCCTGCACCGTAATTCGAAATCGAGAGGATCCAGTCATGTCTGCATTGCACACCAAAGCGCCGGTCGGCAGCAAGCACGGAGTCGTGTCGTGAGGCCGGTGCGGATCGCACCCAGCCTGCTGTCGGCCGACTTCGCGCGTCTCGGCGAGGAGGTGCGCAACGTGGTCGCGGCCGGTGCCGACATCATCCACTTCGACGTGATGGACAACCATTACGTTCCCAACCTGACCATCGGCCCGATGGTGTGCGCCGCAATCCGTCCCCACACCACGGCGCCGATCGACGTGCACCTGATGGTCAGGCCGGTGGACCGCATCATTCCCGACTTCGCCAAGGCTGGCGCCAACATCATCAGCTTCCATCCGGAAGCCTCCGATCACGTCGACCGCACGCTGGCGCTGATCCGTGACCACGGTTGCCGGGCCGGGCTGGTGCTCAACCCGGCCACGCCGCTGCATGTGCTCGATCACGTCATGGAGCGCCTCGACCTGATCCTGCTGATGTCGGTCAACCCGGGCTTCGGCGGCCAGTCCTTCATCCCGGAGACGCTGCGCAAGCTGCGCCTGGTGCGCGAGCGCATCGACGCCAGCGGCCGCGACATCTGGCTGGAGGTGGACGGCGGCGTCAAGGCCGACAACATCGCCGGGATCGCGCGCGCCGGCGCAGACACCTTCGTGGCCGGCTCGGCGATCTTCGGCCAGGCCGACTACCACGACGTGATCGGCCGCATGCGCGCGGCCGTGGCGGCAGGCTGAGGATCCGGGCACGATGGAACAGTCGCAATTCGACGCGCTGGCGCAGGCCGGCTACAACCTGATCCCGCTGGTGCTCGAGACGCTGGCGGACCTGGATACGCCGCTATCGCTCTACCTCAAACTGGCGGCCCAGCCGTGGTCCTACCTGCTCGAGTCGGTGCAGGGCGGCGAACGCTTCGGCCGCTATTCCTTCATCGGCCTGCCGGCGCGCACGCGCATGGAGGTGCGCGGCCTGCAGGTGCGCCTGATCGACCAGGGACAGCTCATCGACGACCGCGAAGTGCCCGATCCCCTCGAGCACGTGCGGCAATGGCTGCACAGCTTCCGCGCGGCACCGCTGGCGGATTTCCCGCGCTTCTGCGGCGGCCTGGTCGGCTACTTCGGCCACGACTGCGTGCGCTACATGGAAAAGCGCCTGGCACACGGCTGGAAGCAGGGCGGCGCCGACACGCCGGATATCCTGATGCTGCTGTCGACCGAACTGGTGGTGCTCGACAACCTGTCGGGCAAGCTGCGCCTGGTGGTGTATGCCGATCCCGCCGAAGCGGGCAGCCGCGAGGCGGGCCTGGCGAGGCTGGATGCCCTGCGCCGCTCGCTGTCGGCACCGTTCGCGATCCCGGCCACGCCGCCGGTGGACAATGCGCCGGCAGTATCGGACGTGGGGCGCGCAGCCTTCGAGGCCATGGTGGTGCGCGCCAAGGACTACATCCAGGAAGGCGACATCATGCAGGTGGTACTGAGCCAGCGCATGCGGCGGCCCTTCCACGCTGCGCCGATGTCGCTCTACCGCGCGCTGCGCACCCTGAATCCCTCGCCCTACATGTTCTACTACGACTTCGACCGCTTCCAGGTGGTCGGTGCCTCGCCCGAGATCCTGGTGCGCCTGCAGGACGGCAAGGTGACGCTGCGTCCGATCGCCGGCACGCGTCCGCGCGGCAGGACGCGCGAGCAGGACGAGGCGCTGGCCAGCGAACTGCTGGCCGACCCGAAGGAGCGTGCCGAGCACGTGATGCTGATCGATCTGGGCCGCAACGATGTCGGCCGCATCGCGCAGCCGGGCAGCGTCAAGCTCACCGAGAACATGGTGATCGAACGCTACTCGCATGTGATGCACATCGTGTCCAATGTGGACGGGAACTTGCGCGCCGGCCTCGACGCCATCGACGTGCTGCGTGCCACCTTCCCGGCCGGCACCCTGAGCGGCGCCGCCAAGGTGCGCGCCCTCGAGATCATCGACGAACTCGAGACCAGCCGGCGTGGTGTCTACGGCGGCGCGGTGGGCTACCTGGGCTTCAACGGCGACATGGACCTGGCCATCGCGATCCGCACCGGCGTGGTCCAGGACGGCGAACTGCACGTGCAGGCGGGCGCCGGCATCGTGGCCGACTCGGTACCGGAATCCGAATGGCAGGAGACGGTCAACAAGTCGAAAGCGCTGCTGTCGGCCGCCGACATGGCGAGTCGAGGTCTGGTGTAAGACTGCAGCGCAACAAGACAAACAGCGTTTCATGGTGAAAAATGCCTGAAACCTGAGACGCGCCGACAGGTTCGCCTAGCAGGCCCCAAGAGCCATCTTCAACCATCGACAGGGACCACAGAGTCCCGTCGTGCCGCAATCCGCACCGCAAGGGACGCAAAACCTGGCCGGAAAAGCGCGCACGACAGCCTGAGGAGCACCAGCACAATGAACAAATGGTCCGCGCATTGCCTGCCACTGCTGGCATTGCCTTTGATGGTCGCCTGTGGCGGCGGCAGCACCGGCGGCTTCACGCCTTCGGCCAGCGCCGTCAGCACCCCCGGTGCCCTGCTCTATCCCGCTACCGCGCCTGCCGGCCAGGTGAGCCTGAGCGCTGCGCAGTTCAAGGCCAACCTGACCGCGACCACCAGCGGGCAGCAGTTGTACGCGCTGGCCACCGGCGGCGCGGCCGGCGCCACCCTGCCGTGCGGCGTTGAAGTGCACAAGCTGGAGTTCTATACCAAGGGTGGCGGCATGACGCCGGAAACCATCCACTCCTCGGGCGCGCTGATGGTACCGACCGGCGCCGGCTGCACCGGCCCGCGCCCGATCGTGCTGTATGCGCACGGCACCACCACCGACAAGAGCTACGACATCTCGGCGCTGCAACTGCCCGCCAATCCGGCCAACAGCGAGTCGGCGCTGATCGCCACGCTGTTCGCCAGCAACGGCTTCATCGTGGTGGCGCCCAACTACGCCGGTTACGACGATTCGACGCTGTCCTACCATCCCTACTTGAATGCCAGCCAGCAGGCCGGCGAAATGGCGGATGCGCTGATTGCCGCTCGCGCTGCCCTGCCGCTGATCGGCACGGTGAGCGATTTGGGACTGCTGTACGTCACCGGCTATTCGCAGGGCGGCCACGTGGCGATGGCCACGGTGCGCCACCTGGAGGCGAACGCTGCCACCTACGGCCCGGTACGCGCGTCGGCGCCGCTGTCCGGCCCCTATGCCCTGGGCGCCTTCGGCGATGCGCTGTTCGCGGGCAATGTGGACATCGGCGCCACCTTGTTCGTGCCGCTGCTGAGCACCAGCTACCAGCACGCCTACGGCAACCTCTACACGCAGACCAGCGACATCTACGCGCCGCAGTTCGCCAGCGGCATCGATACCCTGCTGCCCTCGCAGTACAGCGAAACCCAGCTGTTCACCCAGGGACTGCTGCCGCAGACCGCTCTGTTCAACAGCGCGCCCAGCGGCCCCTTCGCCTTCCTGGCGGCGGCGCAGTTCCAGAACCCCGGCCAGGGTGGTTTCGGCATGGGCACCACCTTCCTGGTGAACGACGCCACGCGCGCCAGCTACCTGGCGGATGCCCAGACCAATCCCGATCCGGCGCTGACCCAGCCGCCCAGCGGCATCCTGCCTGCGCCGACGGCCGCCTCGCCGATCCGCGCCGCCCTGATCAGGAACGACCTGCGCGCGCAGGACGGCGGCAGCCCCGGCTTCTGGCGCCCGCATTCGCCGATGCTGCTGTGTGCCGGTGGCGCCGATCCGGTGGTATTCTCGGTCAACACCAAAATCATTTCGGGCTATTTCGGCGCGGCACCCGCGTCCGTGGCGGGCAGCTATCCGCTGCCGCTGGTGCTCAACATGGATCCCGGCACAGGCAGCCGGGCGGCATTGTCCAGCAGCCCCGGGCTCGACACCCTGTTCGGTGCGCTCGAAGCGGCGTTCGGCGCGACCGCTGCGGCCGATGCCACGGCCAATGGCCTACAGCAGGCGCAGATCGACTACCACGGCAACGTGGCGCCGTTCTGCACGGCTGCTGCCCTGCAGTTCTTCCATTCGAACCTGCCCTGATACCCGGAGCCCGTCCATGAACAAGGTCTTCACGCCGCGCTCCCTGCTGTGCGCCGTCGCCGCTGCCAGCACCCTGCTGCCACTCTGCGCCCATGCCGCCGCCGAGGATGGCGACAGCTGGTTCGTCCGCCTCGGTGGCGAGCGCGTCATCTTCCACGACAAGAACGCCGGTTTCCAGGGGCCCGGGATCCCGCCCGGCGCCAATCTGCAGACCCAGACCGAGGACCTCAGCGCAGTCTATTTCTCGGTGGCGCGCGGCATCACCTCGCATGTGGAAATCGAAGCCATCCTGGGGGTGCCGCCGGAATTCAAGGTGCATGCGCGCGGACCGGCTTCCCTCGGCGCCGTGCCCTACAACGGCGCCCCGGCTTCGTCGGGGCGGCAGATGGCGCCCTCGTTCGCGGTGAACTACAAGTTCAACGAACCGGGCGACTTCTACCGCCCCTACCTCGGTGCAGGCCTGGTCTATTCGCACTTCTACGACATCAAGGGCACGCCGCAGACCGACCTGGCCAACGGCGGCCCGACCAGCATCACCTACAGCGACTCGCTCGGCCTGCTCCTGGTGGCCGGCGTGTCGTTCAAGGTGGCGGACCACTGGCGCGCCAATTTCAGCGTCACCCACGCCGACGTGCGTCCGACGGTGACCACGCACACGCTGGGCGCGGATCGCGTCAACAGCTATGACCTGGGTCCGATCGTGTTCACGGGCGCCGTGAGCTACGGTTTCTAGAACCCGGCGTGAGCCAGGCGCACGTCGTCCTCATCACCGGTGGCTCGCGCGGCATCGGCGCCGCCATCGCGCGCCTGGCAGCGGCAGCAGGGCATGCCGTGGTGGTCAACTACGCGCGCCAGGCTGATGCCGCGCAGCGGCTTTGTGCGGACATCGTGGCCACCGGAGGTCAGGCGCTGGCCTTGCAGGCCGACGTGGCGCAGGAAGCCGAGGTCGTGCACCTGTTCGACGAGACGGTGCGCCAGCTGGGACGGCTCGACGCACTGGTCAACAATGCCGGTGTGGTCGGGCCGGCCGCGCGCGTCGACGAACTGTCGGCGGAGCGCATCACGCGCATGTTCGCGACCAATGTGCTGGGCAGCTTCCTGTGCGCGCGCGAGGCCGTGCGGCGCATGTCGACACGCCACGGCGGGGCGGGCGGCGCGATCGTCAACATCACCTCGCGCGCAGCGGACCTGGGTTCGCCGGGCGAGTACGTGGACTACGCAGCCTCCAAGGCGGCGCTGGAGACCATGACGGTGGGTCTGGCGCGCGAAGTCGCGCGCGAGGGCATCCGCGTGAACGCAGTGAGTCCTGGTCTGATCAATACCGGCATCCACGCCAGCGGTGGCCAGCCGGACCGCGTGCAGCGCTTTGCCGATCGGATCCCGATGGGACGCGGCGGCGAACCGGAGGAGGTGGCGCGTGCCGTGCTCTGGCTGCTGTCCGACCAGGCGTCCTACGTGACCGGCGCCTCGCTCGAGGTCAGTGGCGGCCGCTGAGCCGGCGACCATCGACGCGGCGGCGGCCAAACCATGCAAACCCTGCATGCTCATAAGAATCGGCATTTGACCGGCGCAGCACGTTCTGACAGCTTGACGGGACTGAGGGGAAACCCCGGCGCCACTTACAGGATGATGTGTCCATGCTGCTCATGATCGACAACTACGATTCCTTCACCTACAACCTGGTGCAGTACTTCGCCGAACTGGGCGAAGAGGTGCGGGTGATCCGCAACGACGAAATCGACGTGCCCGGAATCGTGGCGCTGGCGCCGGCGCGCATCGTGGTTTCGCCGGGTCCTTGCACGCCCAAGGAAGCCGGTGTGTCGGTACCGCTGATCCAGGCGCTGGCCGGCAAGGTGCCGATCCTGGGTGTGTGCCTGGGCCACCAGAGCATCGGTGCCGCCTTCGGTGCCGAGGTGGTGCACGCCCGGCACGTCATGCACGGCAAGACCTCGCCCGTGATGCACAAGAACGTCGGCGTGTTCCAGGGTCTGCCCAATCCCTTCCGCGCCACCCGCTACCATAGCCTTGCGGTGCGCGCGGAAACGCTGCCGGACTGCCTGGAAGTGACTGCCTGGACCGAGGACGGCGAAATCATGGGCCTGCGTCACCGCAGTCTGGCGGTGGAGGGCGTGCAGTTCCATCCGGAATCGATCCTGACTGAACACGGCCACCGCATGCTGGCCAATTTCCTGGATCCCAGCGGCGCGCAAGGCGCGGCGCTGCCGGAGGCGCTGACCGCCTGAGCGTCCGCGAACCCGGATCGTCGATCATGTCCGCGCTGGGCTGGCCACGCTGGATTGCGCACCGTGCCGGTGGCGACGCTGCGCCGGAAAACACCCTGGGCGGGGTGGCTCTGGCGGCACGCTCGGGTTTCGAGGCCATCGAGGTGGACGTACGCCTCGCTGCCGACGGCCTGCCGGTGGTGCTGCACGACCTGACGCTGCACCGGACCACCGGCCAGGCGGGTCGGGTGGACCATTACAGCAGCATCGAACTCAGCCGGATGCGGGCCAGCGTCGGCTTCGAAGGTTCCGAGCACGCGCTGGAGACCATTCCTGAACTTTCCATGCTGCTGACGGTGGCCGCCTACCATCAGGTCAAGGTCAATCTGGAGCTGAAGGGCGGCAACGAGAGCCCGGGGGCGCTGGTCGCGGCCGTTGCCTCGCAACTGGAGGCACTGGCCTGGGCCTTGCCACCGCAAGCGCTGCTGATCTCGGCGTTCGACCCCGAACTGCTGGTGGCGGCGCGCACCGCGCTGCCCCTGGTGCCGCGTGCACTGTTGTGCGAACAGGCCGGTCACGAGACCGTCGAGTGCGCACGCGCGCTGGACTGCCGCGCGCTCAACCCGGCCTGCGCGCACTGCAGCCGTGAACTGGTCGAGCATGCGCGCGAAGCCGGACTGAGCGTGTGCGCGTGGACGGTGAACGACCACGACCAGGCCAGGGCGCTGTTCGCCTTGGGCGTGACCGCCGTCTTCACTGACCGGATGGCGTTTGCCCGGCTGGCGGCGTAAGCGAGGCGGCTTCCATCACCTCGATCGTGTTGCCCGCGCTGTCCTCGATGTAGACGGAACGTGTCCCGTCGCGGTGGCGGGTCAGCGGGCCGAAGCGCCCGGCATCCTCGCGTACGATGGCAAGGTGGGGCGGATGCTGGCCGGGCGTGACCAGCGCAAGCTTGATGTTGGAAAAACCCAGCAGGGCCCAGGTGGCGTCCTGGTAGTCGACCGTGCAATCGGTATGCTCGCGGTACCAGCGCACGCTGGCCGCCACATCCCCGGTAGGGATGGCAAGGTGGTGGATCACGTCCATGGTGCGTTCCTCAAAAAACCGGCCGACGCCGGATCGGGACGCCGGAACGGTTCAGGCCTCAGCGCGTGATGGGCGCCGACACGGCAGGCACTGCATTGGCATAAATGGGCGCAGCGACGCTGTCATCCACAGCATAGCCGACCGCGTCGCGATGCAGGTCGGCATAGCGCCCGATCAGGCCATCGAGCACCGGGTCGGACAGCGACATCGCGGACTCGCCGTGCACTGCCGCAACGGCGGTACCGACACTTTCACCGGCACGCGGGCTGCGCGCGCAGTCGCCAAAAGCGAACTGGGCCGTGATGCCGACGAGCAATACGCCGGCTGCCATGCCTGCGGAACGCTTGAGTATGCTGTTCATGGTTTGCTCCTGGTTTGCCCGTTCTACGCACGGACCGCGCCGCCGGATGCGGCGGCACGCTGCCTATCCTGTACGAATCAGTATGCTATCCGGTTCACGGCAGCCATGCCATGCGCCATTTGCTACAGATACTTACACCTCTTTTGAGGTGTGGCCAGCAAACCTGCAGACCGCGCCTCCGTCCTGGACGGAGGCCATATCAAGTGCGAAACTAGACAGATATCGGCAGAATGTCAACGCCGTGTCCTGGACAAAATGCGAGCAAGCGACGAAGCGGATACCGCCATTCCGATCAGCGCGGTGGAACGGGAGACCGGCCTTTCCAAGGATACCTTGCGTATGTGGGAACGGCGTTACGGTTTCCCGGCCCCCGGACGCGATCCCTTCGGCGACCGCCTCTATCCCCGGCCGCAGGTCGACAAGCTGCGCCTGATCCGCCGTCTGATGGACCAGGGCTTCCGGCCGGGCCGCATCATCGGTGAGTCTTACCAGACCCTGGTGGCGCTGGCCGGCACGCGCCCCGCGCAGCAGGCACCCGAGGCGCAAGAGCAGGACGCGGTGCGCGAACTGCTGGCCCTGGTCAAGGCGCACCGCGTGGCGGAGCTGCAGGCGGCCTTGCAGCAGTGCATCCAGGACCAGGGACTGCGGCGCTTCGTGCTGGATCTGGCCAGCCCGCTGGCGCATGCGGTCGGGGAGGCCTGGTTCCATGGCGAGCTGGCGGTGTTCGAGGAACACCTCTTCACCGAAGTCGTGCAGAACCTGCTGCGCAAATGGATCGGCGAAGCGCGCAACGCATCGGGCCAGCGCCCGCCGCGCATCCTGCTGACGACCTTCCCGAACGAACTGCACGCCCTGGGACTGCTGATGGCCGAGGCGCTGATGACCATGGACGGCGCCGAATGCCTGTCCTTCGGCCTGCAACTGCCCGTCGCCGACATCATCCAGGCGGCGCTGGCGCATCGCGTCGACGTGGTCACGGTGGCACTCAGCCCGGCCTACCCGCGCACGGCCACCAACGAGGGACTGTCGGAATTGCGGGGCGCGTTGCCGGCGGCGATCGAAGTCTGGGCCGGCGGCGGCGGCGTGATGCGCCTCAAGCGCGTTCCGGAAGGCGTCGTGGTGGTGTCGGCGCTGGCGGACGTGAGCGCGGCGATCAGACACTGGCGCCAGCAGCCCGGGCGCGCGGGCGCCGGCCCGGCCTGAGCCGGGCCACGGGAAGGCTCCCGACCTTCCGTGGCATAATCGGGCTCTCGTGGACCGTGCGTCCCTCCCCGGCAGCCCATGCAGCTTCTATCCTTCGGCCTCAATCACCACAGCGCACCAGTGCAGATCCGGGAACGCGTGGCATTCCCGGAGAGCACGCTGCAGGCGGCGCTGCGCGATCTGGCAGAGCGCGGCGGGGCCGACGAGGCCGCCATCATCTCGACCTGCAACCGTACCGAGGTGTACTGCCGTACCGACCATCCCGAGCGCGCGGTGGCGTGGCTGGCGACATGGCACGGACTGAGCGTGGAGCAGTTGCAGGAGCACCTGTTCCAGCTGGAGGACGAAGCGGCCGCCGCTCACGCATTCCGGGTCGCCGCCGGCATGGATTCCATGGTGCTGGGCGAGGCGCAGATCCTGGGACAGGTCAAGCAGGCGGTACGCGTGGCGGGCGAGTCCGGCACCTTGGGCTGGCTGCTGAACAAGCTGTTCCAGCAGACTTTTGCCGTCGCCAAGGACGTGCGCACGCGCACCGGCATCGGCTCGCAATCGGTGTCGCTGGCCGCCGCAGCGATCCGCCTGGCCGGGCGCGTGCTGGGCGCGATCCCTGACCAGTCGGTGCTGCTGGTGGGCGCCGGGGAAATGATGGAACTGGTGGCCACCCATGTGGCTGCGCACCGGCCCAAGGCACTGGCAGTCGCCAACCGCACCCTGGAAAGGGCGCAGCGCCTGGCCACGAGCCACGGCGGCCGCGCCTTCACCTTGGCCGAACTGCCGGCCGAGATGGCCGCTTTCGACATCGTCATCGCCTGCACCGGCGCCCCCCTGCCGATCATCGGCAAGGGCATGATGGAACGCGTGATGCGGACGCGCCGGCAGCGCCCGGTGGTGATGATCGACCTGGCCGTGCCGCGCGACGTCGAGTCCGAAGTGGGGCAGATCGACGATGTGTTCCTGTACACCGTCGACGACCTCGGCAAGCTGATCCAGGAAGGCCTGGACGCGCGTCAAAACGCCGCCGGTGCCGCCGCCACCATCGTCGACGAACAGGTGTCCGCCTTCATGCAATGGCTGCGCAACCGCGAGCTGGTGCCGGTGATCCGGCAGCTGCGCGGCCACGCCGAGACCTACCGGCGCAGCGAACTCGAGCGCGCGCAGCGCGCGCTGGCACGTGGCGATGACCCGACCGCCGTGCTCGATGCCTTGTCGCAGGGCCTGATGAACAAGTTCCTCCATCATCCGACGCAATTGCTGCAGCAGGCCGAACCCGAGGAACAGGGGCAGCTGATCCGCTGGCTGCCGCGGCTGTTCCCGGTTTCCGGGGAAGAATGAAAGACTCTCTGCGGCGGCGCCTGCAGGGTCTGGACGAACGTCTCGATGAACTCGAACGCCGCCTGGCCGGCAGCGAGGTGCTTGACGACCTGGACGCCTTCCGCCGGCTGTCGCGTGAACACGCCGAAATCCTGCCCACCGTGACGCTGTTCCGCGAATTCAACGGCGTCGAGGACGAGCATCGCGCCTGCCAGGAACTGCTGGGCGATCCCGAGATGCGCGACCTGGCGGAGGCGGAACTGCGCCGCACCAGCGAACAGACCGCACGCCTGGAGCGCGAACTGCAGCACAGCCTGCTGCCGCGCGATCCGGACGACGACCACAACCTGTTTTTCGAGATCCGTGCCGGTACCGGCGGCGACGAGTCGGCGCTGTTCGCCGGCGACCTTTACCGCATGTACACGCGCTACGCGGAGCGCCAGGGCTGGCAGGTCGAACTGCTGTCGCACAGCGATGGCGAACTCGGCGGCTTCAAGGAAGTGATCTTCCGGGTGGTCGGGAGCGGCGCCTATGCGCGCCTCAAGTTCGAATCGGGCACGCATCGCGTCCAGCGCGTACCGGCAACCGAATCGCAGGGTCGCATCCACACGTCGGCGTGCACGGTGGCCGTGCTGCCCGAGGCGGCCGAGGGTGGCGAGATCAGCGTGGCGCCGCAGGATCTGCGCATCGACACCTTCCGCGCCAGCGGCGCCGGCGGACAGCATGTCAACAAGACCGACTCGGCGGTGCGCATCACCCACCTGCCCAGCGGACTGGTGGTGGAATGCCAGGACGGCCGTTCGCAACACAAGAACAAGGCACAGGCGCTGGCGGTGCTGGTGGCACGCCTGCGCGACCGCCAGCGCCGCGAGGCGCACGACCGCGAAGCGGCGGCACGCCGCTCGCTGGTCGGCAGCGGCGACCGCTCCGAGCGCATCCGCACCTACAACTTCCCACAGGGCCGGGTCACCGATCACCGCATCAACCTGACGCTCTACAAGCTGGAGGCGATCATGGACGGGGATCTGCAGGAACTCTCCGACGCACTGGTCGCGGAACACCAGGCGGACCAGCTGGCCGCCCTGGGCGAGGATTGAATCCGTGGACGTGGCTGACGGCGAGGAACTGACGGTGGCTGCGGCGCTGGCGCAGGCGCGCCATCACGATGACCGCATCGACCTGCGCGTGCTGCTGGGCCACGCACTCGAGCGGCCGCTGTCCTGGTTGCTGGCGCATCCGGAAGCCACCATCGACGGCCGCGCCAGGCTGCTGTTCGAGTCCTTGTGGCAGCGCCGCAGGGCCGGCGAACCGGTGGCCTACCTGACCGGCGAACGCGAATTCCACGGCCTGTCGCTGCGCATCACGCCAGCCGTGCTGATTCCGCGCCCCGAGACCGAACTGCTGGTGGATTGCGCGCTGGAGCTGCTGCCGGCGGGCAAAGCCACGCGCGCGGCCGACCTTGGCACCGGCAGCGGCGCAATCGCCGTGGCGCTGGCGTTCCGGCGTCCGCTGCTGCAGGCCGTTGCCACCGACATTTCGAGCGAAGCCCTGGAAGTGGCTGGCGACAATGCGCGCCGGCTGGGTGTGGCCGGCCGCTGCAGCTTCCGGCATGGCGCCTGGCTGGCAGCGCTGGGCCGGGAGCGCTTCGACTGCCTGGTGTCGAACCCGCCGTATATCGCCGAACATGATGCCCACCTCGCGCAGGGCGATCTGCGCTTCGAGCCACGCGCAGCCCTGGCTGCGGGGCCCGATGGCCTGCGCGATCTGCACATCATCGTGGCCGGCGCCGGTGCACACCTGCACGCCGGCGGACACCTGTTGCTGGAGCACGGCCACGATCAGGCTGCCGCCGTGCGCACCGCAATGCAGGCGACGGGATTCAGTCTGGTGCACTCCGTGCGCGACCTGGCAGGTATCGAACGGGTCACGCTGGGACGCTGGCACGTTGACCATGCCCATACAGCCGACTATGCTAACCGGTTATCATAAATCGTAAGATCAGGAACCCGACATGGACGCGAAAGCCACGATCCAAAGCCAGGTCAGCAGCCACCCGGTGGTGCTCTACATGAAGGGCAGCCCGGACTTTCCGCAGTGCGGATTCTCGGCCAATGCGGTGCGCATCCTGCGCGCCAGCGGCGTGCAGGACATCTTCGCCGTCGACGTGCTGCAGGACCCGGCAATCCGCCAGGGCATCAAGGAATTCTCCAACTGGCCGACCATTCCGCAGCTGTATGTGCACGGGGAATTCGTGGGCGGTTCGGACATCCTGAGCGAAATGTACCAGAGCGGCGAACTGGCCAGCCTGCTGAAATCTCCTGCCTGAGCAGCCTTGCTGGCCATCCTGCGAAAGCCGGCGTGACTGCCGCCGCGCTCCTGCTGCGCCCGCTCGGCATGGGGCTGGCACGTCGCGTGGCCATGGTGCTGGCAGCGCTGTTCGTGCTGGTGCTGGTACTGGCGTGGCTGGCAGTGCACATGCTGATGGCGGTGGCGTCGGCGCCAGCCGCCGGGCAGGCCTTGCACGCTGGCGGGCTTCCGCCCGCCAGCGTGATGCCACCGGCCGCCACGCTGGCCTTCCATGTCGCGCAGCAGGACAGCGCGGTGAGCGGCCCTGTGCTCGATGCGGGTGGCCGCCGGTTGATGCAGGAATGGAATGCCGTGCTGCGCGCACGCCCGGACAGCCGCCTCATCCTGACGCTGGCGTGTCCCGACACGACACCGGCGGCAAGCCAGCAGCACATCGGGGCGGCGCTGGTGCGGCTGCTGGCCGGTGACGATCTGAATCCCCACCGTGTGCAACTGGCGCTGACAGGCTCCGATGGGACGGCCATGTCGCCGGGTGACTTCCGCGTCACCCTCGAACTTGCGTCACCGTGAATCACACCAACCTTGCCTGGACCATCCTGGCGTGGCTGATGGCTGCGGCCGCCGCCGGCTTCGGCAGTGCCTGGCTGATCCAGCAGTGGCGCATGGCCGAGGGCCGCGCAGCCGGCGCGACCTTGCAGCGCGAACTCGATCGCCTGCGCCGGCAGTCGGCACGCATGGCGGATCCGGGCACACCGCAGGACACGCGCTGGACGCTGCAGGCCGAGCGCCTGGCGCATGCCGAACGCACGCTCGCGGTCGAACGCGAGCAGCGGCGGATCGAGGCCGATGGCGCCGCGGCGCTGCTGCTGCAGGCCGAACACGAACGCCGCGACAACGCTGCTGCGCACACCCGGGCGCTGGCCGAACAGCAGGCGGCGCTGGCGCAACTGCGCGAAGAAGGCCTGCGCGCCGCAGCACAGGCGGCGACCGAAGCGACAGCACGGGCGACGGCGGCTTTCGCGGCCGAACGCGCCATCCTGCAGGCCGAGCATGCGCGCGCGCTCGATGCGCTTGACGGCCTGCGCCAGCATGAACTCGACAGCCTGCGCACGGCGCATGCGCGCGAACACGATCAAGCGGAGGCGCGCCTCGCCGACGCTGTTGCCAGCCGCGAGGCCGCGCAGCGCGACGCGTTGGCGGCCGCCGAAGCGCGCCACGTGAAGGCTGTTTCCAAGCTCGAATCGACTCAGCTGCAGGCGCAGACAGCCGCCAAGGCGCGCCACAAGGAAGCCCTGGCGAAGGCCGAGACCAGTCACCAGGCGGCGCTCGCCGCCCTGGCGGCGAGCCACCGGGAAGCGCAAGCCGCAGCCATCGCCGAACTCCAGACGGCACACGAACTGGCGCTGCGCGCGCGGCCTGGCACCGTGTACGCACCCTCGCTGGAAGACCAGGAAGCCTTGCAGCGCGCCGCGCAGGACCGCGAGCGTATCGCTGCCCAGGAACGCGAACTGATGCTGGTGCGCAGCCGGCTAGGCACCAGCAGCGAACGCATCCTGGAACTCGAGCAGGCGCTCAACCGCGTGCAGATGATGGAGCTGGGGCGCAAACGCGATCAGGGCGAAGCGCAGGCCAAGCACCTTGCCGAACTCGCCGCACTGCGCAGCCAGCTGGCCGCACAGGCCCAGGCGGCGACGGCGACGCTGGCAGCCGAGCGTGGCTCAGCGGAGCCGGGCGCTGGGGGTGCGGAGCCGGCAGCGGCCCCCGGGCCCGACGATCAGCGGCGTGTGCTGGAACTCGAAAGTGCACTGCAGCGCGCGCGGCGCCAGGCCGGCGAACAGCGCGCTGAAGTGGCAGGACTCAAGGGGCGCGTGCGCGATCTGGAAAGCCGCCTTGCACAGCTGTGGACGGAAGGCGGCGCAGGCGCCTCGCCGCCGTGAATGCCAGGGGGCAGGCACCCGGGGAGCCCGCCGACAGGGAAGGCCGGAACCTTCGCACCGGCAGATTGCAGGCGGTCGAATTGAGAACTTCGGAAGATTTGCACGCAAAACCCTTAAGACTTGGCGCGGAAATGCCGAAAGTGACGCTATCGGGACGCGACTCTGACCGCCAGGCGGGGCGTTCCCAGCATTCCGTGGGGGTGAAGCAGATGCGTACCTTGCTCGTCGAAGACGATGCACTCTTGGGCGAAGGCGTTGCCGACGGACTGACGCAGGCCGGTTTCAGCGTACGCCATGTGAGCAGTGGCGAGTCGGCCAAGGTGGCCATGCTGACCGAGCCGATGGGCCTGGTGGTGCTCGATCTCGGGCTGCCTGGCATGTCAGGTCTGGAGGTGCTGCGCTGGATTCGCGGGCAGCAGATGAGCATTCCGGTGCTCATCCTGACCGCGCGCGATACGGTCGAAGACAAGGTCCAAGGCCTCGATCTCGGTGCCGACGACTACCTGATCAAGCCCTTTGAACTGGCCGAACTGGTGGCGCGCGCGCGCGCCCTGATGCGCCGCTCGGAGGGCGCCTCAGCGCCCTTGCTGGTGCACGGCCGCCTGGAACTGGATACGGTGGCGCATCGCGCCCGCTTCGAGGACCGCGAAGTCGCCCTGACCGGACGCGAGTTCGCGATCCTGCTCGAACTGCTGCGCAACGTCGGGCGCATCCTGTCACGCAACGAACTCGAGGAGCGCCTGTACGGCTGGGGGCAGGAGATCGAAAGCAATGCAGTCGAAGTCCACATCCATCACCTGCGCCGCAAGTTCTGGCGCGGCCTGATCAGGACGGTACGCGGTGTCGGCTACACTGTCCGACGCGAAGACGCCTGAGGCCGGCGCCCCGCTCCAGGCGTCCGCCCTGGAGGCCGGGGGGCGCGTGCCTTCGCTGCGCAGCACGCTGTTGCGCCGGACCCTGCCGCTGCTCACGGTGGTGTGGGCGCTGATGGCGGCGCTCGCCTACCAGGCGGCGCTCAAGCAGACCAACCAGCTGTTCGACTCGGCGATGGAGCAGTCGTCCGAGATCCTGTTCTCGCTCGCCCACCACGAGATGGACGAGATCAAGCAGGTGGGCCAGCACCAGGACCACTATGCCGAATCGCTCACCTTCCAGGTGTGGGACGACCAGGGCCAGTTGCAATTCCACTCGCAGGGCGCGCCAGGCGCACGGTTGAGCCAGCTCGCCAACGGCTTTTCCGACGTCACGGTGGACCGCCAGGGCTGGCGCGTGTATTCCTACCATGAGGCCGACGACAACATTTACCTGATGATCGCCGAACGCCTGTCGGTGCGGCGCGACCTGGCTTTGGGGCTGGCTTTGCGCGACATGATCCCGTTCGCGCTGGCTTTGCCGCTGATCGCCTGGGTGCTGACACGCAGCGTGGATGCCTCGCTGCGCCCGATGGAGAAGGTGGTCAGCCACCTGCGCGAACTCGCCGCCGCAAGGCTGGAGCCGATTTCGGGTGAGAAGATCCCGGCCGAGATCCAGCCGGTGGTCGAGGCGATGAACGCGCTGTTCGAGCGCCTGCGTGCCGCCTATGAACACGAGCGGCGCTTCACGGCCGATGCCGCGCACGAACTGCGCACGCCGCTGGCGGCGCTCAAGGTCAATGCCCAGGTGCTGCTGACCGGCGAGATCGACGACGAGCGTCGCCACCGTCTGCAGCGTGTGGTGCTGGCGGCCAACCGTTGCGAATCGCTGGTGGCTCAGTTGCTGACGCTGGCGCGTCTGGAGACCGGTGGCGATCAGCATCCCTTGCGCGCGGTGCCGCTGGCGCGGCTGGCCCACGAGGTGGTGTCCGAGCTGTCGTCGGAACTGCTCGACAAGGATATCGAGATCGAACTTCCGGCAGCGGGTGGCGCCGGCGACCGCGTGTCGGTCATGGGTGACCGCGACATGCTGCGCATCCTGCTGCGCAACCTGCTCGACAATGCGCTGCGCTACAGCCCCGCGCAGAGCCATGTGGCAGTGGTGCTGGAAACGCTGGCGGACGGCGGCGTGCGCCTGGCCGTGGTCGATTCGGGGCCCGGCATCGCGGCCGAGTATCGCGCGCGTGCCTTTGATCGCTTCTTCCGGCTGCCGGGCAGCCAGGGCAGCGGCTCCGGACTGGGGCTTTCCATCGTCAGCCGCATCGCGCACCATCACGGCGCCAGCGTCGAACTGCGGGAAGGTCCCGCAGGCAAGGGCCTGGCGGTCGAGTTGCGCTTTCCACCCAGCCGCGCCAGCGCCTGAGCGGCGCAGCCGGGCGACCGTGCTGACGTGCCTGCCAGACTGGCGCACCGGGCCGGATTACCGATGGCGGGCCAGGGGACGTTCAGTTAGGATCTGGAATCCGCGTGGCACCCGCCCGCGACCGCATGGAACACCACCCAAGGACAGCATGGGACGACTGTTGCGCCACCTGCTCCTGCCCGTCCTGGCCTGCTTGCTGGCCGGCCCGGTCACGGCCAACATCAATCGCGAAATCCACCGCTTCTATGGTTATGCATTTGACCAGAAAAGCGGCCGCTACCTGTACACCGAGGTCCATCATCAAGTCTACGAGGATGACACCTGGGTCGGTGGCACCATCCGCTATTTCGGCGCCGATGGCCAGCTGCTCGGCGAGAAGACTCTGGATTTCTCGCACGACCCCTATGTCCCGGTGTTTCGCCTGAGCCTGCCCGGCGAAGGCTATGCCGAGGGCATCAGTGCGGTGGCAACGGACAGCATCGAAGTCGACAAACAAAAGGACGGCCGGCGCGAACATGCGCGCATCGAACGCGTGCCGAGCATGGTCGCCGATTCGGGCTTCCACAGCTTCGTGGTGCAGCACCTGGAGGAGTTGCGCCAGGACAGGACCGTCATCATGGATTTCATCGCCGTCGGCCGCCTGCACGACTACCGGTTCCGCCTGCAGCGCGTCAGCGAGTCGCAGGTGGATGGCCACACGCTGCTGCGCATCCGCGCCGAGCCCGATTCGCTGCTGCGCTACATGGTGCCGCCGCTGATGATGGAATACGACCTGCAGACGCATTACCTGGTCGAATACCGCGGCCTGTCCAATCTGCACGACCCGGCCACGGGCAAGGCCCTGCTGGTGCGGCTGGTGTATCCCCCGCATCCGCCCAGCGGCGCCCCGGCCAGTCTGCCGCCGCTGGACGCTGCCGACAGCCCCTGAATCAGGACACCGCGAAAGCGCGATTCAGGACGGGTTGCTGCTGCAGCTGAGGAAGTTGCGCTGCACCTCGCTGCGCGCCAGCTGCTCCACCCACCAGCGCCGCGCACGCCCAAATCCGGCCGGATCGCTGCGCCAGGCATAGTCGAATTCGGCACTTGGCGCCCGGCCGGCCACCGGGCGTGCATGCAGCCAGCCCTCGCGCAGGCGTGAACGCACCATCGGCTCCGGCAGCCAGCCGCAGCCCAGCCCGGCCTCGATGGCCTGGAGCTTGAGCCGGGCCGATGGCAGCGTCAGGACCTGTTGTCCGGGCAACAGGTTGCGCGTCAGGGGGGTGCTGTCGCGCGAGCTGTCGGCGACTGCGATGGCCCGGATCCCGATCAGCTCCTCTTCGCCCAGCGGCGCAGCGCTGCCGGCCAGCGGGTGGGTGGCGGCCATGACGAACAGAAAGGGAACCGAGCCCAGGCGCCGCACCTCGATTCCCGGCGGACGCAGATGCTCCTGGGTGATGCCGATGGCGATATCGGCGGCGCCACTGGCCAGTGCCTCCCAGGTGCCGCCGAGGATCTCCTCGCGCACGCTCACACGGGTCGGCGAGTCGAGCCGGTAGAAGTCGCGCACCAGTTCGAGCAGGGCGCTGGCGTCGATGATGCCGTCGACGGCGATCGTGATCGCCGATTCCCACCCGGTCGCCACGCGCTTGACGCGATTGGTCAGGGCATCGAGTTCACGCAGCAGCCTTTGCCCCTCGCGCAGCAGTTCCTCGCCAGCCGGTGTCAGCCGGGCCTGGCGCGAGCTGCGGTCGAACAGCAGCACATCGAGCGCCTCCTCGAGCGCACGCATGCTGTAGGTGAGCGCGGACGGTACCTTGCCGAGTTCACGTGCGGCACCGGCGAAACTGCCGGTGCGCGCGACGCGTTCCAGCGTTTCGAGGGCTTCCGGGGTGAGGGGGGTGCGCGCGTGCGGACGCGCGAGGGAGGACTTGGGCATCGGGACCAGGCTGGGGTGGGCCGCGTTCGGAACACACGGCATTCAAAACAATTGAATGATGCCCCGAAAGCACTTCAACCGCAAAGCCGTCCCGGCGGCGGAAAATGGCCACCTTGAGTCAATCCGGGAGTGCCATCATGCTTGAATTGCGCAAGTCCGGCGATCGCGGCTACGCCGACCACGGCTGGCTGCAGAGCTGGCACAGCTTCTCGTTTGCCGATTACCACGACCCCGCCCACATGGGCTTTGGTGCGCTGCGCGTGATCAACGAGGACCGGATCGCCGCCGGTAAGGGCTTTGGCACGCATCCCCACCGCGACATGGAGATCGTGACCTACGTGCTCGAAGGCAATGTGGCGCACCGCGACAGCATGGGCAATGGCACCACCATCCAGCCCGGCGACGTGCAACGCATGAGCGCCGGCCGCGGTGTACTGCACAGCGAGTTCAATCCTCGCAGCGACCTCGCCACCCACATGCTGCAGATCTGGATCCTGCCCGACCGCAAGGGCGTGGAGCCGGGCTATGAGCAGATCCACGTCGACGATGCCGAAAAGCGCGGACGTCTGCGCCTGGTCGCCGACGCCGACGGCAGCGAGGGCGCCGTGCGCCTGCACTCGAGCACGCGTCTGCACGCCGGCCTGTTCGACGGCGAAGAATGGGACGAACTGCCGCTGGCGCCGCAACGCCTGGGCTATGTGTACCTGGCGCGTGGCAGCCTGCACGTCAATGGCGTCGCCCTGGGCACCGGCGACGCACTCAAGCTGCAGGACGAAGCCCTGATTCGCCTTGCGCACGGCCAGCAGGCCGAGGTCCTGGTTTTCGATCTGCCGCGCTGAATCCGGCGCGGTCCCCTGCCCTACCCTCATCCACAGGAGTTGTTCATGTCCAAGATCGTTGTCGTCTACCACAGTGGCTACGGCCATACCCGCAAGCAGGCTGAAGCCGTGGCCGCCGGCGCCGGCGCCGAACTGCTGGCCATCGATGCGGAAGGCAATCTGCAGGACGCCCAGTGGGCCGCCCTGGACGAGGCCGACGCCATCGTGTTCGGCTCGCCAACCTACATGGGTGGCGCCAGCTGGCAGTTCAAGAAGTTTGCCGATGCCAGTTCCAAGCCCTGGTTTGGCCAGCGCTGGAAGGACAAGGTGTTTGCCGGCTTCACCAACTCGGCCAGCCTGAACGGCGACAAGCACTCGACCCTGCATTATTTCTTCACGCTGGCCATGCAGCATTCCGGGATCTGGGTCGGGACCGGGCAGATGCCCTCCAACGCCAAGGCTGCGCAGCGCAATGACATCAACTGGCTGGGCGCCTTTGCCGGCGCCATGGCGCAGTCGCCTTCCGATGCCAGCGTCGACGAAGTGCCGGCGGGTGATCTGGAAACCGCGCGTCAGTTCGGCCAGCGCATCGCGGCTGTCACGGCGCGCGTGCGCGGCTGAACGCGGCTCAGGACCTGGGCCGGCAGCACCGGCCTAGGGCTTGATGTCGTGCCACAGGCTCAGCACCAGGCCATGCTGCCAGCGCGCTTCGGTGAGCGGGCTGGCCGCGGCGGCGCCGAGCAGGCGCCAGTGCTCGGTGCGGATGTCCAGGCGCCACTGCTCGGCCAGTTGCCACTCGCCGCCCACCGCCAGCTGGAAATCCTGCCAGCCGGCGCCGGCGAGGAAGGGGTGGTAGCCACTGGCGGCGGCGGCCTGCGGATCGATGCCGAACCAGCTCTGGCGCCAGGACTGGTTGGCCCAGCTCATGCCGATGGTGGCGCCAGCGACCACGCGCTGGCCCAGGGGGGCGCCGAAGCTGGTACCGAACTCGGCGAGCGTGCCACGGCCATCCGCCCCGAGTCCGGTGCGCAGGGTGGATTGCAACTGCAGGAACTCGAAGGGAATCCAGTTGGCGAACAGGCTGCGCTCGATGCGCAAGGGGATGCCCGGCAAACCGTGCAGACGCGGTCCGTCGCCGGCGCTGCGCGGCAGCGCCGGCCATAGCCGTACCCCGTACTGCAGGTCCTTGCGCCGCGAGGCGTTCCAGCCCAGCCCGAGATCGGTGGAGACGAACAGGCCGCTCGGCGACAGCCATTCGAAGGCGGGAATGGGCAAGGGGTCGCGCCGGATCGCGCCCGGATAGCTCGGGAACAGGAACAGCGTGGCACCGTCGGACCATTGCGCCGTTTCCGGGACCGGATCGACCAGCAGCAGTCCGCCTTCGGCGTGTGCGGCGCCCGGCATCAGTCCCAACAGCACGACCAGCAGGAACAGCGCGCAGCCGGCGCCGCGGAGCAACTCAGGCGACCCGTCGCGCAATCAGGACTCCCGTGGTGCCGCCGAAGGCGAAGGAATTCGACATCGCATGCGTGATATCCGGCAGGCGGCGCGCGGCGCCACGCACATGGTCGAGCGCGCAGGCGGGGTCAGGCTCGTCCAGGTGCGCTGTGGGCGGTGCCAGGCCGGACTGCAGGGCACACAGCGTGACCAGCAGTTCGAGCGCTGCCGCGGCCCCCAGCAGGTGGCCATGGACGGCCTTGGTCGAACTGACCGGCAGGTGGTCGGCAAGGTCGCCGAAGACCTGCCGGATGGCCGCGCTTTCGGTGCTGTCGTTGGCCTGGGTGCCGGTGCCGTGCGCGTTGATGTAGCCGATCGCGGCGGGCGCCAGTGCGGCATCGCGCAGCGCCGCCGCCATTGCGCGCGCCTGCCCTTCGACCGTGGGTCGGGTCAGATGGCCCGAGTCGCTGCCGCTGCCATAGCCGCAGATCTCGGCCAGCGGCCGCGCACCGCGCGCACAGGCGGCGTCCCAGTCTTCCAGCACCAGGAATGCAGCGCCCTCGCCGAGCACCAGTCCGCTGCGTCGCAGGGAAAAGGGGCGGCACGAAGCGGATGGCGCAGCGGCGTCGACGTCGGCCAGGGTGCGCAAGGCCTCCCAGGCATAGACCACGCTGGGCACGACCAGCGCCTCGCTGCCGCCGGCCAGCATCAATTGCGCGTCGCCGTGACGGATCCGGCGTACCGCCTCGCCAATGGCGACGGCGGATGAAGCACAGGCGCAGCTGTAGGTCAGATTGGCGCCGGCGAAGCCGGTCTCGAGCGCGATCTGCGCGGCGCTCGCGTTGGTCATCACCGTGGGCACCGTGAGCGGCCGCAGGCGCGTGTTGTTGTCCGCGTAGTAAGTGCGGTAGGTGCTGTCGAGGGTGCCGGCCGAGCCCATGCCGGTGCCGACGTGTATGCCGCAGGCCTCCGCATGTGGCATCCCGTCGCGCCCGGCCATGGCCAGGGCGGCACGCGCCGCCACCACGGCCAACTGGGTGGTACGGTCCAGGCTGTTGAGTTGCGCGAGCGGAAAATGCGCGCGTGGGTCGTAGCTGTCGTTCCAGGCGGCAGCACGCAGCGGCCACGGCCCATCGTTGCGCCCGGCGAACGCGCGCACGGCACTGCGGCCGGCGTTGACCGCGTCCATCAGCGGATCGACGCCTTCGCCGAAGGGCGAGACCACGCCCCAGCCGGTGACGGCGACGCGCCTCATCCGGTCTTGCCCTGCTCCTTGCGCAGTCGGTCGATCAGGCTGACGACATCGCCGACCGTGCTGATCTGCACCTGGTCGTTCTCGACCTTGATGTCGAACTTGCTTTCGATATCGAATATGAGGTCAAAGACAGCCAGCGAATCGAGGCCAAGCGTCTCGAGGGTGGCTTGCGGCTGGACCTCGTCGGCGGTGACTTCGAACTTGTCGATGATCATGCCGCGCAGCGTTTCCAGGGTATCCAAGGGACAGGCTTCCTCAGGCCACCAGGGCCGGTCGGGCGCGCAGCCCGAAGAATTCACCGAGCCGGTCCGCCACGTCATCCTTGCGTCGGTCCAGCGTCAGCACATGGTAGGTGTCGTCGATCAGCCAGGTTTCCACATCGGTGGACGCGACGCGCTCTGTCACGAAGTGTGCATTGCGGACACTGGCCATGTCGTCTTCCGTGGAATGTACCACCAGGAGGGGTGATTGCACACGCGCGAGCGACGCGCTGACGTGACGGATGAGCAAGGAGCTCTGGTGCACGGTGGCCATCGGCGTGCGGAAGATGCCTACTTTTTCAGAGGCCTGTGCATCGCGATTGGCGAGGACAGCGTGAACCATGGCACGTGTGCGCTCGCACTTGATGCCATACGGCGGGGTCTCGCGCCAGTAGAGCAGTTGCTTGAGCGGCGGCAGGAAGGCCAGCGGCAGCAGGCGGCGCCGGAAGCGCGGCATGTTCCAGCCATCGTAGAAAAAGGTGGGCGACAGCAGGCCCAGGCCGGCCACCTGCGCGCCACGGCGTGCTGCCAGCTCCAGGGCCAGCAAGGCACCCATCGACAGGCCAGCCACAAAGACGCGCTGGTGATGTCCGGCGAGGGCGTCAAAGGCGCGCTCGACACCCGCGTACCAGTCCTGCCATCGGCTGCGCTTGAGATCGGCGATCGAACCGCAGTGACCCGCCAATTGCGGCACCATCACGCTGAATCCGCGCTTGCGCAGCCGCATCGCCAGATGACGCATCTCGGCAGGCGTGCCGGTCAGTCCGTGGATCAGCAGCACGGCGTCAGGTCCGCGGCGGTCGTAGCTGCCGGTCGCGCCGAGGAACGGGCGCCAGTGGTACTGGTCGTGTTGCGGCTTGGCGCCCGGCTCGACGCGCTCCATCGCGCCCATGTCAGCTCGCTCCCACACGCTGCAGCAAGGCCTCGAGCAGGCGGATGCCGAGGTCGATTTCCTGCTCGCTGATCAGCAGCGACGGGGCCAATGTGATCACGTTCTTGTAGTAGCCGCCGATATCCAGCACCAGTCCGTGGCGGCGGCCGTCGACGTCGATGTCGCCGTGCAGGCCCTCGTTGAACAGGCGGTCGGCAAGCTTGCGGCTGGGCGTGAAGCCGTCGGCTTCGCACAGCTCGATGCGCAGCGCCAGACCCAGTCCGCTGACCTCGCCGATCACCTTCCAGCGCGACTTCAGTTCGTGGAGGCGGCGCAGGAAGTAGGCGCCGCGGGCAGCGATCGCCGGCTCGAAGTCGTGCTCCTCGGTCATGCGCAGCACTTCAAGCGCCACTGCGGTGCCCAGCGGATTGGACGCGAAGGTGCTGTGGGTGGAGCCCGGCGGGAAACGCTCCGGGCTGATCAGCTCCTCGCGCGCCCAGATGCCCGAGATCGGGTTGAGACCGTTGGTGATCGCCTTGCCGAACACGAAGATGTCCGGAACGATGCCGAAGTGCTCCCACGACCACAGCTTGCCGGTGCGGTAGACCCCCATCTGGATCTCGTCGGCAACCAGCAGGATGTTGCGCCGGCGCAGGCTTTCCGCCAGCTTGCGCATGTAGCCCGCAGGCGGGATCACATAGCCGCCGGTGCCCTGGATGGTCTCGATGTAGAAGGCCGAAAACTCGCACTCGCCGACCTTGTCATCCCAGAAGGAGTTGTATTCGGTATCGAACAGTTTTTCGAATTCGGCGTGGCAGTACATGCCGCAGCTGTCCGGCTTGAGGCTGTAGGGGCAGCGGAAGCAGTAGGGAAAGGGGACGAAGTGCGCGCGGTCGGAGAAATGGCCGTAGCGGCGCCGGTAGCGGTAGCTGGAGGTGATGGCCGTCGCCCCCAGGGTACGACCGTGATAGCCGCCCATGAAGGCAAAGTTGAGCGACTTGCCGGTGGCGTTGCGCACCAGCTTGAGGGAGTCCTCGACTGCCTGCGCACCGCCGACATTGAAATGCACGCGGCCCTTCACGCCGTGCACGCGTTCCATGTAGCCGCAGATCTTCTCGGCCAGTTCCACCTTCTCGCGGTGCAGGTATTGGCTGGCCAGTTGCGGCAGGGTATCGAGCTGGCGCTTGAGCACGTCGATCAGACGCGGATTGCGGTAGCCGAAATTGACCGCCGAATACCACATCTGCAGATCAAGATAGGGCGTGCCGTCTTCGTCGAACAGATAGCTGCCGTCGCAACGACTGAAAAACTTGGGCGGATCGGCATAGTGCACCGTGTCGCCATACGAGCAATAGCGGCTGTCCTTGTCGAGCAGAGCCTGCAGTTCAGTCTTGTTCATGCGGAATTTTCAGTTGGGACGGGTACGTTCGACATCCAGCAGGACCGGCCGGCCCTGGCACGCGGGCCAGGAACGGATCACATCATGGACGTCGTGGAACGAAGAAAATTCCGTGTAGGGGATGCCTTCGGCTTCGCAATGCCTGGCCAGCGAATCCTTGGCGAACACATAATCGGCGCGCCCCGCGAGGCAGACATCGGAACGGCCGTCGCCGATCAGGATCAGCGGCCCCTGGCCTTCGGGCGCCAGGCGGCGTGCCACCGCGCACTTGCAGGTGCCGCTGCCCACCGCGCAGGCGGGATCAGAGTTGGGAAATTCGAGGTCCCAGTTGCTGCCGTCGAAACGCAGGCGATTGGCATAGATCGGCACGCCGGGCAGTCCGGCATTCTCAAGCGCCGTGTGAATGGCGCGACCGATGCCGTCGCTGATGATGGCGACCTGGCTGAACTGGCGCACGTAGGCCAGAAAGGCCGGAAAACCGGAATCGAGCTTGATCGACGAGAAGAAGCGTTGCATCTGCTCGGGATCCGCAGTGACCAGTCGGATCTGGCGGCGCATGCATTCCTGGGCCGTGATGCGGCCTTCCGCCCATTCGGCCTCGATGGCGTGCCACACCGGTGGGGCGTGCCTTTCCAGCAGCGTATCCACGCTGTCGCGCAGCGAGACTGTTCCATCAAAATCGATCGCGAAGAACATGGCTTTGCAGCGATTTCCAAAGTCAAATTTATTTCCAATTGTAACTGATTTGACCTCACGGTCACCTGTCCGCCCCATCAGAATCGGCATTCCGGTGAATTTGTGGGCGTTTTGCCCACGCAAATCACGGCACGCCGCTGAGTGCAACGGTATGATGGCGCGTTCGTGGCGCGCCCATGCTGGCGCGCTGTCCTGCCTGCTCCGCTTTCGGAGGGCGGTCACCCAGGAGATCCGCTTTGCAACTGCCGGCACGCCGCCCGGACTTCGCTCATGCAGCACACTGAAGACGGGCAACGCGCCGCGCGCCGGATGCGGCTCGCCGTGGTGCTGTCGCTGCTGCTGCATGCGATGGTGCTGGTGCTGCATTTTCGCGCGGAGGAAGCCGGCGTCAGCAGTGAAGGACTGGCCGGCGCCCCGGGCGCGCAGGAGCTCACCGAATTGACGGTGACCCTGTCGATTCAACCACCGGTCGCCGCCACCACCGCCAGCAAAGCAACGGCGCCGGTGGCGCGTGCCACGGCCCCGGGTGGCCAGGCCATGCTGGCCGCCAGCAACACCCCGGCTGCGCCGGCCTTGCGCGCGCCCGCCCCGCCAGCGTCGACGCCGATGCCGCCCCGCCCGGCCACGATGCAGCCGACCAGGCCGGCACTGGCGGCGCCGACTGCTTCGCGCCACGCCACGGCGCCCCATCTGGCACCCAGTCCAAAGAACCCGCCGCCCGTCGCGGCGCGACCTGCGCGCGCTGGGAGCAGTCCGGCGGCCCGGCCGCCGGCGCCAAAGCCGTCCCCGCCCCGGCCGCCTCTGCCCATGGCCAAGCCCCAGCCGCGCGCGGCACCGCCGCTGCCCAAGCGGCCACAGCACCAGCGCCAGCGCCCGGTCAAGGCGCCGCCGGTGATGACCCAGGAGGCGCGCGAGGAAATGCCGCTGCTGATGCCCAAACCCGCCGAGGGCGGCGGCAAGGGAATGCCGACGCCGGAGCGCGATCAGGCAGAACGCGATCAGGCTCTGGAGGCAGCGCGACAGGCTGAACAGGAACGCATCGACCTCGCTTTGCAAGCCGAGATCGAAAGAATCCGCCAGCAGATCCAGGACACGCGCCAGCGCGAGGCGGCGGAACGCGAGGCACGCGAGGCCGCACTGGCAGAAGCCAACCGGACTGCCGACGCCCGGCGCGCCGCCGATGAACGCGCCGAGACCGACCGGCGCGCCCTGGCCGAATCGGCGCGCAACGCGGCTGCCGAGCGCGCCCAACGTGAGCAGGACGAACGCGACGCCGAGCGCGAAGCCGCGCTGGAGCGCAGCCGGCAGTCACGCGCGGCGCGGGCCCAACAGGAACAGGCCGAGCGCGAAGCCGATGCGGCGGCGCTCGCGGCTGCCAACACACGAGCGCAGCAGGAAGCCGATCAGCGTGCCTTCGACGAGAGCCAGCGGCGCGACAAGCGCGCTGCCGAGCTTGCTGCCAAGCAGGCCGCGGAAGCTGCGGCGACCCAGCAGGCGGCCGAAGCGGCAGCGCGCCAGGCGGCTGAAACCACTGCGCGCCAGCTTGCCGAAGCGACAGCCGCCCGGCAGGCCAGCGAGGCGGCTGCCGCTGCCGCTGCCGCAAAGCAGGCTGCCGATACCGCCGCCGCGAGGCAGGCCGCCGAGGCCGCTGCTGCAAAGCTGGCCGCCGAGGCCGCTGCTGCAAAGCAGGCCGCCGAGGCCACTGCTGCGAAGCAGGCCGCCGACGCTGCCGCCGCCAAGCAGGCCGCTGAGGCCGCTGCTGCGAAGCAGGCCGCCGAGGCCGCTGCTGCGAAGCAGGCCGCCGACGCCGCTGCTGCGAAGCAGGCCGCCGACGCCGCTGCTGCGAAGCAGGCCGCCGACGCCGCTGCTGCGAAGCAGGCCGCCGAA
>JAGWIJ010000120.1 GCA_028873535.1 Pseudomonadota bacterium
ATCCGATGCACGCCGAGACCGGCACTGTGAGTGCCGGGACAGCGGCGGCGCTGAACGCTGTGCGTGTCGCCGGCGGCCGCATCGTGGCGGTCGGCACGACCTCGCTGCGGCTGCTGGAAAGCGCCACTGCCGACGATGGCACCATCCGGCCCTTCGCTGGCGAGACGTCGATCTTCATCACCCCGGGCTACCGCTTCAAGGCGGTCGACGTGCTGATGACCAACTTCCACCTGCCGCGCTCGACGCTGTTCATGCTGGTCTCGGCGTTCTCCGGCCGCGAGACGATGCTCGCCGCCTACCGCCACGCCGTCGCCGACCACTACCGCTTCTATTCCTACGGCGATGCCTGCCTGCTCGAGCGGGAGGCGGGTCAGTGACGGGCTTCAGTTTCTGCCCTCTCCCCCCTTGCGGGGGAGACGGCGAAGCTTACGGCGCGCGTCAGCGCGACGTTAGCGCAGCCAGAGAGGGGTATTGGCCGGCACTGTGCCAAGACCCCCCTCTTAGCTGCGCCAGCGATTTCCGCTTCGCAGAGATCGGGCTGCGCTATTCTCCCCCTCAAGGGGGGAGATGGGCCGCGCCGCAGATGCACTCTGCTTCACGATGACCGCCGGCCTGACCTTCACCATCGCCGCGACGGACAAGGCGGCGCGCACCGGCGAGATCGCGCTTGAGCGCGGCGTCGTGCGCACGCCCGCCTTCATGCCGGTCGGCACCGCCGGCACGGTCAAGGCCATGTACATGGAGCAAGTGAAGGCGCTCGGCGCCGACATCATCCTCGGCAACACCTATCACCTGATGCTGCGCCCCGGCGCGGAGCGCGTGGCGAAACTGGGCGGGCTGCATACGTTCATGCACTGGGACGGCCCGATCCTCACCGATTCCGGCGGCTTCCAGGTGTTCAGCCTGGGGGATCTGCGCAAGATCAGCGAGGAGGGCGTGCGCTTCCGTTCGCCGATCAACGGCGACGCGCTGTTCCTGACCCCCGAGGAGTCGATGCGCATCCAGCGCGTGCTGAACTCGGACATCGTCATGGCTTTCGACGAATGCACGCCGTATCCGGCGGACCATGGCCAGGCGCAGCGCTCGATGGAAATGAGCATGCGCTGGGCGGAACGCAGCCTGCGCGCCCATGAGGGTAATGCCAATGCGCTGTTCGGCATCGTGCAGGGCGGCATGCACGAGGACCTGCGCGAACGCTCGGTGCAGGCGCTCACCGCGCTGGACTTTCCGGGTTACGCCGTCGGCGGCCTGTCGGTGGGCGAGCCGGCGGCCGATCGCGAACGCATCCTGGCACACACGCCGCGCCTGCTGCCCGCACACAAGCCGCGCTACCTGATGGGCATGGGCACGCCGGAAGACATCGTGCTGGCGGTGAGCCAGGGCGTGGACATGATGGATTGCGTGATGCCGACGCGCAATGCGCGCAACGGCTGGCTGTTCACGCGCTGGGGCGACGTCAAGATCCGCAACGCGCGGCACAAGGACGACACGGCGCCGCTCGACCCCCAGTGCAACTGCTACACCTGCCGGCATTTCTCGCGCGCCTACCTGTACCACCTGCAGCAGGCCAAGGAGATGCTGGGCGCACGCCTCAACACGGTCCACAACCTGCACTACTATCAGGAACTCATGCAGGGTCTGCGCAACGCCATCGCCGCAGGGCAACTGGACGGCTTCCGCGCCGCCTTCGCACAGGACCGGGCGCGTGGCGGGGTGCCTGGCTGAAGCGCCGACAGCGCCAGCGGCTTCACGGCGACATGCTAAACTACCAAGTTATTTGACCGGTCCCAGGCCCCGGGGGGGGCAGCCGGTCCTTGCCGGCCGGCTGATGCCTGCGGCATACCCAGGAGAGCGATTCACCCATGTTCATCAGCAATGCCTACGCGCAGGTTCCCGGCCTCTCCGGTTCGCCGGTGGCTGAACTGACCAGCTTCCTGCCGATCATCGTGATGTTCGCGCTGCTGTATTTCATGATGATCCGCCCCCAGATGAAGCGGCAGAAGGAAGTCCAGAACATGCTGGCCAACCTCAAGAAGGGCGACGAGGTCGTCGCCGCCGGCCTGCTTGGCAGGATCCAGGCGATCGACGATGCCTACCTGGAACTGGAGATCGCGCGCAACACCGTGGTCAAGGTGCAGCGCCAGGCGGTCACCGCGCTGCTGCCCAACGGGACCCTGAAATGAACCGCTTCCCGCTCTGGAAGAACGCGATCATCGCGATCGCGCTGTTGCTGGGGCTGCTGTACACACTGCCCAATTTCTTCGGCCACTCCTACGCCGTGCAGGTGTCGCCGCTCGGGGCCAGCGCCAAGCCCGACCAGGCGCTGCGCGGACAGGTGGCGGCGGCACTGCTGGCTGCCCAGGTGCCGGCGCTGGGCACCTCGCTCGAGGTTGACAGTGTGCGCGTGCGCTTCGCCAGCCCGGATGACCAGCTCAAGGCGCGCGACCTGCTCGACCGGACCCTCAACCCCGAAGGCCGGGCGCCGGGCTACGTCGTGGCGCTGAACCTGGTCGCCAATGCTCCGGCGTGGCTGGGCGCAGTCGGTGCCGAGCCCATGTACCTGGGCCTGGATCTGGCCGGTGGCGTGCACTTCCTGCTGCAGGTCGACATGAAGGCGGCACTCAACAAGCGCGTCGACGGCACCCTGACCGAAGTGCGCTCGCAGCTGCGTGATGCACGCGTGTTCTATTCCGGGGTCAGCCGCGACGGCAACAAGGTCGTGGTGCGCTTCCATGACGGCGAGCAGCGTGATGCCGCGCGCAAGCTCCTGGACCGCAATTTCGCCGACTTCGCCTTCACCGACCAGGGCAGCGGCGAGGACCTCGCGATCACCGGCAGCCTGCGGCCCGAAGCCTACAAGGGCATCCAGGATGCCGCGCTCAAGCAGAACATCCTGGCGCTGCGCAACCGGGTCAACGAACTTGGCGCCAAGGAGCCGATCATCCAGCAGCAGGGCGAGGACCGCATCGTGGTCGAACTGCCCGGCGTGCAGGATACCGCCAAGGCCAAGGACATCATCGGCCGCACCGCCAGCCTCGAGATCCGCCTGGCTGACGACGAGCATCCCGCTCCGACGTCCGCCAGCGAGCCCCCGCCCTTCGGTGACGAGCTGGTCACCGAGCGCAATGGCATTCCGGTGTTCGTGAAAAAGCAGGTGGTGCTGACCGGCGAGGTGATCACCGATGCCGCCGCCGGTTTCGATTCGCAGAGCGGCCGCCCCAACGTCAACATCAGCATGGATGCCAAGGGAGCGCGCGTGATCAAGCAGGTCTCGCGCGAGAACCTCAAGAAGCGCATGGCGATCCTGCTGATCGAGAAGACCAAGACCGAAGCGATCAGCGTGGCCACCATCCAGGACGAGCTGGGGGCGCGCTTCCAGATCACCGGCCTGGCGAGCCCGGTCGAGGCCAACGATCTGGCCTTGCTGCTGCGCGCCGGTGCGCTGGCGGCGCCGATGGAATTCATCGAGGAGCGCACGGTCGGTCCCTCGCTGGGGGCCGAGAACATCTCGCGCGGCTTCCACTCGACCTGGATCGGCTTCACCGCCATCAGCGTGTTCATGGCCGTCTACTACATGCTGTTCGGCTTCATCTCGGTGGTGGCGCTGGCCACCAACGTGCTGTTCCTGGTCGGCCTGCTGTCGCTGCTGCAGGCCACCCTGACGCTGCCCGGCATGGCCGGCATCGCGCTGACTGTCGGCATGGCGATCGACGCCAACGTGCTGATCAACGAGCGCATCCGCGAGGAGATCCGCGGCGGAAACTCGCCCGGCGCCTCGATCCATGCCGGCTACGACCGCGCCTTCGCCACCATCCTGGATTCCAATGTGACCACGGCCATCGCGGGCATTGCACTGTTCGCCTTCGGCTCCGGGCCGATCAAGGGCTTCGCGGTGGTGCTGGTGCTGGGCATCGCAACCTCGATGTTCAGTTCGGTGCTGGTCTCGCGCGCGCTGGTCAATCTGATCTACGGCAGCCGCCGCAAGATCGCCAAGCTGTCGATCGGCAACACCAACTGGCGGGAGGAGGGCGTCGGCCTTTAAGGGCCGCGCCTTCCCGTCAGCACAGGAGCAAGCCTTGGAATTCTTCCGTATCCGCAAGGACATCCCCTTCATGAGCTGGGGGCGGTACACCACCGCCATCTCGCTCGTCACCTTCGTGCTGGCCGTATTCTTCCTGGTCACGCGCGGACTCAACCTGTCGGTCGACTTCACGGGCGGCACCGTGATGGAGGTCAGCTACGGCAACGCGGCCGACCTGCAGAAAGTGCGCGCGGCGCTGGGCGAGCTCGGCTTCGCCGAGGCCAATGTCACCAACTTCGGCACCTCGCGCGACGTGCTGATCCGCCTGCCGGTGCGCAAGGACCTGGCCGGGGCGCGTCTGTCGGACCAGGTGATGGCGAAGCTCGGTACCGTCGATCCGACCGCCACCAAGCGCCGCGTCGAGTTCGTCGGCCCGCAGGTGGGCGATGAGCTGGTCACCGACGGCCTGCTGGCGCTGCTGGTGGTCTCGCTGGGTATCGTCGCCTACCTGTCGATCCGCTTCAAGTGGCGCCCGGCCGTGGCCACCATCCTGGCCAACCTGCACGACGTGGTGATCATCCTGGGGTTTTTCGCACTGTTCCAGTGGGAGTTCAGCCTGCCGGTGCTGGCGGCCGTGCTGGCGATCCTGGGCTACTCGGTCAACGAGTCGGTGGTGGTGTTCGACCGGGTGCGCGAGAACTTCCGCAAGATGCGCGGAGCCGCGGTCACGCGCGTGATCGACAATGCCATCACGCGCACCATGAGCCGCACCATCATCACTCACGGCTGCACCCAGCTGATGGTGACCTCGATGCTGTTCTTCGGCGGCGAGGCGCTGCACTACTTCGCGCTGGCGCTGACCATCGGCATCATCTTCGGCATCTACTCCTCGGTGCTGGTGGCGTGTCCGATCGCCATGTGGCTTGGCATGAACCGCGACGATTTCGTGCACGTCGAGAAGAAGCAGGAAGTGGTCGAGGAAGGCGCTTGAGCAGCACCCTCGAGTTCATCGCGCATCTCGACCAGCACCTGCTCCTGCTCATCCACGACTACGGCTTCTGGTCCTACGCCATCCTGGCGGGCATCGTGTTCGGCGAGACGGGCCTGGTGCTGCTGCCCCTGTTGCCGGGGGACTCGCTGCTGTTCGTGGCGGGTGCCGCGGCGGCCGGCGGCGCCATCGACCTGGTGTCGCTGGTCGGCGTGCTGACACTGGCTGCCGTGCTCGGCAACCTGGTCAACTTCCAGGTCGGCCGCTGGCTGGGGCCGCACCTGTTCACGCGCCCCGATTCGCGCCTGCTCAATCCCGCGCATCTGGCGGCCGCACATGCGTTCTACGAGCGTCATGGCGGCAAGACCGTGATCCTGGCGCGCTTCCTGCCGATCATCCGTACCTATGCGCCATTCGTCGCGGGACTCGGGGCGATGGAGACGCACCACTTCCTGCTGTATACGGTGATCGGGGCGTTCGCCTGGGTGTCCTCGTTGACCGTGCTGGGCTACCTGTTCGGCGACATCGCCGCGATCAAGGGCAATCTGTCGCTGATCACGCTGGCGATCATCGTAGTGACCGTGCTGCCGAGCGCGATCGGCCTGGCACGCGCCGGCCGCAAGCCGGGCTGAAGGCGCGCCTCGCGCGCCGCCTGGCCTGGCCTGAGGGCAGGCGATCAGTCGGCGCGCCGCGCCAGCGCCGCCGCGAGGCCGATGTAGCTGGCCGGCGTCATGGCTGCCAGGCGGTCGCGTTCCGCCTGCGGGATCGGCAGTCCGGCCACGAAGGTCTGCAACTGCTCGCGATCCACCGCCTTGCCGCGCGTGAGCGCCTTCAGGCGCTCGTAGGGGTTGTCCAGGCCGTACTTGCGCATCACGGTCTGGATCGGCTCGGCGAGCACTTCCCAGGCCTCTTCGAGGTCGCTGCCGATGCGCAGCGGGTCGGCCTCGAGCTTGTCGAGCCCGCGCACGCTGGAGTCGTAGCCCAGCAGTCCATAGCCCAGCCCCACGCCCAGGTTGCGCAGCACGGTCGAGTCGGTCAGGTCGCGCTGCCAGCGGGAGATCGGGAGCTTCTCGGCCAGGTGGCGCAGCACCGCGTTGCCCAGACCGAGATTGCCTTCCGAATTCTCGAAGTCGATGGGATTGACCTTGTGCGGCATGGTCGAGGAACCGACCTCGCCGGCCTTGGGACGCTGGCGGAAATAGCCCAGCGAGATATAGCCCCAGATGTCGCGGTCCATGTCGATCAGGATGGTGTTGATGCGCGCGTAGGCGTCCATCATCTCGGCAATGCCGTCGTGGGGTTCGATCTGGGTGGTATAGGCGTTGAACTGCAGGCCATGCGCCTGCACGAAATCACGGCACAGCGACTCCCAGTCGAGCTCGGGATAGGCGGCAAGGTGGGCGTTGTAGTTGCCGACGGCGCCATTCATCTTGCCTGGCATCTGCAGCCCGGCCAGCGTGGCGCGCGCGCGCAGCAGGCGCTGCTCCACATTGGCCATCTCCTTGCCGAGCGTGGTGGGCGTGGCGGTCTGGCCATGGGTGCGCGCCAGCATGGCGACGTCGGCATGCTGCCGCGCGAGGTCGCCCAGGCGGTCGATCACGCCATCCAGCGCCGGCAGCATCACGGCGTCGCGCGAATGCAGCAGCATCATGCCGTGGCACAGGTTGTTGATGTCCTCCGAGGTGCACGCGAAGTGGATGAACTCGCCCGCCTTGCGGATCTCGGGATTGTCGGCAAGGCGCTCCTTCAGCCAGTACTCCATGGCCTTGACGTCGTGGTTGGTGCGCACCTCGATGGCCTTGATCTGGGCGGCATCCGCTTCGCTGAACTGCGCCAGCAACTGGTCGAGCTGGGCCAGCGTGTCGTCGGAAAACGGCGTGATCTGCGCGATGCCGGGTGCGGCTGCCAGCGTGCGCAGCCAGTCGAGCTCGACCTGGACGCGATAGCGGATCAGCGCGAACTCGCTGAAGTACGGACTCAGGCGCGCACTCCGCTCATGATAGCGGCCGTCAAGGGGGGAAAGCGCGTTGAGGGTGGTGAGGGACATGACGGGATCGGCTGCAGTCGGAAAGGAGTGCGCCACACGGGGCGCGGCCCGGATTCTACCACCCTGGAGGCGTGCGCCGGTTTCGCGCCGCAACACGGGGGGATTCCCGAGGGCCGATGCTATACTGGCGCCCCACTTGCGCGATGGTTCACGAGATGAAGTTGTACGGCAGCCACAGCAGCCCGTTCGCACGCAAGGTGCGCGTGGTGCTCAGCGAGAAGCGACTCGACTACGAATTCGTCCCTACGGATGTCGCCCAGGCGGACCATCCCGCGCAGGCGTACAACCCGCTTGGCAAGATCCCGGTGCTGTTGCTGCCGGATGGCACGCCGGTGTACGACTCTGCGGTGATCGTCGAGTATCTCGATACGGTCAGCCCGGTCGGTCGCCTGATTCCGGAAGAGGCGCGCCCGCGCATGCTGGTCAAGCGCTGGGAGGCCTTGGCCGATGGCGTGATGGAGGCTGCCGTGCTGCTGATCATGGAAAGCCGCCGCGCCGCCGAGCTGCGCAGCAGTGCCGTCGACGCGCGACAGCGCGGCAAGGTACAGCGCGCGCTGAACCAGATTGCCCACGACCTCGGCGAGCGCGCGCACTGCTGTGGCGACGCTTTCACGCTGGCCGACGCGGCAATCGGCAGTGCGCTGTTCTATCTCGACTTCCGCTTCCCGGAATTCGCGTGGCGCGAACAGCATGCCAATCTGGCGCGCCTGGCGGAGCGCCTGGAGAAGCGCAAGTCCTTCGAAGACACGATGCCGCGGGCCGCGTAGGCAAGGCGCAGTTGCGCTTGTCTGCGCCCTGTGCCGGTGGTGATCAGCGGATCACGCCGCCACCCAGGCACACCTCGCCGCGGTAGAGCACGCCGAACTGGCCGGGCGTCACCGCCCATTGCGGCGTGCCGAATTGCAGCCGCACACTGCCCGCGCCCAGTTCGGTGAGCGTGCACGCCAGATCCTCCTGGCGATAGCGCAGACGCGCGCTGAGACCGGCGCCGGTGGGCGTGCTGCCGTTGATCCAGGCGCAGTCCTCGAGTTCGACCTGCTGGCACAGCAAGGCAGGGTGATCATGCCCCTGCACCACGATCAGCACGTTGCGTTCCAGATCCTTGCCGGCCACGTACCAGGGCTCGCCCGGCCCCCCGATGCCCAGCCCCTGGCGTTGGCCCAGGGTGTGGAACATCAGGCCCTGGTGCTCACCTACCACGCGTCCCTGTGGCGTCTGCATCGGCCCGGGCTGGCCTTTGAGGTAGCGCCCCAGGAATTCGCGGAACGGCCGTTCGCCGATGAAGCAGATGCCGGTGCTGTCGCGCTTGGCATGCACCGGAAGCCCTGCGGCGCGTGCCAGTGCGCGCACTTCGGGCTTGGGCAGTTCGCCGACCGGGAACAGCACACGCCGGATCTGCGCCTGCGACAGGCGGTGCAGGAAGTAGCTCTGGTCCTTGTTGGTGTCGAGCCCGCGCAGCAGCTCGGTGCCGGCCGGCGAACGGCGCGCACGCGCGTAGTGGCCGGTGGCGACCCAGTCGGCGCCCAGCGCGAAGGCGTGTTCCAGGAAGGCGCGGAACTTGATCTCGGTGTTGCACAGGATGTCGGGATTGGGCGTGCGTCCGGCCTGGTATTCGGCCAGGAAGTACGCGAACACGCGCTGCTGGTATTCGGCGCTGAAATTGACGGCATCGATTTCGATACCCAGGCAGTCAGCGACACTGGCGGCATCCACCAGGTCTTCGCGTGCATTGCAGGCGGCGTCGTCTTCCCAGTTCTTCATGAACACGCCGATCACTTCAAAGCCCTGGTCGCGCAGCAGCATCGCGCTCACGGCGGAGTCGACGCCGCCTGACAGGCCGACGACCACCCGGTCACCCGGGCGCGGTGCGAGCGCGGTGGAGGCGGGCAGCAGCGGCGATACGGGCTGGCTCAGTGACATGCTGACGTGGCAGGCTGGGAAGCGGCGGTGCGTCTGGTCCGGGCAAGCATAGCGCCCGGTGCGTGGCGCCCGCAAAAAAGAAAACGGGCAGGGGTGACCCTGCCCGTCCGCTTTGACGCTTGCCGGATTACTTGGCGGGGGCGGCTTCGGCGGGCTTGGCATCGGCGGCCGGGGCTTCGGCGGCAGCCTTCTTGTGCTTCTTGTGGTGATGCTTCTTCGGCTTGGCGCTTTCAGCGGCCGGGGCTTCGGCAGCCGGCTTGGCTTCGGCGCCGGCAGCGGCGGGGGCGTCAGCGGCGACGGCGGTGAAGGTCAGGCCGGCGAAGGCGACGGCGAGCAGGGCGGACAGGAGCTTGGTCATGGCTAAATCCTTGGTTTCACGGATAGAAAGATCCCGGGGGATCGAGGCGGTGTCGTGCACCGTACTGCCAATAACGCACGACCTGACGCGTGGTTGACGGTGGGGTTCAAAAAAGTTTTACACTTTCCCAGGAACCCGGTGCCAGACCCGTCAGGTCGTAGGGCCCGATGGCGGCGCGGATCAGCCGCAAGGTGGGATAGCCGACCGCAGCCGTCATGCGCCGGACCTGGCGATTGCGACCTTCGCGCAGTTCGAGCGACAGCCAGCTGGTGGGGATGTTCTGGCGCGTGCGGATCGACGGCGTGCGTGGCCACAGGCCCGGCGGTTCGTCCATGCGCTGTGCGAGCGCCGGCAGCGTTGGCCCGTCGTTGAGCGTGATGCCGGCCGACAGCCTGGCCAGCGCCGTATCGTCGATGGCGCCTTCCACCTGCACCCAGTAGGTCTTGGGCCATTTGTGGCGGGGATCGGCAATGCGTGCCTGCAGGCGCCCGTCATTGGTGAGCAGCATCAGGCCTTCGCTGTCGGTGTCGAGGCGTCCGGCAGGGTAGACGTCAGGCACCGGAATGAAGGCCTTGAGGGTTGGATGGCGCTCGTCGGGCGTGAACTGGCACAGCACAACCATCGGCTTGTTGAAGCGCAGCAGGCAGGTCGGTGCCTGCTG
>JAGWIJ010000015.1 GCA_028873535.1 Pseudomonadota bacterium
GTATCGCGCAGAGCCCACGGAGAACCCGTTTGGCCCTAGAGTGTTAACGATGTCTCCGGAACAAAGCGTAAAGCATGTGTCCGGAATACACCTTGAAGTTTTGGCGCGCCCGAGACGATTCGAACGTCCGACCTTCGCCTTCGGAGGGCGACACTCTATCCAGCTGAGCTACGGGCGCGTGACCACTCAGTATACAGCAATCCGGGCAGGCGCTCGCGCCGGGAGCGGCCGCGTGCGGCGTCGCGCCATGTGCTGCAGGACCTGCGGCGGCGAAAAGACCGTATACTCGAACGGTTTGATCACCCCCTTCACCGGAACCTGCACATGCCCTTCCCTAACATGCGCCGCCAGCGCGGCATGACCGCCATCCAGTCCGCGATTGCCATCGCCTGCGGCACCGTCGCCCTGATCCTGGCCATCGTGCTGCTCGTCCAGTATTCCATCACGTCCTACGGTGCCCGCGATACCAGCAAGGATTCGGCGATGAGCCCGGAAGCGGTGGCCGAGCGCCTGCAGCCGGTCGGCAAGCTGGCCATGTTCGATCCCAATGCGCCGGCACCGGCTGCGCCCGCCGCTGCAGCGCCGGCGGCTGCCGCCGCGCCGGCCGCCACCGCCACCAGTGGCGACAAGGGCGAAGCCACCTTCAAGGGCATCTGCTCGGCCTGCCACGGCGCCGGCGTGCTGGGTGCGCCCAAGTTCGGCGACAAGGCGGCCTGGGCACCGCGCATCGCCAAAGGCATGGACGGTCTCTACGCCAGCGCGCTCAAGGGCAAGAACGCGATGCCGGCCAAGGGCGGCAATCCCGCGCTGGCCGATGACGACGTCAAGGCCGCCGTCCAGTACATGGTCAACGCGGCCAAGTAAGGCCAGCCTGACGGGGCGGTGCCAGTCCCGGCCGCCCGTCTGCTGAGCGATGAGCCGCTACCTGATCGGTGATCTCCAGGGTTGCCTGGAACCCCTGGAGCGGCTGCTGGCCCTGCTGCCGCTGACCCCGCAGGACCGCATCTGGTTTGCCGGCGATCTCGTCAACCGCGGTCCCGATTCCCTGGGTGTGTTGCGCCGGGTGCGCGGTCTTGGCGAACAGGCAGTCACGGTGCTGGGCAACCACGATCTGCATCTGCTCTGCGTGGCGGCCGGGCATGCGCGTTCGCACCGCAGCGACACCCTGCAGGAGATCCTGGCGGCGCCCGACCGCGAAGAGTTGCTGGCGTGGCTGCGCGCGCTGCCGCTGGCGCATCGCGAGGACGGTTTTCTGCTGGTCCACGCCGGCGTGCTGCCCGGCTGGAGCGCTGCCACCACCCGGGCCTTGGCCGCCGAAGTCGAAGCCTGCCTGCGTGGACCCGAGCACGATGCCTTCCTGCAGGTGATGTACGGCAATCTTCCGGCGCAGTGGACGGACGATCTTCACGGGCACGAGCGGCTGCGCGTGATCACCAATGCCCTGACCCGGCTGCGCCTGTGCCTGCCTGACGGCACCATGGATTTCGGCCACAAGGGTGAACTCGAGGATGCCCCGCCTGGACTGCTGCCCTGGTTCGAGCTGGAACCGCGCGCCTGCGAAGACCATTGCGTGCTGTTCGGGCACTGGTCGGCGCTCGGCCTGATGATGCGCGAGCACCTGATCGCGGTGGACACGGGTTGTCTGTGGGGGCGCAGCCTGACGGCTGTCCGCCTGGAGGATCGCGCCGTGTTCCAGGTCCCCTGCCGTCCCGTCTAGGGACTGTCCTTTGCCGGCTCGGACCTGGGATCGGTCCTTGTCGCGGCACCGGCAGCCGTTTCCGCCTCGACCATGGCTACCGCGTCCGCACGCGCTTCGGCGGCGCGCCGGCTGCGCGCATGGCGCGGCGGTGTGCCGTCGGCTTTGCCGCTAGTGCCGGACGCCTGCCAGTCGTGGTCGACGCTCACTTCCAGCAACTCGGCCACCGCGTCCTCGGCCAGCCGCGTCAGCTCGCGGCGATGCAGGCCGGCGCATGAAATCGGTGCACCCAGGCGGACCTCGACGCGCGTGTCCGGCTGGCGCAGCGTGACCTGCACCGACTGCAGGAAAGTCTGGTCGCCGATGAAGGCCAGGTCGGTGTTGGTGCTGCCGTCGGTGCGCCGGTAGCGCACGCCGGCCGGCACCAGGGATGCCTGGCAGCGCACGGCCGGCTGCAGCAGCGGGCTGAAGAAAGGCAGCAGCACGCTGCCGTCCGAGGTGGTGCCTTCCGGGAACACGCCGACCGCCTCACCGCCGGCCATCACGTCATGCATCTGCACGCCGATATCGATGGTGTCGCGCTTGCGCGCGCGGTCGACATACAGCGTGCCCGCCCGCGTCGCCAGGTAGCCGGCCAGCGGCCAGCTGCGCACTTCGGACTTGGACACGAAGCGCACCGGTTCGACGGCATGGATGACGAAAATGTCGAGCCAGGTGATGTGGTTGGAGACCAGCAGGTAGCGCCCAGCGGTCGATGGCCAGGCGCCGTGCTGCTGCAGACGCATCCCGAGCGCTGCCAGGAAGCCGCGCGCCCACCAGCTCACGATCCTGGCGCGCCGCCGCCGGCTCAGCATGGGAAACGCCAGCGTACACACGGCCACGCCCAGCCCGATGTGCACCAGGGCACGCGTTGCGCGCCAGGCCACGCGAGCGCGCGAAGCCTGGGTGGCCGGCCGCTTGTGGGCTGACTTCGGCATCGGCCTAGAACAGGTCCTCGCCGAAGGCGGCGCGGTAGCGGCGCGACAGTTCCTCGCGATCCGGCGCGTGGTTCTGGCCACCGCGCGACGCGATCTTGATCGCGCCCATCAGCGAGGCCAGCTGGCCGGTGCGTTCCCAGCTCCAGCCCTGGCTCAGGCCGTAAAGCAGGCCACCACGGTAGGCATCACCACAGCCGGTCGGGTCCACCACGGCGTCCGGCTTGACGGCCGGGATGTGCACGGTGCCGCCGCCGATCAGGATGCTCGAGCCGGCGGCACCGCGCGTCACGATGCCAGCCTCGACCTGATTGGCCAGTTGTTCCAGGCTGAGGCCGGTCTTGTCGGTCATCAGCTGTGCCTCGTAGTCGTTGACCGCGAAAAAGCGTGCACCGGCCAGGAAGGCCAGGATCTCCTCGCCGGTCAGCATTGGCAGGCCCTGGCCCGGGTCGAACAGATAGGGCACGCCCGCCGCCGCGAATTCCCGCGCATGCTGCAGCATGCCTTCACGGCCGTCGGGTGCGATCACGCCGAAACGCGCCCCGGGGGCGTCCTCCACGCTGTTGAAGTGGCTGAAATTCATCGCGCCCGGATGAAAGGCGGTGATCTGGTTGTCGTCCAGGTCGGTGGTGATGAAGGCCTGGGCCGTGTAGCTGCCGGCGACTTCGCGCACGCAGGCGCACGACAGGCCGAGCTGGTCCAGGCGGCTGCGATAGGGGCCGAAATCGTCGCCTACAGTCGCCATGATGAGCGGGTCGCCGCCCAGCAGCTTGAGGTTGTAGGCGATGTTGCCGGCGGTGCCGCCCCACTCGCGCCGCAGCTCCGGCACCAGGAAGGCGACCGACAGCATGTGGATTTTTTCCGGCAGGATATGGTTCTTGAAGCGGTCGGGAAACACCATGATGGTGTCGTAGGCGAGCGAGCCGCAGATCAGCGTTTGCATGGTCGGTGATGGGGGTTCTTCTGATGGTGGGGGCGGTGCGCAAGGCGCCGAGTGTAGCGCCAACCGGCGATGGATGCTCCTGATTCGCCGTGATGGCAACGCCCGGTTGCCGGCCCTGACGGCATCCCTGACAGTGACCTTCAGCCCGATCGACGGGCGCCGGCGCTGGGTACCGACGAGCGCCGATGCAGCGGGGGTGCCTGCAGCATCGGCGTTTCGGCCTGCACGGTACGCACCAGCGCGCGCTCCAGGGCGTCGATCACGCGCTCCCAGTCGAGCATGCATGCATTGCGCGCTGCGGTATCGCCGATGGCGACGCGCTCGCTGCCGGCGGTGGCCAGCCAGCAGGCGCCTTGCACGAAGCTGGCCGGATCGTCGTAGGTGGCCAGCCAGCCCGACTCGCCGTGCTCGATGTGCTCTGCAGCGGCGGCGTAATCATAGGCCAGCACCGCCAGGCCGCTGGCCATGGCCTCCAGCGTGACGTTGCCGAAGGTCTCGGTCAGGCTGGGAAACACGAACATGTCGGCCGAAGCATAGTGGCGTGCCAGTTCGATGCCGCGTTGCACGCCTGCAATCAGCGGCTGGCAATGGCTTTCGGCCAGTGCTGCGCGCTCCGGGCCGTCACCCACCAGCACCAGCCGCGCGCGCGGCTGCCTGGCGCGCAGGGCCGTGAAGGCTTCGAGCAGCAGCGGCAGATTCTTTTCCGGCGCCAGCCGACCCACATGCAGCACTGCCAGATCGTCGTCGCCCAGGCCCCACTGCGCGCGCAGGGCGGGGTCGCGGCGCTCGGGACGGAACAGCTCGGTGTCGACGCCGCGTGCCACCACGTCCAGCCGACGGAAGCCATCGGACGCCAGGCGCTCGCGCATCGCGCGCGTCGGCACCAGGCTGAGCTGGGCCGCATTGTGGAAGTTGCGCAGATAGCGGTAGATCAGGCTGGTCAGCCAGCCCCAGCCGTAGTGGCGACCATAGCTGTGGAAATTGGTGTGGAAGTCCGACACCACAGGAATGCGCATCGCCTGCGCCGTGCGCATGGCGGACCAGCCCAGCGGGCCTTCGGTGATCACATGCACCACGTCCGGGCGTTGCGCGGTCCACAGCTGGCGCAGGCGGCCGGGGGCCGGCAGCCCCATGCGCAGTCCGGCGTAGCCTGGCACCGGCATGCCGGCGCACAGCACGTCGCCTTCGCTCGCCGTCTCGCCCGGCTGGCGCGGCCGGACCAGATGTACCTCGTGGCCGCGCGTCCTGAGGGCTTCGACACAGCGCGCCACGGTCAACGCCACCCCGTTGACTTCCGGGGGATAGGTTTCCGTGACCACGCAGACCCGCAGACGCGGGAGCGCAGCCAGGGTACGGTCGAGAATGCTGACTTCCGCTTGCATGACGGGAGATTGGATCAGTCCGGCTGCGGGCGCATGACGGCTTCGTGAAGAATCGGTGACAGACCGCCCTGGAATGCCCGGGCAGCGCTAGAATCGCGCGACGACAGGTTCGTCTCACCGCAAACCAGATACCAGACAACAATCAGGAGAACACCCAGATGAGCACAGTCACCCTACGCGGCACCCCGATCCCCGTGGCCGGCAGCCTTCCCTCGGTCGGCAGCCTTGCGCCGGACTTTGCCCTGACCGGCAAGGACCTTGCCACGGTGTCCCTGGCCACTTTTGCCGGCAAGCGCAAGGTGCTGAACATCGTGCCCAGCCTGGACACGCCCACCTGCGCCACGTCGACGCGCAAGTTCAACGAAAAGGCCGGCCAGATGAGCAACACGGTGGTGCTGGTGGTGGCGGCCGACCTGCCTTTCGCCATGAGCCGCTTCTGCTCCACCGAAGGCCTGGAAAACGTGGTGTCGCTGTCCACCTTCCGTGGTCGCGATTTCCACTACGCCTACGGCGTCGACATCACCGATGGTCCCCTGCGCGCGCTCACGGCACGCGCCGTGGTCGTCCTGGATGCCGACAACCGGGTGCTGCACGCCGAGCTGGTGGGCGAAATCGCCCATGAACCCGACTATGACGCGGCGCTCAAGGCGCTGGGCTGAGGACCAGGCGGCGCGCTGACCGGATCAGGGGAAGAACAGCACCACCCGGTAGCCCTGGCTGCGGTGGTCCGCACCCTTGATCTCCACGCGCACCGCCACTTCCGCATTGGGTGCCAGGCCGTCCGCGGGGTGATGGCCGGCCGGCAGGTATTGCGCCGGCGGCACCACCCGCCGGTCGACCGACATGCCTTCCATGTCGGTCAGGCTCAGATCGAGGGTGGGAAAGGCCTGCTGGTAGTGCGAACGGTTGCGCAGGGTGGCCGTGTAGTGGAACAGCTGGGACACGGCCGGGTCCTGCAGCAGTTCGGTGCTTTCCACCGACCAGGCATCGGCGTCGGTGGGCAGCGGCACCGGGCATTGCAAGGGCTGGCACACCGCTGCGTAGATCGGGCGCAGCGCCGGCAGCGCCTGGATGATGGTATTGCGCCCCGCCACCACCGCCAATGGCAGCGCCACTGCGATGGCGGCGACGCCGATGCGCAGCAGACGGCGTCGCATCTGTACCGAAGGCAGGCTGAAGTCGTCGTGGGACTGTTCGAACTCGATGCCGATGGCCGAGCGCACGCGCAATGCGCCAGGTTCGACACTGCCGGGGTCGGGCCCACCGCGCACCAGCTCGACCATCTTGGTGAGTCCTTCGGCGCGCACCTGCGGATTGCCGCCGTTGCCGCGCGGCTTCCCGGCCGCTGCCTTGGCACCGAAGCTGCCGAGCAGGCGCGGCCACCACGCCTTTGACCGGACTGCTGCCGGCCCGGATGACGGTGGCGCAGGCGTCTCGGCGTCGGGCAGATCGGGGCCGACCGAGACCGTTTCGTAGCCGTTGAAGACGTGCCGGCAGCGGCCGCAACGCACCTGTCCGCGCCGGGCAGCAAGCTGCTCAGGGTTGACGCGGAAGATGGTGGAGCACTGCGGACAGGTTGTGGTGACCCGGGTCATGTCCCTGCGTGTGGCATAGTCGGTTTCGGCGCGCCGCGGATCCCGGTCAGACAAACCCATTCGCCCGGCGCACCGTAATGCCTCATAACGGCACCGCCGCCGTAGGCTTGAATCACCTCGGCGGCCTGGCGCTCAAGGATCCCGGACAACACCAGATACCCTCCGGGACGCAGCCGGGCCAGCAGCAGCGGTGCCAGCATGATCAGGGGCCGGGTCAGGATGTTGGCCACGACCACATCGAACTGCCCTTGCGCCGCCGCCAGATCCGGCAAGCCGAAACTGGCGTCTACGCCATTGGCGCGGGCATTGTCCTGCGCGGTCTGGACCGCTGCCGGATCCAGGTCCACCCCCACCGCGCGGCTGGCGCCCAGCATGCGTGCGGCAATCGCCAGGATGCCCGAACCGCATCCGTAGTCAAGCACTGTTCCGCCCGGCCGGTGTTCGGCCAGCCATTGCAGGCACAGGCGTGTGGTGGGATGGCTGCCGGTGCCGAAAGCCTGGCCAGGATCGAGCCGCAGGTTGATGGCCGACGCATCCGGGGGTTCATGCCAGGTGGGAACGATCCACAGTCCCTGCGCGATCGCAATCGGGTCGAACTGGCTTTGGGTGGCGCGCACCCAGTCCTGGTCGGCCACCGTATCCCCGGTCCAGGCCGGAATCTGCGGCAGTCCGGCCAGGTCGCTGGCCGCAGCGACGACATCGGCAACGACGGCTTCGAGCGGCAGCAGGGCGTCGACCAAGCAATCGGGCCACAGTCCTGCCTCGGGCATGTCCGGTTCGCCGAACAGCGCGTGCTCGGCCTGCCCGGCCGAGCGGTCCTGCTCGATGCTGGCCGACAGCGCGCCTGCCTCGAGCAGAGCGTCGGCGAAGGCTTCGGCCTGGTCCGCGGCGAGCGAGACCATCACGCGTCGCCAAGCCATCGTTTCAGTGCCCGCGGCCGCGCTCGCGCGCGAGCTTCTGTTCCAGGTAGTGGATGCTGGTGCCACCTGCCACGAAATTGGCGTCCACCAGCAGTTCCTGGTGCAGGGGAATGTTGGTGCGGATGCCCTCCACCACCATTTCCGACAGCGCGATGCGCATGCGCGCCAGGGCCTGCGCGCGCGTGTCGCCGTGGGCGATGATCTTGGCGATCAGCGAGTCATAGTAGGGCGGCACCACGCAGTTCTGGTACATGTGCGAATCGACGCGGATGCCGGGACCGCCGGGCGTGTGGAACTGGGTCACCTGACCGGGCGAAGGCACGAAGGTGAAGGGGTCTTCGGCATTGATGCGACATTCGATGGCGTGTCCGCGCAGCTTGATGTCCTTCTGGGTGACGCTGAGCTTCTCGCCCGCTGCCACACGCAGCTGCTCCTGCACCAGGTCGATGCCGGTGATGGCCTCGGTCACGGGATGCTCCACCTGGATGCGCGTGTTCATCTCGATGAAATAGAACTCGCCGTTCTCGTACAGGAACTCGAAGGTGCCGGCGCCGCGATAGCCGATCTGACGGCAGGCCTCGGCGCAGCGCTCGCCGATGCGGTTGCGCACGGCGGCAGGGATGCCGGGAGCCGGCGCTTCCTCGATCACCTTCTGATGGCGGCGCTGCATCGAGCAGTCGCGTTCGCCCAGGAACACCGCGTTGCCGTGCTCATCCGCCATCACCTGGATTTCGATGTGGCGTGGTTCGCCGAGGAATTTCTCCATGTAGACCGTATCGTCGCCGAACGCCGCCTTGGCTTCGCCGCGCGTCATGGCGACCGCGTTGGCCAGTTCCAAGGGCTCGTGCACGATACGCATGCCGCGGCCGCCGCCGCCGGCGGAGGCCTTGATGATCACCGGAAAGCCGATCACGTTGGCCGTTTCCAGCAGCGTCGCAGGGTCGTCGCCAATCGCGCCGCCGGAGCCGGGAACCACCGGCACGCCGGCTTTCTCCATCGCATCCTTGGCGCTGATCTTGCTGCCCATCAGGCGGATGGTGTCGGCGCGCGGTCCGATGAACACGAAGCCACTGCGTTCCACGCGTTCGGCGAAATCGGCGTTTTCCGCCAGGAAGCCGTAGCCGGGGTGGATCGCTTCGGCCCCGGTGACTTCGGCGGCGCTCACGATGGCAGGAATGTTGAGGTAGCTCAGCGCCGACGCGGCCGGCCCGATGCACACCGATTCGTCAGCCAGGCGCACGTACTTGGCGGCACGATCGGCTTCGGAATGCACCGCCACAGTCTTGATGCCGAGTTCCCGGCAGGCGCGCTGGATGCGCAAGGCGATTTCGCCGCGGTTGGCGATCAGCACTTTTTCGAACATGGATCTCGATCCCGTCGGTCGGCGGGCCATGCTGCGGCCCGCGGCCGCATTAGTTGGGGGTGAGGACGAACAGCGGCTCGCCGTATTCGACCGGGTGGCCGGATTCCACCAGGATGCGGGTGACCGTGCCGGACACGTCCGACTCGATCTCGTTCATGAGTTTCATGGCTTCAATGATGCACAGCGTCTGGCCGCTGTTCACGCTCTGGCCGATTTCGACAAAGGGAGTGGCGCCAGGTGCCGAGGCGCGATAGAAGGTGCCCACCATGGGCGACTTGACCACGATGCCTTCGACGGCCGGGGCTGCCGGGGCCGCTGCCACCGGAGCCGGTGCGGCCAGCGGCGCAGGCGCCATGGCGTGCTGGACGACGGGTGCCATGGCGACGCCGGGTCCGCCGGCACCGCCGACGCGGTTGATGCGGACCTTCTCTTCACCTTCCGTGATTTCGAGTTCGGCGATGCCCGACTCCTGCACGAGGTCGATCAGCTTTTTGAGTTTTCGGAGATCCATGGATGTCACTCGCTGGGCGCACGGCCTGGCCGTGCCGGATCGGCATCCGGTGCAGGGCGGAATTCTGGTCGATGCCCGGCCCGGACCTGGGAGGAGCGTGAGTGTACTCCAACACTCGCCGCGCAGTGTGCGTAAATTGCACGGAATTGTCCAGAACTGCGGTTAAAAGTACCGATGATTGGCGCGGTCGATTTCCGCGCGGCGCGGTGGGCGACTCAGCTGTTGCCGAGTCGGGCAAGCGCCTGTTCGAGTTCGCCGGCGCTCCAGGGACCGAGGCGTGTCTCCACCACCTGACCGCGGCGGTCGACGATGGCGGTGAATGGCAGGGCGCCCTCGCCGTCGCCGAGACGGCCGGCCAGCGCCTGGCCGATGCTGTTGGCGTCGACCAGCACCGGAAAGCCCAGCGCGTGACCCTGCATGAATTCGCGCACCGCCGACGCATCGTCGAGCGCAATGCCCAGCACGGTGACGTCCTTGAATTCCGGCTTGTGCGCAGCGGCGGTGAGCAGCGGCAGTTCGGCGCGGCAGGGGTCGCACCAGGTTGCCCAGAAGTTGATCACCAGCGGATGCCCGCTCCACTCGCCCAGCGTGTGGCTCTTGCCGTTGGCATCGGGCAGGCTGGTGGCCATCAGCACGCCGGCCGAGATGTCCACGCCAGGCACGGCTTCGCCGGGATGTGCCGGCAGCCGGCTGCCGATGCCTGACCGGCGCGCCTGGCTGGCACTCAGCGGGCTGTCCACGGGGGGCTGATGCAGCCACCAGGTGCTGCCCAGGCCAAAGGCCGCCGCCAGGGCCAACAGGATGATCAGGCGCTTCGGATTTGCGGAATTCAAGCCAGGCTCCAATACCGGTTGCGTAGGCACAGGCCCGGCAGTAAATTGATCAAATGTCCCCGCGCGCCGTGATTCTACTCTTCCTGCCTCTGGCCGACCTGACGCTGCTGTTGCCGCTGAGCAGGCTGGGTGGAGGATGGATCTGGCTGTGGGTCCTGGCCGGTGCCATGACCGGCCTGCTGCTGCTGCGCGGCGCGCGCGACAGCATCCGCCGCCAGTGGACTGGCCGCTCGGGCATGGCCGGTCTCGACGCCATGCTCGACAACGGCCGCACGGTGCTGGCGGGTCTGCTGTTCCTGTGGCCGGGCCCGCTCACCGACGTCGCCGCTTTCGTGCTGCTGTTCACGGCACCGCCGGCGCCGGCGCGCGCCAACTGGGAACACCCGCTGATGCTACCGGGTCGCCGCCTGCAGTCCGTCCGCAACGCGCGCATGGCGCAGACGCAGACCTAGTTCTTCCTTCATTCGCCGATTGTCCAGCCGGCGCGACTCGCGCATGAATCCCAGCAGGCTCTGCGGCAGCGTCGTTTCGGCCTGCGCGCGCGTGATGCGTGGCGGTCTTGGCAGGCCGAAGGCATCGGCCACGGCGTCGAACCAGTCGCCCATGCGCAATTCGCTGTCGTCGCAAATGTTCAGCGCCCTGCCGCCGGCCAGCCGGAACAGCGCCAGGTGAGCGGCGTGCGCCAGGTCGTCGGCATGGATGTGGCTGGTGTAGCCGTCCTCGGCCGCACGCAGTGCCGGCGTGCCGGCCTGCAGCCGGGCCAGCGGCAGGCGGTCGGCGGCATAGATGCCGGGCGTGCGCAGGATCACCAGACGCGACGGCCGCTGGCCGGTCTGGCGGCGCAGCCAGCCGCGCCAGGCGTTCTCGGCTGCCACCCGGCGCAGTGCACGCGCCGTCGCGGCGCGCCGGGGCCGGGTCTCGTCGATCCGCGCGCCGCCACAATCACCGTAAACCCCTGTCGTGCTTATGTAAACCAGCCGTCGTGGTATTATCCGCCCCGCATTCAGCGCGGCCATCAGGCGCAGGCTGCGCGGGTCTCCGTTGCCGTCCGCTGCCGGTGGTGCGCACAGCAGGACCGCATGTGCCAGACCCCGAAGCCGTCGCAGGGTGGCCGGCTGATCCAGGTCACCCAGGATCGGCACCGCACCGGCCGCGCGCCAGCGCGCAGCGCTTTCCGCCGTGCGGCAGAGCGCGAACACCCGGAAACGGCTCAGCAGCCAGGGCAAGGCCCGCAGGGCGATGTCACCTGCACCGATCACCAGCAGGCGCGACGCCTGCGCATGGTCAGTTCTCATGATCAAGGAGTATCCAGGCTTATGCCCTGCCGTGTCACCATTCAGCCTTCGGGCCACGTATTCGAACTTGAGGACGACGAGAGCCTGCTGGCCGGCGCCCTGCGCCAGGGCTACGGCCTGCCCTACGGCTGCCGCAGCGGCTCCTGCGGCACCTGCAAGGGGCGCGTGCTGTCAGGCGAGGTCGACCTCGGCGACTACCAGCCGCAGGCCCTGAGCAGCGAGGACATCGCTGCCGGCAAGGCGTTGTTCTGCGTGGCGCATCCGCGCGGCGACGTGGTGATCGAAGCGCGCATGATCAGCGGCGTGCGCGATATCCAGGTGCGCCGCCTGCCGGTGCGCGTGGAAAGCATCGAACGCGTCAACCACGATGTCGCCGTGCTGCGCCTGAAGCTGCCGGCCAACGAGAAGTTCAATTTCCTGCCCGGCCAGTACATCGATTTCCTGATGCCCGACGGCAAACGGCGCAGCTTCTCGCTGGCCAGCGTGCCGGCCGATGGTGCGCCGCTGGAACTGCATATCCGCAACTACGCGGGCGGCACCTTCTCGCGCCATGTGTTCGAAGAACTCAAGCCGCGCACCATCCTGCGCATCGAAGGGCCGCTTGGCACCTTCTTCCTGCGCGAGGACAGCGACAAGCCGATCATCTTCATGGCGGGCGCGACCGGATTCGCGCCGATCAAGGGCATCATCGAGGGTGCCCTGGCCCAGGGCACCCTGCGCCAGATGGTGCTGTACTGGGGCGTGCGTACCCGCGCCGACCTCTACATGGCCGATCTCGCCAGCAGCTGGCAGGCCGCGCACCGCAATTTCACATTCATCCCGGTGCTGTCCGAGCCTGCAGCGGACGACCATTGGCAGGGCCGCACCGGGCTGGTCCACGAGGCGATCCTGGCTGATTTTGCCGACCTGTCCGGCTACGAGGTCTATGCCTGCGGCGCACCGGTGATGGTGGATGCCGGCAAGCGCGGTTTCACGGGTACGCGCGGCCTGCCCGAAGCGGCCTTCTATTCCGACCCCTTCACGGTGTCCGTCGACGCCGCCAAGCCGGTCGGCTGACAGCCGGCTCGGCCGGCGTTCGCGGCGACATGCGCACGCATGTCCCGGCGCGGCCGGCCTGCCTCAGCCGCCTTCGAAGTCCGGCGGCAGCCGGCGTGGCCACGGGCCCATGTCAGGCGAGGGTCCGCGCTGAGCGAGACGGCTGCGCAGGACTTCCAGGGTCTCGCGACCTTCGGGCGAGGGGTCGATGGCAAGACTGGCTTCGACATAGCTCTGCGCCTTGCCCCACAGCGACTGGTGCAGGCACAGCCGTCCCAGGCTCAGCAGCAGACCGGCATCCTGCTGATGCTTGACCAGCCAGCGCTCGGCACGCTCGATCTGGGTCAGCACGGCGCTGCCCGGGCACTGCCCGTAGAGCCCTGCCAGCTCGGTGTCCCATTGGTGCTCAAGCGCCTGCTCGAGCAGTTCGCGCGCATCATCCATCTGCTTCAGATCGATGAATCGGCGCGCGGCGGCGGCCGCGACGGTGCGGTCATTGCGCTGCTCGCTGCTGAGGCTGCGCCAGAACGTGCGCAGGCCACGCTCGTCATGGCCGTGGCGGCTCAGCAGTTCCAGGTGGGCCTGGCGGCGCACCGCATCGGCGTGGCTGCGCTCGATGGCGTTGGCCTTTTCCAGGGCGGCCAGGGTCTGCAGCACCTGGTCCCACTGGCGCAGCCGGATCTGGGCGCGCATGGTCAGCCGGCGTACCGCATTGCTGCGCGGTGCGACGTCGCGCGCGCGGCGCAGCACTTCCAGCGCTTCCTGATGACGGCGCTCGTCGAGCAGCAGGTCGGCGTGGGTGGTGAGCTGGATCACGCGGTCGGCCGGCGCCACGCTGTGCAAGGTCTCGAGATAGCCGTCGCGTGCCTCGAAGCGGCGCTGGGCGTGGGCGGCACGCGCCGCCACCACGGCGCACAGACCGACCGATTCGCCCTGTTGCAGGGCCTGCGCCGCCGCTTGTTCGGCGCGTGCGTGGTGGCCCTCGAAAAAGGCCTGCACGGCCTGCAGCACCGCTTCGCGCGCCTTGGCGCGACGCCGGCCCAGGCGCAGTGCGCGGATGGTCATGGGCAGTCCGAGCGTGCCGGCAGTGACCCGGGTCACCAGGAAGCCCAGCACCATCAGCAGCATCACCGCGATCACGAAGGCCGCGATCGAGAGTTCGATGCGCCAGGGTGGCAGCACCAGCAGCACGAAGCCGCCGCCATGGGTGGTCAGCAAGGCGGTAGCCACTGCCAGCGCGGCCAGCACCAGGATCCACAGGACCGTACTCATCGCGTGTCACCACCCCGCGCGGCGCGGGCATCACGGACCGCCGACAGGCTGGCCTCGACGCCGGGCAGGCTGATCGAGGTGGCGCCGTCGGCCATCTGGTGCAGGGCTTCGGACAGCTTGATCACGCCACGGTCCTGGTGGTCGTAGTAGCTGTCGATCCAGCGCGCGGCGGTGCGCAGGTCACCACGGAAGGTCACTTCGTCGCGCGCCAGCAAGGCTTGGCGCGCGGTCAGCAGGCGCAGCTTCAGGGTCTGGCGCAGGAAGAAGGTCTGCTCCGGCAGCAGCGGCGGGATGTCGGCGGCGTCGATGCGCTGGATGCGCACGGCCATGCCGAGTTCGGCCACCCACTGCTCGCGCAGCCGCGCCCAGAAGCCCTTGGGCGCAGCCTCGGCGGACGCCGCCGCGCGGTCGGGTAGGGCCGGGCGTGCGTAGGCCGCCAGCGGCAGGGTGTCGGCAGCGCTGGCGAAGTTGTCGATGCGCACGCTCATGCCGGCGACGTCGATCAGCGGCACCGCGCGCAGGCGGCGCAGGTCCTGGTCGATGATGCGGCGCAGATTGAGCAGGCTCGCCTGGTTGAGGCGTTCCATGCGCCGGCTGGCGTCCTCCATGGCGCGGATCGCCATGCGCACGTCGCCGGCCAGCAGCAGCTCCTGGTTGGCGATGGCCACCGCCTGCTCCACCTCGGCCAGCACGCTGTCGACCCGATTGATCGACAGGTCGCGATAAAGGCCATCCAGCGCCAGCTGCTGGCCCTGCAGGGTGGCGAACTGTCCCTCCAGCGCCAGCAGGCGCGCCTCCTGGTCCTTGTTGGAACCCTGCGACTGCTCGGCGATGGCGCGACCCTGGCGCGCGCTGGCGGCCAGTTCGGCGACCTCCTTCTGGATGTCCTTGCGTGCCTCCTGGATCTCGCGCTGCGCCTCGAGACCGGCCAGCACGGTCAGCGCGACCGCCAGGCCGGCGATGCCGAGGGCCAACCTGACCTCGCGCTTCAGCCGCCGTTGCGCGGTGGCCGGCGCCGAAGGATCCGCGGCAGGAATGGGGGTGTCGACAGGCGCGTTATTGGGCATGGTCATGCATCAGGGCCGGAAAGGAAGTCGGACAGCGTGGTCATCAGCGCCTGGTCCGAACTGCCCACGGACTCCAGCACGCGACGGATGCCGAGCGCGTGGGCCGCTGCCGCGACGCGCGGGTGCGGCACCAGCCAAGCGGTCGCGCACAGGTCGGCGCGGCTGGCGGGACCGCACAGCTCGAACAGGTTGCGGATGGTCTCGCCGCTCATCGCAACGATCACGGCGATGCTGCGTGCCGCCAGGGCAGCGCGCAGCGGTGCCGGATCCGCAACGGGCAGGGTGCGCCGGTAGACCTCGGCATGGCAAACCTCGGCACCGGCGCGGCGCAGACCGTCGGCCAGAACTTCACGGCCGCCGATGCCGCGGAAGATCGTCACCCGGGCGCCATCAAGGCTGCCCCAGGCAGGGTTGGCCAGCAGACCTTCGCTGTCCTCGCGCGCCAGCGGGCGCAGCACCGGCGCAAGGCCGGCCTGCTCGAGCGCATGTGCCGTGGCGCCGCCGACGGCGGCCGCGCGCAAGCCCGCCGGCCAGCCGCCCTGTTCGGCGATCACGCGCAGACCATGTTCGACTGCATTGGCGCTCACGAAGACCGCCCAGTCGGTGTGTTCGAGATCGGCCAGGCAGGCCAGGGTGGCTGCGGAAAGGGGGCAGGGCTCGATGGTCATGCCCGGAAACACCATCACGTCGGCGCCCGCCGACGTCAGCAGCGCGCGCAGTCCTTCGGCTTGCGGCGCCGGACGCGCCACCACCAGGCGCAGGCCGTTCAGCGCAGCGTCGGCCTGCCGTGGCTGCATGGCGGCCAGCACTTCAGGGAAGCGCGCCCCGCGCGCCCAGGATGTCGGCGGCGCCCTGTTCGAGCAGGCGCTCGGCCAACGCAGAACCCAGCGCATCGGCATCGCTACGCCGGCCTTCGACGGCATCGCGCAGCAGGCGCGTGCCGTCGACGCTGGCCACGAAACCTTCCAGCCGCAATTGCCCGTCGGACAGCACGGCATGCGCACCCAGCGGCACATCGCAACTGCCCGCCAGGCGGCGCGAGAAGGCGCGCTCGGCGCTGACGCGGTCGCTGGTGTCGGCGTCTTGCAGCGGCAGCAGGGCCGAGCGCGTGGCGTCGTCATCGACGCGGAATTCGATGCCCAGCGCTCCCTGGCCGACGGCCGGCAGGCTGTCGGCAGGGTCGAGTACGGCGCGGATGCGTTGCGCCAGCCCCAGGCGCGTCAGTCCGGCCGCTGCCAGGATGATCGCCTGGTATTCGCCCTGGTCCAGCTTGCGCAGCCGGGTGTCCAGGTTGCCGCGCAGCGCGCGCACCGCAAGATGCGGAAACCGCGCGCGCAACTGGCTTTCGCGGCGCAGGCTGGAGGTGCCGACCACGGCGCCCGCGGGCAGCGCATGCACATCGGCGAAGTCGTTGCTGACAAAAGCGTCGCGCGGATCCTCGCGCGGCCCGGTCACGATCATGTCGAATTCGGGCGGCAGTTGCATCGGCACATCCTTCAGGCTGTGCACCGCAAGGTGGGCGCGTCCCTCCATCATCGCCACCTCGAGTTCCTTGACGAACAGGCCTTTGCCGCCGACGGCGGCCAGGGTACGGTCCAGGATCTGGTCACCGGTGGTCGTCATGCCAAGGATTTCGAGGCGGGCGTCTGGATATAATCCGCTCAGGCGATCACGCAAGTGGTGAGCCTGCCAGAGCGCCAGACGGCTCTCGCGCGTGGCGATGATCAGATGGGAACGGACAGACATGATGTGGAAGCACTGGACCGGCAACAATCCGGCCAAGGAGTGTAGCACGAAGCAGCAGGCCGCCCTGGAGCGGCTCCGGTGAGTGCCGTGGCCGCGCGGCGGCTCACGATCGCGGTATTTTTCGGCGGTGCCAGCGCCGAACGCGATGTCTCGGTGGCCAGTGCGGCGCAGATCGTGGCGGCGCTGCGCGAATGCGGGCACACGGTGATCGCGGTCGACACCGCCGAGGGGCCACTCGATGCCGACCAGGAGCGCGCCTGTCTGCGCCCGCAGGTGGCGGCCGCAGCACCGCTGCAGCTCGACGACGCCAGCGGGCTCGGCCTGCTGGCGCGCGATCCTGCCGCGCTGTTCGGCGATCCGCGCCTGGCCGGGCTGGATCTGGTGTTCCTGGGCTTGCATGGTGGCGCCGGCGAGGACGGCCGGCTGCAGGCGCTCCTCGAGCTGCGCGGCATCCCCTACACCGGCAGCGGCGTGCTGGGCAGCGCCTGCGCCATGGACAAGGACATCGCCAAGCAGCTCATGCGCCAGGCCGGTGTGCCCACCGCTGACTGGTGCATGGCGCCGGTGGCGGCGGCCGAAGTCGAGGCCGCGCTGGGCTGGCCGGTGGTGGTCAAGCCGAGCAAGCAGGGTTCCACGGTGGGCCTGTCGGTGGTGCGCCGCCCGGATGCGCTGGCAGCGGCGATCGCCGAAGCGCTGCGCCACGACGACGAAGTGATGATCGAACGTTTCGTGCCGGGGCGCGAGCTCACGGTGGGGATCCTGGACGGCCAGGCGCTGGCGGTCGGCGAGATCGTGCTGCACGACAGCGAGATTTTCGACTACGAGGCCAAGTACCAGCCGGGCGGAGCGACCGAAGTGTTCCCCGCCGACCTGCCCGCTGCGCTGACAGCCGAAGTGCAGCGGCTCGGTTGCCTGGTCGCGCGCGCGCTCAAGCTGCGCGACCATGCGCGCGTGGACTTCCGCCTCGACGCGCAGGGAAGGCTGTGGTGCCTGGAAGCCAACACGCTGCCCGGCATGACCGCCATGAGCCTGCTGCCGCAGTCGGCAGCGTGTTGCGGCATCGCTTTCGCCGAACTGTGCCAGCGCATCTGCCGCGCTGCCATGCGGCGTGCCGGTGCTGGTGCCGGCGACGCATGAGAGCCTGCGAGCTGTGCGCCGGCGACGGCGGTGAACCTCTGCATGCCGATGCCACGCTGCGCGTGGTGGCCGTCGACGATGCGCTGCATCCGGGTTTCTGCCGCGTGATCTGGCAGCAGCATGTGCGCGAGATGACCGACCTCGACCCATCGGCGCGTGCCCATCTCATGCAGGTGGTGTTCGCCACCGAGCAGGCCATGCGCGAGGTGCTGGCGCCCGCCAAGATCAATCTCGCCAGCCTGGGCAACCTGACGCCGCACCTGCACTGGCACGTGATCGCACGCTTCCGCGACGATCCGCACTTCCCGGCGCCGGTGTGGGCCGCTCCCAGCGGGCGCGCAGCGGTGGCCCTGCCGGCGGGCTGGCGCGCCGCGCTGCGCCAACGGCTGGCCGAACTCCTGCCGGGCGGGGCCGCCGGACCGTGACGCCGCCGACCCGGGCTGATCTGCAGGAACTGCTGTCGGCCCAGACGCCGGCGGTCGAGCTGCTGCCGCGCTTCGGCGTGCTGCTGGCCGGGCTGGCCGAGGAAGCGGTCGATGCGCACGAGCGCATCACCCTGCTCGAAGACCTGCGCACGCCACTGTGGCGCGCCATGGTGCAGTACGAACAGCAGGAACTGGCGCGTGCGCTGCCGTTCAGCGACGCCGAAATGCAGCGCTGGCACAGCTACATCGAGGCCTGGAGCCTGACCCTGGCCGCCTATCTGCGCGCGCTCGCCGAAGCCGGCCAGGAAGGCATGGCCGGACTCGTGCCGCTGCTGCTGCAGCGCGTGGTGCGGCAGGCGGTGCAGGTGGCACTGGCGTGTTTCCGGGCCTACCAGGCCGTCCAGCCGGACCTGTGGCTGCTGGTGCATGAGCAGCTGCGGCACGCCGAAAAACTCGGAGTGGCGGAGATTGCCGTGGCCGACCCCACCATCGACCGCGAAGGGCGCGGCAGCATCGCTGACGCCTGCCTGCACCTGCTGCTGCTGGATTTCTGCGATCCCTACGGCTTCGCTCCGGGCCAGCTGGTGCTGGCCAGCCGCTGGACCGAACGCCTGGCCCGCCAGTCGCGGCTATCGCTCGAGCCCGTGGCGCATGGCCCTGCAGGCTTCCTGGTGGTCGACCTGGAGCAAGGCGCCGGCATGCGCCTGCTGACCGAAGCGGCGCGCGACGGAGTGGCACGCTACGTCGACATCTCGGCTGCGCGCGACAGCATCAAGCGGCTGCTCGCCAAGTTGCGCCTGGGCATCCTGCCGGCCGAACTCTACCTGGGTGAGGACTGCACGCGCGAAGACGCCGAGCACATCCTGGAGCGCATCCATCGGCGCTGGCGCACCAGCCAGCGCCGCGCGCATCCGCGCCGGGTGGTCGACGAGGTGGTGCGCATCGCGCCCGGGCTGGTGGCCGTGCATCGCTACCTGCGCTGGACCGGCGAGGGACATGCGCCGGAGCTGTGCGAGGGTCTGAACGAAAGCCGTCTGGTCGATCAGTCGCCCAGCGGGCTGGGCCTGATCCAGGGCGTGGTGGCGCAGCGCCTGCGCTGCCAGCAGCTGGTGGCGCTGGTGGCGCGGCGCGAAGTACTGCTGGGCTCGGTGCGCTGGCTGACCGTCGATCCGCCGACCGGGCTGCGCTTCGGCGTGCGCGTGATCGCCGGCCGCGCGCACGCAGGCGCCCTGCGCACCAGCAGCACCGTGCCGGGCGAGCTCGAGCCGGTGCTGTGCCTGCCTGCCATGCCGGCACTGGACGAGCCGGCTTCGCTGATCGCGAGTCCCGGCACCTACTTCCCGGACCGCGAAGCCGAACTGCAGCAGGACGGTGACGCGCCGCGCCGGCTGCGGCTGGAACGCCTGATGGAGACCGGCGCCGACTTCGAACGGATCAGCTACCAGCCCGTACCTTGAGGTGCCGGCGCTGATCGCCCAGCAGCGCGCGCCCGGCAAACACGGCCGTGGCTTCGAGTGCGCCGTCGCGTCCGATCCACAGTACGGCCTCGGCACCCAGCGCGCGTGCCAGATCCGGCCACGCCGGCGCCGGGCTGGCATGCAGCAGCGAGGCCGCGCGTGCCACGCTCACCGCAGGCGCGCCGCGCATCACCACCGAACAGCTGGCGCAGGCCCCGGCCCCAGGGTCGGGTGCAAGGTCGGCGCTGGTCTGCCCTGGCTTGCGGTAGCGCGCATAGTCGGCCACGGTGACCAGCCGCTCGCCGGCATAGAGATCCAGCCCCAGCAGGGGGCGCTGCCCGGCGGGATCGGGAATGCCCACATGCCAGGGACGATAGCCACGCTCGCCCAGCGCCAGCAGGTGCTGGCCAACGGTGAGCAGCGCGCCACCGGGATCGGGCAGTTCGAGTTGCGCGGCGGCAGTCTCCAGGCCCAGTCCGCGCCAGGCGATGTCGCTGTCGCCGTGGCTGCCGGCCGCGGCCGCTGGCGGCGCGCTGGCGGCCAGCCGGCCTGCCACCCGGGCGGGCGCAGCCAGCCAGTCGGCATCGAATGCCGCCAGCGCGTCCCAGACGCGCTGCGCCTGGCGTGCAGCAGCGTCTTCGGCCGGTCCCCACAGCAACAGTTCACCGGGCGTGCCGAAGGCGCTTCCCGGCAGACGCGACAGCGGTTCGGTGCTGCACGCCGCCAGCGGCAGTCCGGCGGCGGCCGCGCTGCCGGCCATCCAGCCCAGCAGCCGGCGCCGCGTGCCATTGCTCATCCTGGCGCCGCGCCGGCCTGCCGTTCCAGCGCCTGCACCACCATCAGCGCCACATCGAAGCCGGTCTGGTCGAGGATTTCGACCATGCAGGTGGGCGAAGTCACGTTGACTTCGGTCAGGTGATTGCCGATCACGTCCAGGCCGACCAGCAACAGGCCGCGATCACGCGCATAGGCGCCGACGGCAAGCGCGATCTCGCGCTCGCGCTCGCCCAGCGGCCGGGCTTCGCCGCGCCCGCCCGCCGCCAGATTGCCGCGCGACTCGCCGGCTGCCGGAATGCGAGCCAGCACGAAGGGCGCCGGCTCGCCATCGACCACCAGCACACGCTTGTCGCCGTCCGCGATGGCTGGCAGGTAAACCTGCGCCATCACCGTTTCGGCACCATGACGCGTGATGGTTTCGAGGATCACGCTGAGGTTGGGGTCACCGGGTCGCGCGCGGAAGATCTTGCTGCCGCCCATGCCGTCCAGCGGCTTCAGGATCACGTCGCCGTGCGCGGCCAGGAATTCGCGCAGCACCTCGGCCGAGCGGCTGACCACGGTGGGCGGCATGAAATGCGGAAAGCGCACCGCGGCCAGCTTCTCGTTGTGGTCGCGCAGCGCGCGCGGACGGTTGAAGACGCGCACGCCGGCCAGTTCGGCCAGTTCCAGCAGATGGGTGCTGTACAGGTACTCGAGGTCGAAGGGCGGATCCTGGCGCATCAGCACCACGTCGAAGTGCGCCAGAGGCAGGCGCTGCACCGGTGCGGCGCTGTACCAGGGCACATGGCCACGCGCGTGCAACTGCAGCTCGCAGGCCTGGGCGTGCACCTGGCCGTCGATCAGGCTCAGCGAGCCCGCCTCGATCGCGCTGACGCGGTGGCCGCTGGCGGCTGCCGCGCGCCAGATGGCAATGCTCGAATCCTTGGCGGGCTTGAGGTGTTGCAGCGGGTCGACGATCAGGGCCAGGTGCATGCGGACGGTCTCCTGCGGTTCAGACCTTGGTTGCGGCGGGCTGCGGCAGCTGGCTGGCGTCGTGCTGGCCGAATTCCGCTGCCATGTCCTCGAGCTCCAGCGAAGCCGCCAGCAGTGCCAGTCGCGCCACCACGCCGTAGGTATAGAAGCGGTTGGGGTGCGTTTCGCTGCAGTCCGCGTCCGGCGCCTGGCAGTTGCCCTCGAAGGCCAGCGGCACGAAATGCATGCCCGGCGCGTTGAGGTTTTCGTCCTGGCCGCGGCCGGTATGGACCCGGTAGAAGCCGCCCACCACGAAGTGGTCGATCATGTAGACCACCGGTTCGGCCACGCCTTGCTCGACCTGCTCGAAGGTGTAGACGCCCTCCTGGATCAGCACTTCGCTGACTTCCAGGCCCTCCTTCACCACCGCCATCTTGTTGCGCTGCTTGCGGTTCAGGTTGCGCACGTCGTCCGGGCTCTTGACCGTCATGATGCCCATGCCGTAGGTGCCGGCGTCGGCTTTCACGATCAGGAAGGGATCGTGCGGGATCTCGTACTGGCGATACTTGTCGCGGATCTGCCCGAGCAGTTCTTCCACATTGGCGGCCAGGCAGTCCTCGCCCTCGCGCGCCGAGAAGTCGATGCGGCCACAGGTCGAGAACAGCGGGTTGACGAACCAGGGATCGATGCCGAGCAGGCGCGCGAAGTCCTCCGACACGCGGTCGTAGGCCAGGAAGTGGCGCGACTTGCGGCGTGTGCTCCAGCCGGCCCAGGTGGGCGGGATCACCTGTTGCTCCAGCCCCTGCAGGATCGCCGGAACACCGCCCGACAGGTCGTTGTTGAGCAGCACCGCACACGGGTCGAAGTCGGGCAGGCGCAGGCGCTTGCCGTCGCGCTGCACGGGCTCCAGCACCAGGCTGTCGCCATTGGGCAAATCGAACGGGGTCGGCCCGGTCAGGTCGGGAATCAGCGAACCGATGCGCACCTTGACGCCGGCGCGCGTCAGCAGGCTGCGCAGCGCCGCGATGTTCTGCAGATAGAACAGGTTGCGCGTGTGGTTCTCGGGGATCAGCAGCAGCTTCTCGGTTTCCGGGCAGAGCTTCTCGACCGCGGACATCAGGGCGTGCACCGCCAGCGGATGGAAGTCCTCGCGCAGGTTGTTGAAGCCGGCCGGGAACAGGTTGGTGTCGACCGGGGCCAGCTTGAAGCCGCTGTTGCGCAGATCGACCGAGGCGTAGAAGGGCGCTGCGTGTTCCTGCCACTGCTGGCGGAACCAGTGCTCGATCTCGGGCATCGCGCCCAGGACCTGCTTTTCCAGGCTCAGCAACGGCCCGGTGAGGGCAGTGGTGAGGTGAGGCACCATGGGACATCTCCTTGGCTTGCCGGATGACCCGGAACGACGGGGCGGCTTTCCGGCCGATGACGCGGCCCGGCAGTGTACCAGAGCCAGCCAGTCGGCCTGATACGTGCACCGGCAGCGTCGATTGCTGTGGCATGCGATACGGTACTATAATAGTCCACATTGCATTTCACCAAGCCCAAGGCGCCATTTTCCCATGCTCAAGATGGGCAAGCTCACCGACTATGCCACCGTGATCATGAGCTATCTCGCTCAGAATCCCGGCCAGGTGCATGCCGCCAGCGAGCTCGCGCTGGTGGTGGGGGTGGGTGCGCCGACCGCGCTCAAGGTCCTCAAGACCCTGGCGCGGGCCGGATTGCTGCAGTCGCAACGCGGCACCAAGGGCGGCTACCAGCTGACCCGGCCGGCGACGCAGATCACCGTGGCGGACATCCTGCAGGCCATGGAGGGTCCGATCGGGCTGACCGAGTGCGGCAGCAGCCCGGGTGCCTGCCTGCGCGAATCGCGCTGCGGGGTGCGCACCAACTGGCAGCGCATCAGCCAGGCCGTGGGTGAGGCGCTGGCACGCGTCACGCTGGCCGAAATGGCCGCACCGCCGCCGCATCCCGTCCATTTCGTCAAGCCGGTGGTCGAGACCGCCGGCGCCGAGGCAGGCGCCTGAGCGCCGCCGCGAATCGGAGATTCCTCATGTCGCAATCGCAAACCACCCTCGACGAGATCATCGGCAAGGACTACGAGCACGGCTTCGTGACCAGCGTGGAGATGGACGTCATCCCGCGTGGCCTGTCCGAGGACGTGGTGCGCCTGATCTCGGCCAAGAAGAACGAGCCGGAATGGCTGCTGGAATGGCGTCTGGCGGCATATCGTCATTGGCTCACCATGACGCCGCCGCAATGGGCCAGCGTGCACCACGCCCCCATCGACTTCCAGGACATCATCTACTACGCCGCACCGCGCTCGCAGAACGACGGCCCGAAGAGCCTCGACGAAGTCGATCCCGAACTGCTCAAGACCTACGACAAGCTGGGCATCCCGCTGCACGAGCGCGCCATCCTGGCCGGCGTCGCGGTCGACGCGGTATTCGACAGCGTATCGGTGGCCACCACCTTCAAGGACAAGCTGGCCGAGGTCGGGATCATTTTCGGCAGTTTCTCCGAGGCCGTGCAGCATCACCCGGACCTGGTGCGTCAGTACCTGGGCTCGGTCGTGCCGGTCGGCGACAACTACTACGCGGCGCTGAACTCCGCGGTGTTCTCCGACGGTTCCTTCTGCTACATCCCGCCGGGCGTGCGCTGCCCGATGGAGCTCTCCACCTATTTCCGCATCAATGCCCGGAACACCGGGCAATTCGAGCGCACCCTGATCGTTGCCGACGCTGGCGCCTACGTGAGCTATCTCGAAGGCTGCACCGCGCCGATGCGCGACGAGAACCAGCTGCACGCCGCGGTGGTGGAGCTGGTGGCGCTGGAACGCGCGCAGATCAAATACTCCACCGTCCAGAACTGGTATCCGGGCGACAAGGAAGGCCGCGGCGGCATCTACAATTTCGTCACCAAGCGCGGCGAATGCCGCGGCGACCACGCCAAGATTTCGTGGACGCAGGTCGAGACGGGTTCGGCGATCACCTGGAAATATCCCAGCGTGGTGCTCAAGGGCGATCATTCGATCGGCGAGTTCTACTCGGTGGCGCTGACCAACCATCGCCAGCAGGCCGATACCGGCACCAAGATGATCCACCTGGGGCGCAACACGCGCAGCACCATCGTCTCCAAGGGCATCTCTGCCGGCCACGGCCAGCAGGCCTATCGCGGTCTGGTGCGCGTGGCGAAGAGCGCGGTCGGCGCACGCAACTACACGCAGTGCGATTCGCTGCTGCTCGGCGACCGCTGCCAGGCACACACCTTCCCCTACATCGAGGTCAAGCAGCCCCAGGCCACCGTCGAGCATGAGGCTTCGACCTCGCGGATCAGCGAAGACCAGCTGTTCTTCTGCCGCAGCCGGGGCCTGTCGCCCGAGGATGCCGTGTCGATGATCGTCAATGGCTTCTGCAAGGAAGTGTTCAAGGAACTGCCGATGGAATTCGCCGTCGAGGCGCAGAAGCTGCTCGGCGTCAGTCTGGAGGGCTCGGTCGGCTGAGCGCCGCCTGGTCCGCAACCAAGGAAGGAACATGCTGGAAATCCGCAATCTGTGCGCCGAAATCGATGGCAAAGCCATCCTGCGCGGTATCGATCTCGACGTGAAGGCCGGCGAAGTACATGCCATCATGGGGCCTAACGGCTCCGGCAAGAGCACGCTCGCCAGCATCCTGGCCGGCCGCGATGGCTACACCATCACCGCTGGCAGCGTGCGCTACCAGGGCCAGGACCTGCTGGCCCTGCCCCCCGAGGAGCGCGCGCGCGCCGGGGTGTTCCTGGCCTTCCAGTATCCGGTCGAAATCCCGGGCGTGAGCAACATCTACCTGCTCAAGGCCGCCGTCAATGCGCGCCGTCGCCACCAGGGCATTCCCGAACTCGATGCGATGGACTTCCTGGCCCTGGTCAAGGACAGGGTCCGTTTCATGGAAATGGACGAATCGATGCTCTACCGCGCCGTCAACGAGGGCTTTTCCGGCGGCGAGAAGAAGCGCAACGAGATCCTGCAGATGACCCTGCTCGAACCCACGCTGGCGCTGCTCGACGAGACCGACTCCGGGCTCGACATCGACGCCCTCAAGGTGGTCTCCAAAGGCGTCAACAGCCTGCGTACCCCGGAGCGCGCGATGATCCTGGTCACCCACTACCAGCGCCTGCTCGACTACATCAAGCCCGATTGCGTGCACGTGCTGGCCGGCGGCCGCATCGTCAAGTCGGGCGGTGCCGAACTCGCTCTTGAGCTCGAGCGCCAGGGCTATGCCTGGCTCGGCGGCGAGGCCGCTGGAGTGGCACGGTGAGCCTGGTCGAGCATTTCGGCGCCGAGCACGCGCGTCTGGCTGCGCAGTTACCGGGCGCCGGTCATCCGGCGGTCGACAGCGTGCGCGGCGCTGCACTGGCGCGCTTCCGCAGTCAGGGCCTGCCGCAGACCCGCCTGGAGGACTGGAAATACACCAGCCTGGCGGGCCTGGAGCACAAGCCGCTGCCGGTGGCGGCATCCGCTGGATCGCTCACGGCCGGGCAGTTGGCGGCACAGGCGGCCCTGCCGCAGGCGGTGCATCGCCTGGTGTTCATCGACGGTCATTTCGCGCCCGAGCATTCCTTCCACCAGCTGCCAGCGGGTGCCCTGGCCGCGTCGCTGGCTGCGCGCCTGGCTGCAGCGCCGCAGGACGGCCTGCCGGCGGACGATCCTGCCGCCAGTGCGCTGTCCGCGCTCAACCTGGCGTTCAGCGCCGACGGGCTCGAACTCGAGGTGGCCGCGGGCGTGGTGGTCGAGCAGCCCATCCTGCTGCTGTGGGTCGGCAGCCAGCCCGAACACAGCACCTTCCCGGCGCTGCGCGTGCGCCTGGGCCAGGGCGCGCGCGCCTGCCTGGTCGAGCAGCACCTGTCGCTGCATGCCGGCACGGCGGTCAACACCGCAGTGGCGCGCATCAGCCTGGCCGGGCAGGCCGAGCTGCAGCACATCAAGGTGCAGGCCGAGGGACCGCGCGTGGTGCATCTGTCCGACTGCGCCGTGGAGCTGGCCGCCGGCGCACGGCTGCGCTCCCTGGTGCTGGCGCTGGGTGGCCAGCTCGGCCGCGAGGACCTGCGCATTGCATTGCAGGGCCGCAATGCCGCCGCCGAACTCGACGGCCTGTACCTGGCGCGCGGACGCCGCCATCTCGACCATCACACCACGGTGGTCCACGCCAGCCCGGATTGCAGCAGCCGCCAGGACTACCGCGGCATCATCGACGATGCCGCGCGCGCCGTCTTCAACGGCCGCGTGGTGGTGGCCCGGGATGCCCAGCACACCGATGCGCAGCAGACCAATGCCAACCTGCTGCTGTCGGATGCGGCCGAGATCGACACCAAGCCGCAGCTCGAGATCTTCGCCGACGACGTGCGCTGCAGCCACGGCGCGACGGTCGGTCAGCTCGATGCTGCCGAACTGTTCTATCTTCGCTCGCGCGGCCTCGACGAGGCCCAGGCGCGCACCCTGGTCACCTTCGCCTTTGCGGCGCGCTGTCTGGCGCCAGTGCCTGCTGGCACGCCGCTGCACGACGGTCTGAGGCGCCTGCTGCTGGCAGCGCTGCCGGGTGGCGAACAGCTGGAGAACCTGACGCCATGAACCATCCCTCGCCAGCCGGCCTGGGTCTCGATGTCGAGGCCATCCGAGCCGACTTCCCGATCCTGCACACGCAGGTGCACGACCGTCCGCTGGTCTATCTCGACAATGCGGCAACCTGCCAGAAGCCGCGCGCGGTGATCGAATCCGAGCGTCACTACTACGAGACGCTCAACGCCAACATCCATCGCGGCGTCCACCTGCTCAGCCAGCGCGCCACCGACGCCTACGAGGCGTCGCGCGAAGCGGTGCGTGCCCTGCTCAATGCACCGGCCACGCAGGACATCATTTTCACGCGCGGCACCACCGAGGCCATCAATCTGGTCGCGCAGAGCTGGGGGCGCAGCACGCTGCGGCCCGGCGACGAGATCCTGGTCACGCACATGGAGCACCATTCCAACATCGTGCCCTGGCAGCTCCTGTGCGAGCAGACCGGCGCCGTGCTCAAGGTGGTGCCGATCGACGAGCGCGGCGTGCTCGAGCTTGACGCGCTCGACAGCCTGCTCACCTCGCGTACGCGCCTGTTCGCCATGACCCACGTGTCCAACGCGCTCGGTACCGTCAATCCGGTGGCCGAGCTGGTGGCACGTGCCCGGCAGGTGGGTGCGCTCACGCTGGTCGACGGCGCGCAGGCGATTGCGCATGTGGCCGTGGACGTGCAGGCGATCGACTGCGACTTCTACGCCTTCTCGGCGCACAAGCTCTACGGCCCCACCGGGGTCGGCGTGCTCTACGGGCGCCGCGAGCTGCTCGAGCAGATGCCGCCGTGGCAGGGCGGTGGCGACATGATCGCGCTGGTGCGCTTCAGCGGCAGCCGCTGGAACCATCTGCCCTACAAGTTCGAGGCCGGCACGCCCAACATCGCGGGCGGCGTGGCGCTCAAGGCCGCCATCGACTACGTGCGTACGCTGGGCATCGACGCCATTGCCGCGTACGAAGCCGGGCTGCTGGACTACGCGAGCCAGCGCGCGCGCGATTTCCCCGGCCTGCGCGTGGTCGGCGAGGCACCCGGCAAGGCCGCCATCCTGTCCTTCGTGCTGGAAGGCATCCATCCGCACGACATCGGCACCATCCTCGACATGGAGGGCGTGGCCATCCGCACGGGCCATCATTGCGCCATGCCCGTGATGGAGCGCTATGGCATTCCCGCCACGGCGCGCGCCTCGTTCGCCTTCTACAACACCCGTGCCGAAGTCGATGCGCTGTTCACCGCGCTCGCCAAGGTGCAGAAGCTGTTCCGCGGATGAACGCGGGGCATCCGGGCCAAGGACCGACATGAGCGATCTGCGCGAGCTTTACCAGGAAGTGATCTTCGATCACAACCGCAATCCCCGCAATTTCGGCCGGCCCGCGCGGTTCGACCGCAGCAGCGAGGGCTTCAACCCGCTGTGCGGTGACCGCCTGACGCTGTACATCGCCTTCGGCGAGGACGGCCGCGTGGCGCAGGCGGCCTTCGAAGGCCAGGGCTGCGCCATCTCCACCGCCAGCGCGTCGCTGATGACCGAGGCGCTCAAGGGGCGCAGCGTGGAAGAAGCCGAAGCACTGTTCCAGAAATTCCATGGCCTGGTGATGGGCGATGCCGAAATCGATCCGGCCACGCTCGGCAAGCTGCAGGTGCTGGCCGGCGTGCGCGAGTTCCCGGCACGCGTCAAATGCGCCACCCTGGCCTGGCACACCTTGCACGCCGCCCTGCACGGCGAGCAGCACGTTTCGACCGAGTGAGGCAGCCCCATGTTTGAATGGCTCAAGGAACCCGAAGCGCCCGCGCCGCGCTCGCGCGATGAGCTCGAGCAGGCCGTGATCGACCAGCTCAAGACGGTCTACGACCCCGAGATCCCGGTCAATATCTACGACCTTGGCCTGATCTACGGCGTGTGCCTGGACGAAGCCGGCACCCATGTCGACATCGACATGACGCTCACGGCGCCCGGCTGTCCGGTTGCCCAGACCTTTCCGGGCGAAGTCGAACGGCGCATCTGTGAGATCCCCGGCATCACCTCGTGCAAGGTCGAACTGGTGTGGGAGCCGCCCTGGACACGCGAACGCATGACCGAAGCGGCGCTGCTCGAACTCGGCATGATGTGAGCGCTGCATGAGCGAATGGACCACGGTGGAAGGCGATGCCGCGCTGCCCGAGGGCGGCGTGCTGCCGGTCGACCTGGACGGCCTGCCGGTGATCCTGGTGCGTCACCTGGGCTGTGTGCATGCTTTCGAGAACCGCTGCACGCATGACGGCAGCGAGCTGACCGGCGGACATATCGAGGACGGCCAGCTGGTGTGCCCACACCATGGCGCGCGCTTCCAACTGCCCGGTGGCGCGGCCACCTGCGCGCCCGCCTACGAGCCGCTCACGCCGATCGCGGCCAGGGTCGAGGGCGGCGTCATCCAGCTCAAAGACGATCGCTGGTAGCCGGTAGCGCCGCCGCAGCGGCGGCGCTTGCCCGGTCCGGCGCCTATTCCAGGTGCACGGCCACGTAGAGCGTGTCGTCGCCGCGTCGTACCAGCAGTGCCACCGTGTGTCCGGACGGCACGCGCGCCAGCGCCGTGTCGATGGCGTCCACGTCCTCGACGTCCTGGTTGTTGACGGCCAGGATGACGTCGCCGCGCCGCAGACCGGCCCGGGCGGCATTGGCTTTGGGGGCCTCCACCAGCACCCCATGGTTGACCCCCAGGGCATGCTTCTGCTCATCGCTGAGATCCGCCAGATGCCCCAGGCGCTCGCTGCGATTGGGCTCGGCGGCGGCGTTGATGGTGTCGGACTGCAGCTCGCCCACCTTGACCTCCACGGTGTGGCGGCCGCCCTTGCGCCAGATCTCAAGCTTGACTGCCTGGCCGGGTGGCGTCGATCCCACCATGCCGGGCAGGTCCTTGGACGACTCCACGTCGCGATCGCCGTAGCGCAGGATGATGTCGCCGCCCTGTAGTCCGGCGCGCGCGGCCGGTGACTCGCGTTCCACCTGGGCGACCAGCGCCCCGTGCGCACGGTCGAGTCCGAAGGACTGCGCGAGATCGGCGGTGACATCCTGCAGGCGCACGCCGAGCCGGCCGCGCGTGACCTTGCCGGTGGTCTTCAGCTGATTGGAGACATTGATGGCAAGGTCGATCGGGATGGCGAAGGATATGCCCATGAAGCCGCCGGTACGGCTGTAGATCTGCGAATTGATCCCCACCACCTCACCACGCAGGTTGAACAAGGGGCCGCCCGAGTTGCCGGGATTGACGGCGGCATCGGTCTGGATGAACGGCGTGTAGTTCTCGTCCGGCAGCGAGCGCCCCACCGCGCTCACGATCCCCTTGGTGACCGTGCTGTCGAAGCCGAACGGCGAGCCGATCGCGATCACCCATTCGCCCACCTTGAGATGCGCGGGGTCGCCGATGGACACGGCCGGCAGGTGCTCGGCCTTGATCTTGAGCAGCGCCACGTCGGTGCGCCGGTCCGAACCCACCACCTTGGCCTTGAATTCGCGCTTGTCGGTCAGTCGCACCACCACTTCGTCGGCATTGGCCACCACGTGGGCGTTGGTCATGATGTAGCCGTCGTTGCTGACGATGAAGCCGGAGCCCAGCGAGCGCGCCTCCAGGTCGGGCGGGCTGGCACCGTGCGGCGGGCCGAAGCGGCGGAAGAATTCGCCGAACGGATCGGCATCGCCCTCCGCGTCGTCACCACCCATGCCGGCGCGTATCTTCTGGGTGGTGCTGATGTTGACCACGGCCGAGCCGGCTTTTTCCACCAGCAAGGTGAAATCGGGCAGCGCCGCACCCTGCGGCACCAGCGGGCCGCTGTTCAGAGTGAGGCCGCTGCTGCTGGCGCCGTCCTTGCGGGTGTCCGGCGCGCTGCCAGCCGCCTTGTCATGGTGGGACTCGCCTACCCTGCCGCAGGCGGCCAGAGCCAGCACCAGCAGCACGGAGACCAGACGGTTGAACTTGCCTTGACGCATGGGGACCTCTTTGCATGACTTTGTGCAGGAATTCAGACGCCCGGATACCGTCCGGGGTTCCGCAGCGCGTCCGGTGTACATGACACCCCAGGTCGGGGCACACTGCAAGCCTTGCCGCCTTCGTGCTGCGGTACCCACCGTTCCACCGAGGACGCCGTGAACCTTTGCTTTCCGTCCGCCGTGCTGCTGGCCGGTCTCGCTGGTGCCGCCGGGGCCGCCGCCGGCGACCTGGAACGCAGCACCTTGCCTGCCGATCACCCCCTGGTGGGGACCTGGCGCATCGACCTGCCCCAGGTCGGCTGCCACGAACTCTACGTGTTGCGCGCCGACGGCACCGGCAGCGTCAGCAGCGGCCAGGAGCAGGGCGAAAACGAATTCCAGTTGGCCGCCGAACCCGACGCCGCCGGCTTCTACAAGTGGGTGGGGCGCGTCACGGCCGACAACGGCAAGCCGGACTGCATGGGAAATGTCACGCCGGTGGGCGACACGTCGACCACCTGGATCCACCTGTTTGGGTCCGGCCAGCACTTCCTGTTGTGTTTCGAACCCACTTTGCGGCGCTGCATCGGGCCTTTCGTGCGCCAACAGGCGATCTGATCGCGGCATGCAAAAAAGGGCGCCCCGCAAAGGGCGCCCTTTCTGTACAGATGTTGCGGCCGGCGTGCCGGCCGCAGAGCCGGATTCACTCCACGCGTTCGCCGTGCAGGGTGACGTCCAGGCCTTCGCGCTCTTCTTCCTCGGTGACCCTGAGGCCGATCACCATGTCGATGATCTTGAGGATGATGATCGAGGCCACGAAGCTGTAGACCAGGGTGATGCCCACGCCCATGGCCTGGGTCAGCAGGCTGCCGTCGGCGTTGCTGATTTCCTTGACGTTCAGCGGGCCGGTGAGCAGGGCACCCAGCACGCCGCCGATGCAGTGCACGCCGAAGGCGTCGAGCGAATCGTCATAGCCCAGGATGTGCTTGAGCGAGGTGGCGGTCCAGAAGCACACCACGCCTGCGGCGATGCCGATGATCAACGCGCCGCTCACGCCGACAAAGCCGGACGCGGGGGTGATGGCGACCAGGCCGGCCACGGCACCCGAGGCGATGCCCAGCACGCTGGGCTTGCCCTTGGTGATCCACTCGGCAAACATCCACGACAGCGCGGCGGCGGCGGTGGCGATCTGGGTCACGGCCATGGCCATGCCGGCACGGCCATCAGCCGCCACGGCGGAACCGGCGTTGAAGCCGAACCAGCCCACCCACAGCATCGAGGCACCGATCAGGGTCAGGGTCAGGTTGTGCGGTGGCATCGGCTCCTTGCCGTAGCCCACGCGCTTGCCCATCATCAGGCAGGCGGCCAGACCGGCCACACCGGCGTTGATGTGCACCACGGTACCGCCGGCGAAATCCAGGATGCCTTTGCCGGCCATGTAGCCGCTCGGTTCCCACATGCAATGCGCGATCGGCGAATACACCACCAGCGTCCACACCGACATGAAGATCAACATGGCGCTGAATTTCATGCGCTCGGCGAAGGCGCCGGCGATCAATGCCGGGGTGATGATCGCGAAGGTCAGCTGGTACATCATGTAGACCGATTCCGGAATGGTGGTCGCCAGATGGTGCACGGTCAGCTTGCCGGCCTCGTTCTTGTAGGTCATCCCGCCCAGCATGGCGCGGCTCATGTCGCCCAGGAAGCCGGAACCCGGCATGAAGGCCCAGCTGTAGCCCACCACCACCCACAGGATGGTGACCACGCAGGTGATCGCGAAGCTCTGCATCAGCGTGGCGAGCACGTTCTTCTTGCGCACCATGCCGCCATAGAACAACGCCAGTCCGGGGATGGTCATGAACAGCACCAGCGCGGTCGAGGTCAGCATCCAGGCGGTGTCACCCGAGCTGATCTTGTCCTTGGTGACCTCGAACGGTGCGGTCGGTGCGGGCGGTGCAGCCGCCGGTGCGGCGGCTGCGTCCGCCGGAGCGGCCGCAGCGGCTGCCGGCGCCGCAGCGGCGTCGGCCGGCTTGGCGGCGTCGGCAGCCGGCGCGGCAGCAGCCGCTGGCGCAGCCGCCGGAGCGGCAGGTGCGTCGTCGGCGCGGGATGCCGCCGTGAACAGCAGCGAGGCACTGAGGGCGATGGCGCCCAGGGTATGCAGCAATTTCATCGGTGATTCCCCCTTAGAGCGCGTCGGCACCGGTCTCGCCGGTACGGATGCGGATGACTTGTTCGAGTTCGTAGACGAAGATCTTGCCGTCGCCGATCTTGCCGGTATTGGCGGACTTCTCGATGGCCTCAAGCACCTGGTCCAGCATTTCGGTCTTGACGGCGACCTCGATCTTGACCTTGGGCAGGAAGTCGACGACGTATTCGGCGCCACGATAGAGTTCGGTGTGGCCTTTCTGGCGGCCGAATCCCTTGACTTCGGTGACCGTGATGCCCTGGACGCCAATGGTCGAAAGGGCTTCACGCACTTCGTCAAGCTTGAAGGGCTTGATGATGGCAGTGACGAGTTTCATGGAGGCTCCTTGTGTGGGTGTGGGTGCCGATCAGAACTTGTAGACGCCCTGGAGGGCGACGGTGGTGCCGGTCTTGGTGCTGGTGCCATCCTGCTTGATCAGGACGCCATCGTGGTCGACGCTGTCGGCGCGTACTTCGGCGCGGAGCTCGAAGTTCTTTGCCGGCGAGTAGCCGTAGGTCAGCGTGATTTCGGTGTCCTTGTGGCTCGTGTAGTCAGCGAGACCCGTGCGGTAGCCCTGGTCATCGGTGAGCTGCTCACCACGGATCGAGATGCGGTTGCTGTCGTCGATCGCATAGTTGACGTAGAGCGCGGCACCGTACCACTTGGCATCGACGCTGGCGCCGGCGGCGTTGGTGTAGTTCTCCTGCACTGCATAGTCCACGTTCAGGACCAGCGACAGCTTGTCGCTGGCCGCGTAGGTGCCCACGAAGTCGAACAGGGTGCGGTTGCCCTGGGTGCGGTAGGCGGTGGCCTGCTGGGCCGTGAGCGTCAGCGGAACTGCATAGGCAGCGGCATAGTTGTACGGGCCGTAGACCGGTTCGACGCCGCTGTACAGGCTGGCCGCCAGGGTCAGCGGCTTGACCGGATTGGCGGTCACGCCCAGTTCGACCGTCTTCTGGGTGTTGGCGTCCTTGAGCTGGTCCCAGCCATTGTTGACACCGAAAATCAGGTTGGTGGTGTCATCGACGGCATAGGTGGCGCGGACCCCGGTGTGGGTGAAGGGGATCTGGCCGAACAGCAGCGAACGCGAGAAGTTGGTGTTGGCCGAGCTGTCGATGACTTCGGCGCCGGCCAGGGTGACGAACTTGCCCAGCGCGACCGTCAGCGGTCCGTGCGCGTACTGCGCGAACAGCTGGGTGACGTCCAGGTAGTCGCCGGCCGTGGTGTCATACGACTTGATGACATTGGCATCGTGACCGTAGGTGACGTTCACCAGACCACCGAAACCTTCCTTGGGCAGCTTGTCGAGGGTGAAGGCTGCCTGGTGCATCGTGAGGCCGCTGTGATCGGCGTCGAACACCTTGTAGGGATTGCCGGCGGAGAAGGACTTCAGGTCGGTGAACTCGGCGGCAACGTCGATATAACCCTTCAGTTCGACGCCCGAGTTGGTCAGGATGTCGGAAATGGTCGGGCCGGCCGGCTTGGCATCGGCAGCGGGTGCTGCCGGTGCTGCTGCGGGGGCGTCCTCGGCCTGGGCGATCGAGGCACACGCCAGCAGGGTAGCCATGAACAGGGCATTGCGCGGGAATTTTTGCATCTTTGGTATCCTCTCTGTAACAGTCGAAGGCATTGCAGCAATTGGCAAGGCATTCGATTAGCACAGAGCGTGCCAACAGAAAATGTTATTATCTTCAATGTGATGCAGTCTCGCGCCGAATTGGTGCCGGGTCTTCTGCCTCGTCTTGGTGCATTCCTGGGTGGGGTGGCTTCATGCTGGTGCAATGCCTTGACTTGCCAGATCGCATTCCGCTTTTCCATCCCACATAAGGAGTCACCCGCCGTGCAAAAGCCCACCGAAGTGCTCGATGAACTCGCCCGCCGCATGGGGCAGGCCCTGCAGAACAGCCCGGTTCGCGATCTGGAAAAGAACGCCCGTGCCGTGCTGTCCGCAGGCCTGAGCCGTCTCGATCTGGTGACGCGTGAGGAATTCGACGTCCAGGCCGACGTGCTGGTGCGCACGCGCGAGCAGCTGGCCCAGCTGGAAGCGCGCGTGGCGGCACTGGAAGCGCGGCTGGGTGAAACGCGGCCCGGTTGAGGCGTGCGGCGGACGGTTGATATATCACATACAAAATCTATTGTGTTTTGCTGCAACACAGCATAAACTGCTTCCTGTCGATGCCAATCCACTTCGCAGGAGCCCCGCCATGATCCTCGCCAGCCTGATCGCCCTCGCCGCTTTCCTCGCCGCCACCGGCGCCTATATCACCGTGACCCTGGCCAAGCACCTGCCGCTGGATGTCATGCAACAGGCCCAGCGCCACGGCCGATTTGCCCACCTGGGCAACAACGACAGCCGTCCGGGGCCGACCCGCGCCATCCGCGTCAGCGGCGCGGTTGCCAGCGCGCACGACGGCTTCCACCCAGCCTGAGCCAGGCCATTTGCGATGGCGCGCCGCTGCGGCGGTGCGCCATCGCAGCGCGTGCTGCGGCGCCCGGCGCCGGAGCGCGGGCTGACAAGTGACGGCCTGAGCGTTTATGCTGCCCGGGGGCAACCATGCCCGCCGTCCGCCGCTCAAGGAAGTCATGAACGATCTGGTCCAGAAGGAGCCCGCGCCCGGAGACTCCTCGCCCCTGCTCAACCTGCAGCCCATCAATGTTTCGCTCAGCCTGCGCGACCAGGCGTACGCCATGCTCAAGCGTGCCATCGCACAGGCCGACATCTACGCCAGCCGCGAGCCGATCCGCCTGGATGAACGCGTTCTGAGCGAACAGCTTGGCGTGAGCCGCACGCCGATCCGCGAAGCCATGACCCTGCTCGAGCAGGAGGGCTTCCTGCGCACCGTGCCGCGCCGCGGCATCTATATCCAGCGCAAGACGCGGCGCGAAATCGTCGAAATGATCCAGATGTGGGCTGCGCTGGAAAGCATGGCGGCACGGCTGGCCACCTTGCACGCCAGCGATGACGCCATCGCCGCCGTGCGGCATCTGTTCGACAGCTTCCTCGATGCCGCCCCGGCCGAACACCTGGACGAGTACTCGGACGCCAACATCGCGTTCCATCAGGCAATTTTCGATCTCGCCGACTCCAACGTACTGTCCGACGCGATGCGCAACATCTTCGCGCACGTGCGCGCCATCCGGCGCGCCACCATCACCCAGAGTGACCGCGCGGCGCGTTCGATCGTCGACCATATGCGCATCATCGAGGCCCTCGAACGGCGCGACACCGAGCGTGCCGAGCGGCTGGTCCGCGAGCATTCGCTGGAACTGGCGGCCTTCGTCCAGGCCAATTGCGACTTCCTCGACTGACCCCACCCTGGCGGTTGCCGGCGACCGCCAAAAACAAGTAATCCTGCATACCATTTCCTGCTGAGCGCACGGCGCACGCGGCGCGGTGGCGTCGCGTCCGCGCTATTGCGCTGCGCCGTGCCAGGACGCCGTGTCCCAGGCCGTCCGCGCCTTGACGCGCATGCTGCTCCGCAACAGAAATGCGTCTCAAAAAACAGCGCTTGACTTCCGTGATATATCACATACCTTGTAGCACACGTGCCGCAAAACAGGCCCGGCTGGCGCATCTCCAGTTCAGGGTCGAGGGCACCACCTGTCCGGCCCCCACAAGGGGTGGCCGGAATCCGCGCAAGAACGGTCGGCGGCCAGAGGCCCCACGACCACGCATGGAGGAGAAGGGATATATGAGCACACCGCAAGGACGCCTGGCACAGCCCTGGATTCAACTGGCCATCGGGGTCGTCTGCATGGCCTGTGTGGCCAACCTGCAGTACGGCTGGACACTGTTCGTCAACCCCATCGACATGAAATATCACTGGGGCCGCGAAGCCATCCAGGTCGCCTTTACCCTGTTCGTCCTGATCGAAACCTGGTTGATCCCGGTCGAAGGCTACCTCGTGGATCGTTTCGGACCGCGCTGGGTCGTGCTGGGCGGTTCGGTCCTGGTAACCTGCGCCTGGGCGCTCAATTCGGTGGCGGACTCGCTGCCCCTGCTGTACGTGGGCGCTGCGCTGGGCGGCATCGGTACCGGCTGCGTCTACGGCACCTGTGTCGGCAACGCGCTCAAGTGGTTTTCCAGCCGCCGCGGTCTGGCGGCCGGTATCACGGCAGCCGGCTTCGGTGCCGGCGCTGCCATCACGGTGGTGCCGATCTCCAACATGATCAAGGCCAGCGGCTACGAGCACGCCTTCATGTTCTTCGGTCTGCTGCAGGGCGCGATCGTGTTCCTGATGGCCTGGGGCCTGGTCGAAGCGCCCCATCAGGCGCCCGGCACAGCCAAGGCCAAGGTCAACCAGAGCGCACGCAGCTATGCGCCCGCCGAAGTGCTGCGTAACCCGGTGTTCTGGGTGCTCTACGTGATGTTCGTGCTGGTCGCCTCGGGGGGCCTGATGATGGCCGCCTCGGTGGCGCCGATCGCCAAGGACTTCCGGATCGACACCGTGCCGGTCTCGATCCTGTTCCTGAGCGGTGCTGCCCTGCCCCTGGCACTGTCCGCCGATCGCGTGCTCGACGGCCTCGGCCGACCGATGTTCGGCTGGCTGTCCGACCAGATCGGGCGCGAGAACACCATGGCGCTGGCCTTCTGCATCGGCGCCGGCGCACTGTTCGCACTCAGCCGCGTAGGATCCGAACCGATCAACTTCGTCATCCTGTCCGCGCTCTACTTCGGCGTGTTCGGCGAGATCTACAGCCTGTTCCCGGCCACCCAGGGGGACACCTTCGGCTCACGCTTCGCCGCCTCCAACGCCGGCATCCTCTACACCGCCAAGGGTACGGCGGCGCTGATGGTTCCGCTCGCTGCCTACGTCGCCAAGCACTACGGCTGGTCGTCGGTGTTCACGGTGGCGATGTGCTTCAACGTCGTCGCCGCCGGACTCGCGCTGTTCGTGCTCAAGCCGATGCGCGCGCGTCACCTGGCAGCGTCGCGCCTGCCGTCCGAAAGCAGTGTCGAGGAAGCCCGGCCGCTGGCTGCCAGCAACGCCTGACACCGCCCGCCCTTCCAACCCAAGCAAGCCCTGGTGGCACGCACGGGTCTGGCCCACGCCAGACCCGCGAGGCCCCCCTTTTGTCTGCTGCATCAACTGAACAGGGAGCACACCCATGTCCGCAGTACTCAGTTCCGCCCCGACCAACGCCGCCAGCACCACCGCCGACGACACACTCAAGGCCAAGAGCCGTGACGCCAATGTGATTTCCGGCGGCCACCTGGTGGCACGCGCACTCAAGGCCGAAGGCATCGACACCATCTTCACGCTGTGCGGCGGCCACATCATCGACATCTACGACGGCTGCGTCGACGAAGGCATCCGCGTGGTCGACGTGCGCCACGAACAGGTCGCCGCCCACGCCGCCGACGGCTATGCGCGCCAGACCGGCAAGCTGGGCTGCGTGGTCACCACCGCCGGACCCGGTTGCACCAACGCCGTCACCGGCGTCGCCACCGCCTTCCGCTCCGAAAGCCCGATCCTGCACATCGGCGGCCAGGGCGCGCTCAGCCAGCACAAGATGGGCTCGCTGCAGGACCTGCCGCACGTCGACATGATGACGCCGATCACCAAGTTCGCCTCCACCGTGTCGAGCACCGAACGCATCGCCGACATGATCTCGATGGCGGCGCGCGAATCCTTCAACGGCGCGCCCGGCCCCAGCTACCTCGAAATCCCGCGTGACGTGCTCGACCGCGAAATCGACATCACCAAGGCCGTGCTGCCGCAGGCCGGCCGCTATCGCGCCTCGACGCGCTCGCTGGGTGACCCGGCTGCCATCGAGGCCCTGGCCGATCTGCTGGTCAACGCCGAACGTCCGGCCATCCTTTATGGCCAGCAGGTGTGGACTGCGCGTGGCCACCAGGAAGCCGTCGATCTGCTGCGCGGCATGGACATTCCCGGCTATTTCAACGGTGCCAGCCGCGGCCTGCTGCCGCCGGGCGATCCCCACCATTTCGACCGCACGCGCTCGCAGGCCTTTGCCAAGGCCGATGTCATCGTGATCGTCGGCACCCCCTTCGACTTCCGCATGGGCTACGGCAAGCGCATCAGCCGCGACCTCAAGCTGGTGCAGATCGACATGGACTACCGCACCGTCGGCAAGAACCGCGACATCGACCTGGGTCTGGTCGGCGATCCGGGCACCATCCTGGCGGCCGTGCTGCAGGCCGCCAGCGGCCGTCTCAAGAACGACAAGCGCCAGGCACGCCGCGCCTGGATGAAGGAACTCGCCGGTGCCGAGGAGATCGCCACCGCCAAGCTGCAGGGCCTGTTCCACTCCGACGCCAATCCCATCCATCCCTACCGCGTGGCCCACGAGATCAACGAATTCCTGGCCGACAACACCGTCTACATCGGTGACGGCGGCGACGTGGTCACCATCTCGGCGCAGGCCGTGCGGCCGCGCCGTCCGGGCCAGTGGATGGACCCGGGTGCGCTGGGATCGCTGGGCGTCGGCACCGGCTTCGCGATTGCCGCCGGTCTGGCCAATCCCGAGAAGGAAGTGTTGTGCTACTACGGTGATGGCGCCTTCAGCATGACCTCGTTCGACATGGAGACCGCCAACCGTTTCGGCGTGCCCTACATCGCGGTGGTCGGCAACAACTCGGCGATGAACCAGATCCGCTACGGCCAGATCGCCAAGTACGGCAACGAGCGCGGCAACATCGGCAACCTGCTGTCCGACATCCCCTACGCGCGTTTCGCCGAGATGCTGGGCGGCTACGGCGAAGAGGTGCGCGAGCCCGGCCAGATCGCCGGCGCGTTGCAGCGTGCGCGCGAGGCCGTGCACAAGACCCGGCGCTGCGCCGTGGTCAACATCTGGGTCGATCCGACCGTCTACGCCCCCGGAACGATGGCCCAGACCATGTACAAGTGAGCGCCTGCCAGCGCTTGGAAACCCGTCCGACAAAGACTCCCGCAAAGGATAGACACCCATCATGACCAAGGCTCTCGAAGGCATCCGCATCATCGACTTCACCCACGTCCAGGCAGGCCCGGCCTGCACCCAGCTGCTGGCCTGGTTCGGCGCCGACGTGATCAAGGTCGAACGCCCCGGCGCCGGCGATGTCACGCGCTCGCAGCTGCGTGACATCCCGGGCGTCGACGCGCTCTACTTCACCATGCTCAACAGCAACAAGCGCTCGATCACCCTCGACACCAAGACGCCGGAAGGCAAGCAGGTGCTCGAACAGCTGATCCGCGGCAGCGACGTGATGGTGGAGAACTTCGGCCCCGGCGCGCTCGACCGCATGGGCTTCAGCTGGGACCGCATCCGTGAGCTCAATCCGCGCATGATCTGGGCCTCGGTGAAGGGCTTCAGCGACGGCCACCACTACGAAGACCTCAAGGTCTACGAGAACGTCGCGCAGTGCGCCGGCGGTGCCGCCTCCACCACCGGCTTCTGGGACGGCCCGCCCACCGTGAGCGCGGCCGCACTCGGCGACAGCAACACCGGCATGCACCTCGCGATCGGCATCCTGGCTGCGCTGCGCTACCGCGACAAGACCGGGCGTGGCCAGAAGGTGGCCGTGTCGATGCAGGACTCGGTGCTGAACCTGTGCCGGGTCAAGCTGCGCGACCAGCAGCGTCTGGACCGCGTCGGTTACCTGGAGGAATACCCGCAGTATCCGCATGGCACCTTCAGCGACGTCGTGCCGCGCGGCGGCAACGCCGGCGGCGGCGGGCAGCCGGGCTGGGTGCTCAAGTGCAAAGGCTGGGAGACCGACCCCAACGCCTACATCTATTTCACCATCCAGGGCCACGCCTGGGCGCCGATCTGCAAGGCGATCGGCAAGCCCGAGTGGGAGACCGATCCCGCCTACATGACCGCCGAAGCGCGCCAGGACAAGATCTTCGACATCTTCGCCACCATCGAGGACTGGCTCAAGGACAAGACCAAGTTCGAGGCCGTCGACATCCTGCGCAAGTTCGACATCCCCTGCTCGCCGGTGCTGTCGATGAAGGAAATCGCCAACGACCCCTCGCTGCGCAAGAGCGGCACCGTGGTCGAGGTCGAGCACAAGGCGCGTGGAAAGTACCTGACGGTCGGCAGCCCGATCAAGTTCTCCGAGATGAGCGTGGAGGTGACCGGTTCGCCGCTGCTGGGCGAGCACACCGACGAGATCCTGAAGGACATCGGCTACACGCCGGAAAAGATCGCCGAGCTGCACGCCGCCAAGGCAGTTTGACGACCAGGGCCCAAGCGGCCTAGTCTGCGCGCCCGGGGTCGAACTCGCACCGACCCCGGGCGCATTTTTTTGCTGCTGCCACGAAGGAGCGACGCGATGGACCAAAGTACGCTGTTCGAACAGGTGGTCATGGCCGCTGGCGATGCCATCCTGGTTTCCGACGCCAAGGGCGAGATCACGCTCTGGAATCCGGCCGCCGAGCGCCTGTTCGGCTACACCCAGGCCG
>JAGWIJ010000121.1 GCA_028873535.1 Pseudomonadota bacterium
GCGGCGGACCCGACCGCGCTGCCGCCGCAGAACCGGGCGCAGCCTCGGGCGGCAGCGCGACGGCCGGCTTGCCCAGCATGCTGCCCAGCGTGCGCACCTCCTCGGCGAGCGCGGCCATCAGCGGGTCGTGACGCATTGCCAGCAGGTCGAATTCGCCTGCCATCCGGTCGACGTCGGCCGCCGCCGGCGCCGCCAGGGCAGCCAAGCCGGGCTCCGGCGCCACGCGTTCGCCGCGCCGGCGCAGCACTGCCGGCGCACTGGCCGGCGGTGGCGCCAGCGGCGCCGGCTCCGGCCTGAGCCCCAGCGTCGGGGCACGCCGTGGTGCCGGCTGGGCCGCCTGCTCGCTGCGCAGCCGCGCGGCGGTCGGAATCGGCTCGAACAGGGGATCCGGACCGGACGCGAGCCGTGCCAGGGCGGCCGCTTCGCGCCGTGCCACGACCGTCTCCATGCCCAGCCCGGCGAGGCTGCGCCGTGCGCTGTCGTGGCGCGCGAACAGCCCCGGTGGCGCGACCACCACATCGTCCTCGCTGGTCTCCAGCGGCAGCGGGCGCGCCGGCGCGGCAGGCGTCTGCGCGGCAAGGTCGGCGGCAGCCATCGCCATGACCTCGACGCCGCCCTTGACCATGCGGTTGGCCAGGATCACGGCGTCGGGACCAAGGTCCTCGCGGACCTGGCGCAGTGCATCACGCGAGGTGCGGGCGTTGTATTTGCGGACCTTCATGCTCTACCTCCGACAATTGCGGTGACTTTGAGGGTGCGGTGATCGGGAATTTCGGCGTGCGCCAGCACGCTCAGGGCCGGGATGGTCCGGCGCAGGAAGCGCGCCAGCAATGCGCGCAGCGGGCCTGGTACCAGCAGCACCGGTGTCACGCCTTGCGCCTCCTGGCGCGCGGCCGCAGCAGCGGTTTCGCGCAGCAGCGTGTCGGCAAGCCCGGGCTCCAGGCTGGCGCCCTCGCCCGAAGTGCTGACGGCCTGGCTCAGGATGCCTTCAAGCTGGCCATCGAGTGCGATCACCTGGACGTCGGCACTGCCCGGGAAGATCTGCTGCACGATGGCGCGCCCCAGGGCGCCGCGCACCGCTTCGGTGAGATCGCTGGCTGCCTGCACGCGTGCCGCATGCTCGGTCAGGGTCTCCAGGATCGAGCGCATGTCGCGGATATGCACGCCTTCGGTGAGCAGGTTCTGCAGCACCTTCTGCAGCGTCGACAACGTGAGCAGCTTGGGCACCAGATCCTCGACCAGCTTGGGCGCGGTCTTGCCCAGGTGGTCGAGCAGCTGCTGCACTTCCTGGCGGCCCAGCAGCTCGGCGGCATGCTGGGTGATGATGTGGTTGAGGTGGGTGGCCACCACCGTGCCGGCATCGACCACGGTGTAGCCCAGCGACAGGGCGCGGTCGCGCAGGCCCGACTCGATCCAGACCGCCGGCAGGCCGAAGGCCGGATCGCGCGTCTGCGAACCCGGCAGGGTGCCTGACACGCGTCCCGGGTCGATGGCCAGGAACTGGCCCGGGAAGGACTCGCCGCGGCCGACCTCGACGCCCTTGAGCACGATCCGGTAGGCACTGGGGCGCAGCTCCAGGTTGTCGCGGATGTGGATCGGCGGCGCCAGGAAGCCGATGTCCTGGGCGAACTTCTTGCGGATGCCCTTGATCCGCCGCAGCAGTTCGCCATCCTGGTTGCGGTCGACCAGCGGGATCAGGCGGTAACCGACTTCCAGGCCCAGGGTGTCGACCGGCATGACGTCGTCCCAGCTTGCCTCGGCCCCTTCCGGATTGGCGGGCAGCGCCGGCGCGGGGGCCTCCTCGACCACCGTCTGGCGGGCCTTGACCATGCGCCAGGTGACGGCACCGAGCAGCCCGGCCAGGAACAGGAAGGGCACATGCGGCATGCCGGGCACGATGCCCATCAGGCCGATGATCAGCGCGGTCAGGGCCAGCACGTCGGGGTTGGACAGCACTTCGGCGGCGAGCTGCTGGCCGATGCTCTGTTCGGTGCTGACCCGGCTGACGATCACGCCGGCGGCGGTGGAAATGATCAGCGAAGGCACCTGAGCGACCAGACCATCGCCGATGGTGAGCAGCGTGTAGTTGCGCGCTGCCGTCGCGAAGTCGAGGTCATGCTGGACCATGCCCACCACCAGGCCGCCGACGATGTTGATCACCAGGATCACGATGCCGGCCACGGCATCGCCGCGCACGAACTTGCTGGCACCGTCCATCGATCCGAAGAAGTCGGCTTCCTGCGAAACCGCGGCGCGGCGCTTGCGTGCCTCGTCTTCGCCGATCAGGCCGGCGTTGAGGTCGGCATCGATCGCCATCTGCTTGCCGGGCATGGCATCCAGCGTGAAGCGCGCGCTGACTTCGGCGATCCGGCCGGCGCCCTTGGTGATCACGACGAAATTGATCACCACCAGGATCACGAACACCACGATGCCGACAGCGTAGTTGCCGCCGACCAGGAAATGTCCGAAGGCCTCGATCACCTTGCCGGCAGCATCGGGGCCGGTATGTCCCTCGAGCAGCACCACGCGCGCGGAGGCGACGTTGAGCGACAGGCGCAGCAGCGTGGTGAGCAGCAGCACCGTGGGGAAGGACGCGAAGTCCAGTGGCTTGAGCGAGTTCACGCCGACCAGCAGCACCATGATCGACACGGCGATGTTGAAGGTGAACAGGATGTCGAGCATGAAGGCCGGCAGCGGCAGCACCATCATGCCCAGGATGAGGATGATCAGTACCGGCCCGGCCATGCCGCGCAACTGCAGGCCCTTGACGATGGGCGCGATCCGGTTCAGCAGTTCCCTCATACCCCGGCCACTCCGCCGCCCACCGCGCTGGTGGCCGCGATGGCTTCAAGGCCGGCTGCCGCGGCAGCGGCACGCGGCTGCAGCTCGGTCGCTGCGGGCAGGACGGCGGCCGCGACCGCCAGTTCGGCCGGCACCTCCACCGTGCGCGGCTGTGTCGGCTGGCCACCGCTGCCGTCGCGCCAGGCGCGCAACTGGAACACGTAGGCCAGCACCTCGGCGACAGCTGCGTAAAGGCCCGGCGGGATCTCGCGTTCGAGCTCGGCGTGCTTGAACAGCGCACGCGCCAGCGGCGGCTGTTCCAGGATCGGCACGCCGTGCGCCTCGGCCAGGCCGCGGATGCGCAGCGCCACCAGGTCGCCGCCCTTGGCCACCACACGCGGCGCGCGCATGGCGCCCTGCTCATAACGCAGCGCAACGGCGTAGTGGGTCGGGTTGGTGACCACCACGTCGGCGCCGGGCACCTCGCTCATCATGCGCCGGCGCGCGGACTCGCGCTGCTGCTGGCGGATGCGCGCCTTGACGTGCGGATCGCCGTCGCTTTCGCGGGCTTCCTGGCGCAATTCCTCGCGCGTCATTTTCAGACCGTCGTGGAAATGCCAGATCTGGAACGGCACGTCGATCGCCACCACCACCCCCAGCCCGGCCAGCAGCACGTACACGCAGCGCTGCAGCAAATGGACGCCCGCTTCGAGGGCCACCGGGAAGCTGCTGTGACCGAGGCCCAGCGCCGCGCCGCGACTGGTCCACAGGAACCAGCCGCCGAGACCGCCGATCAGCACCGCCTTGAGGATCGCCTTGCCGAGTTCGGCCAGACCGGAGGAAGAAAGGATGTTGCCCAGGCCGCGCGCCGGCGACAGGCGGCTGAAGTCCGGCATGATGTTGCCGGGCGTGAACAGGAAGCCGGACAGGGTCAGCGGCGCCACGACGGCAGCGGCAAACACCAGGCCCAGCCAGGGCAGCAGTCCGAACATGGCTGCCGTCGACATATGTCCGAGGCGTTCCAGCAGGTGATCGGGATGTTCGACCAGGCTGTGGTCGAACATCAGGCCGGAGACCACGTCGGCACGCAGGCCCGCCATGATGTCCTGGCCCAGGAACGCCAGTCCCACGCCGGCTGCCAGCAGCACCGAGAACGAGGCCAGTTCGCGCGAATGGGGAGCACGCCCGTCCTCGCGCGCCTGTTCCAGTCTGCGCGGTGAGGGTGACTCCGTTTTTTCGAGATCGCTGTCTTCGGCCATGACGGCCCCGGCTCCCAGAGGATCACGGCGTCGGGCCGGAATGGCCCGGGACTTGCCGGTATCGTGGAAGGATTATCGGACCCGGACGCCAGCGGCAATCCGGGGAAGAAGGCGGTTAAAGCGGGTCTTTTCGGGAGCGCGCAAGTGCCGCGGGCGCGGCCACCGCCAAGGTGGGCGCGCCCGCTGGCCGTGAAGCCCGGGGAATCAGGCGCTGGCCATCGAACTCAACCAGGCGCGAGCCTGCTGCTGGCCGATGCCGCCGCTGCTCCAGCCGGTATCATCGAGCAGCTCCTTCAGATCCAGGATCAGCACGATCTGGCCGTCGCTGGACAAGGTGACGCCGGCCACGCCGCGCGGCTTGAAGCCTTCGAGCGACTTGATCACGACGTCGTCGCGTCCGGCGAAGGAGTCGATCGCCAGGATGAACTTGACGCCGGCAAACTCGAGCAGCACGCCGCCCGCGTTCTGGCCCTGATGCGGCCAGCCCAGCATGGTGGCCAGCGGAATCACCGGCAGCACTTCGCCGCGCACCACCATGGTCGCCTTGCCGGTGACCTGCTGCAGTTCGCTCGGCACCATCGGCAGGATCTCGCGCACCAGCGACAGCGGCAGCGCGAACGGCTGTTCGCCCAGGCGCACCACCAGCACCGGCAGGATCGCCATGGTCAGCGGCAGCGAAATGGTGAAGCGCGAACCCTTGCCGGGTTCGGAATAGACATCGATGTTGCCATTCAGGCGATGGATGTTGGTCTTGACCACGTCCATGCCCACGCCGCGACCGGAGACGCTCGACACCTCGGTCTTGGTCGAGAAGCCGGGCATGAAGATCAGGTTGATGCTGGCCTTCTCGTCCAGGGTGTTGGCCTCTTCCGGGCTGATCACGCCCTTTTCCACCGCCTTGGCGCGGATCACGTCGGGCCGCATGCCGCGTCCGTCGTCGACGATCTCGATCACCACATGGTCGCCTTCCTGGCGTGCCGACAGCTGCACCGTGCTCTTCTCCGGCTTGCCGGCGGCCGTGCGGTCGGCCGGCAGTTCGACACCGTGGTCGACGGCGTTGCGCACCAGATGCACCAGGGGATCGTTGAGATCCTCGAGCATGGTCTTGTCGATCTCGGTCTCTTCGCCGACCAGCACCAGGTCGACTTCCTTGCCCAACTGGCGGGCCAGATCGCGCGCCAGGCGCGGATACTTGTTGAACAGGCGGCCGATCGGCTGCATGCGCGTCTTCATGACGGCGTTCTGCAGGTTGCCGACCAGCAGGTCGAGCTGGCCGACCGCCTCGTCGAGCGCGCGCAGGGTGTCGACGTCATTGCGTCCGCCCAGCAGGTCCGAGCGCAGGCGCGTCAAGCGGTTCTTGATCAGGCCGATCTCGCCGGACAGCGTCAGCACGTTGTCCAGGCGTTCGGTGTCGACGCGGATGGTGGTTTCCTTGCCCGCCGCAGGCTGCACCGGCCCCTGCTCGCGCCTGGGCTTGCCGCCCGCATCGGTTGCGGCCATCGCGGTCACGGCTTCGTCAACGGCGGTGGCCACGTCGGAGGCAGCGGGCAGATCGCTTGCTGTCAGTGAATTCATCAGGTACCCCCAGTCAGGCTGTCCATCTTTCTGCGGGATCGGCGTGCCCTTGCCTTCCGCTTTGGCCGGCACTTCGCGCACCGGCGCCACAGCCACCGGCTGCGTCGGCACGCTGCCCATGGCCAGCACCGTGTCGAGTGCATGCAGCACCGCGGCATCGGCCGGCTCGGGCTGGACGCCATGCGACAGCGAACCGAACATGTTCCGCACTTCGCCGGTGGCCGCCATGATCACGTCCATCAGTTCGGGGCTGAGTTCGAGCTCGCCCACGCGCAGCTTGTCGAAGGTGTTCTCGGTACGGTGGCACAGCTCGACCAGCGCGGTCGCGCCGAGGAAGCCGGCGCCGCCCTTGACGGTATGGAAGCCGCGGAACACGTCGTTCAGCAGCGCGCGGTCGGCGGGGCGCTTCTCCAGCTCGACCAGCTTGTTGTCGACGTCGGACAGCAGTTCCGACGCCTCGAGCAGGAAGTCCTGCAGCAGTTCCTCGTTCCCGGCGAAATCGCTCACGATCAGAACCCCAGGCTGGCCAGCAGGTCGTCGACCTGGGCCTGATTGGCCACCACGTCGGAGCGCCCTTCGGCGTTGATGACAGGACCGTTGATCAGCCCGCTCGGCGCCGCGTATTCGGCACGCGTGGCGGGGCTCACGCTTTCAACCAGCAGGCCGACGAGTTCGGTCTCCACGCGCTGGGCCATCTCGGTGATCTTGCGGATCACCTGGCCGGTCAGGTCATGGAAATCCTGCGCGAGCATGATGTCGCGCAGGTTGCGGTGCGCTTCCGCGGTCTGCCTGGGTACGGCCTCCAGGTAGTCGCGGGTCTGGCCGACCAGCTCGCGGAAATCCTCCACGCTGAGGCGCTTGTCGAACAGCGCCTGCCACTGCCGCGACAGCGTGCGCGCCTCGGCGCCGATCGCCTCCTGCAGCGGCAGGGTGCGCTCGGTCAGGGTCAGCACCTTGTCGGCCGCATCACCGGTCAGGTTGGCCACATAGGCGAGACGGTCGCGGGTGTCGGGAATCGCCGCTGCGGCCTGCTCGATCTTCTTGTCGTAGCCGAGCTCGCGCAGGCTGTCGTGCAGGCTGCGCGTCAGGTGACCGATGCGCTGGATCAGCTCGGAATGACCGTCATGCGTGGACTCGACGCCGCTTGCCTCGCGCCCCACGGCCAGGGTCATGGCAGGCGGCACCAGCGTGGCCACTGCCGCGGCCACGGCCGGCGCTGCCGCCGCGCTGGACTGGCGGGCCTCGACGACGCTGTCGAACAGCGCCTCCAGATCGGGATTGTCTCGTTCTGCGGTTTGGCTCATGGCAATGTCCTCAGGCGCTGGCCATCTTGGCAAACACCTTGCCAAGCTTTTCGTCAAGCACTGCTGCGGTGAAGGGCTTGACCACATAGCCGTTGGCGCCGGCCTGGGCCGCCGCGATGATGTTCTCCTTCTTGGCCTCGGCGGTCACCATCAGCACCGGCAGGTGCTTGAGGTTGGCGTCGGCGCGGATGGTCTGCAGCATGGTCAGCCCGTCCATGTTGGGCATGTTCCAGTCGGCGACCACGAAGTCGAAGCTGCCGGCGCGCAGCTTCTGCAGTGCCACGACGCCGTCCTCGGCTTCGTCGACGTTGCTGAAGCCGAGTTCCTTGAGCAGATTGCGCACGATGCGGCGCATCGTGGAGAAATCGTCCACGACCAGGAAGCGGATATTGGGATCAACCATGGGGGACTCCATCAGGCGGCGACTTGCCGCAGCAGCAGGGGGCGCAGGGTCTCGCCCAGCACATGTGAATCGAATTTCGCGACGTAGGCGTCGACACCGACGCTCTGGCCCATGGTGCGGTTGGCCTCGGACGACAGCGAGGAATGCATGACCACCGGGATGCCGTCGAAGCGCCGGTCGGTCTTGATGTTGCGCGTCAGCACGTAGCCGTCCATCTGCGGCATCTCGGCATCGACCATGATCACCTTGATCAGCTCGCACAGCGGCGTACCCTGCTGCTCGGCATAGGCAGCCTCGCTCTTCAGGCGCTCCCATGCCTCAAGGCCGTTGGTGGCCTGCTTGTACTTGACGCGCAGGCGGTCGAGCACTTCGACGATGCGCTTGCGCGCCACCGTGGAATCGTCGACGAAGAACACCGTCAGGTCTTCGTCGCTGACGATCGGCGCGACGTCGTGCATGCCGTCCTCGCCGAAGGTGTTGATCAGGATCTCCTCGACATCGAGGATGGAGACCAGCTTGCCGTCCTCCAGATGGGTGATCGCGGTGATCATCCCGTGCTCGCCGGTGAGCAGCGCCTCGGGCGGCTTCACGTCCGACCATTCGACACGGATGATGCGGTCGACGTCATCGACCAGGAAGCCCAGGACGCGCCGGCTGTACTCCATGACCAGCATGGCGCTGCCGGGATTCTCGCTGGTGGTCTCGATGTGCACGATGTTGGACAGGTTCACCACCGGCACGATGCGGCCGCGCAGCGAGATCACGCCTTCCATGCCGTGCGGCATGTTGGGCGTGCGCGTGATCGGCGGGGTCTTGCAGACCTCGCGGACCTTGAACACGTTGATCCCGAAGACCTCGCTGGTGCCCAGCGAGAACAGCAGGATCTCGAGCTTGTTGGAGCCGGCGAGCCGGGTGCGGCCGTCGATCGTGTCGAGCAGGTTGCCCGACGGAATGCCTTCGGTGCTGATCGGTTCCATCATGTCTCAGGCCAGGAAGCGCGTCACCATTTCGGCGAGGCGCTGGGGTTCGAATTTGGGGATGTAGGCATCAACCCCGTTGGTCTTGCCGTGCTGGGCGTTGGACTGTCCGGACAGCGAGGAATGCATGATCACGGGGATGCCGGCGAAGCGCGAGTCGCCCTTGATGTTGCGGGTCAGCATGTAGCCGTCCATTTCCGGCATCTCGACATCGGTGATGATCAGCTGCAGCAGTTCGCGCACCGCGATCTGGCGCGAATCGGCATAGTCGGCCAGGCGGCGCAGCTCCTCCCAGGCCTTGCGGCCGTTCATGGCCGAGATGTGGCGCACGCCCATCGCCTCCAGCGTGCGCTCGATCTGCTTGCGCGCCACGCTGGAATCGTCAGCGAAGAACACCGTGCGGTCACCCTGGGCGAGGCGGCTGATGTTGCGGAAATAGATCTCGTCGTCGATCTGGGTGGTCTCGGCCAGGATGCGCTCGACGTCCAGCATCATGACGATGCGTCCGTCCTCGAGTTCGGTCACCGCGGTGACCATGCCGCCCATCTCGACCGCCAGCATGTCCGGCGGCACCTTCATGCGCGACCAGTCGAGGCGCAGGATGGTATCGACCGCCTCGACCAGGAAGCCCTGGGAGTGGCCATTGTATTCGGTGACGATCATGATCTCCGGCCGCGTCTCGGTCTGCACATGGGCATAGCGCGCCAGGTCGATCACGGCGGTGAGCTGCGAACGCAGGCTGACCATGCCTTCGATGCCGGAGGGCATTTCCGGCGCACGCGTGATCTGCGGCGTGCGCATCACCTCGCGCACCTTGAAGACGTTGATCCCGAAGGTCTCGCGACGCCCGGTGCGCGCGTCGGCACCAAGCGTGAAGAGCAGGATCTCCAGCTTGTTGGTCCCCGCGAGGCGGGTTCTAGCATCGATGCTTTTCAGCAATTCGGACATGGGATGTTTCCGGCAGTTCGGGGGGGCGATAGCCTCCGCTCATTACAGTTATCGGTGACGCGAGACGATTCTTTAGCTCAGGCGGGATGGTCAGCAAGCGGCGCTGCGGCGCCGATCGGGGACGCATCAATAGCCACGTGGACTGGTGGGCGTGAGTTCCAGGCGCGGCGGCTCGATCTCGCGCGGGCGCGCGATGCCCGGGCGCAGATCGGGCTTCACGCCGTCCAGAATTTCCGGGCGCCGGCCGCTGCCGGCGTCGCGTGCCTCGTCCGTGCCGCCGCCCTGGGCGATGGTGTCCTTGCGCACGGCGGTCTCGGTGCGCCGGTTCATGACCACGATGCTGATGCGGCGGTTCATCGGGTCCATGGGATCATCCGGATTGAACAGCACGGTCGACCCCAGGCCGACGATGCGGATCACGCGGTCCTGCTGCAGGCCGGCCTCGACCATCGCGCGCCGCGCGGCATTGGCGCGCTCGGCCGACAGGTCCCAGTTGCTGAAGCCCTTCTCGCCGCCGGCGTAGGCGCGCGCGTCGGTATGGCCCGCGATGCTGATGTGGTTGGGTACGTCGTTCAGCGTGCGCCCGATCTCGCTCAGGATCTCGCGCGTGTAGTCCTGCAGGTGCGAACT
>JAGWIJ010000016.1 GCA_028873535.1 Pseudomonadota bacterium
TGCCGCCCGGCGAGGTGCGGCTGGCCAGCGAGCCCTCCAGCGTGAGCACGGCGTGCACGTCGCCCTCGATCAGCGGCGAGAAGGCCTGCAGCGCCGCCAGGTCGAGATCGGACAGGTCGCAGCCGCGCTGCTCGGCTGCGCGCACGGCGCGCGCCACCGCCTCGTGGGCATCGCGGAACGGCAGGCCCTTGCGTACCAGGTAGTCGGCCAGGTCGGTCGCGGTGGCGAAACCCTGGCGCGCCGCAGCGCGCATGGCGTCGGGATTGACGCGCACGTCGCGCAGCATCTCGGCGAAGATCTGCAGCGTGTCGCCCAGCGTGTCGACGGTGTCGAACAGGGGCTCCTTGTCCTCCTGGTTGTCCTTGTTGTAAGCCAGGGGCTGTGCCTTCATCAGCATCAGCAGGCCCATCAGGTGTCCGGTGACGCGCCCGCTCTTGCCGCGTGCCAGTTCCGGCACGTCAGGATTGCGCTTCTGCGGCATGATCGACGAGCCGGTGCAGAAGGCGTCGCCGACCTGGATGAAGCCGAAGCGCGGGCTCATCCACAGGATGATCTCCTCGGACAGCCGCGAGACGTGCGTCATGATCAGCGCGCCGGCGGCGCAGAACTCGATCGCGAAGTCGCGATCGGACACGGCATCCAGGGAATTGCGGCAGATGCCCTCGAAACCGAGCTCGCGCGCGACGCGCTCGCGGTCGATCGGGTAGCCGGTGCCGGCCAGCGCGGCCGCGCCGAGCGGCAGGCGATTGATGCGTCGGCGGCCGTCACGCAGCCGTTCACGGTCGCGCTCGAACATCTCGACATAGGCCATCAGGTGGTGGCCGAAGGACACCGGCTGCGCCACCTGCAGGTGGGTGAAGCCCGGCAGGATGGTGTCGACGTGCTGTTCCGCCAGGTCGAGCAGGGCAGCCTGAACCTGTCCGAGCTGGGTGTCGAGGCCGTCGACGGCCGCGCGCAGGAACAGGCGGATGTCGGTGGCCACCTGATCATTGCGCGAGCGCGCGGTGTGCAGGCGTTTGCCGGCGTCGCCCACCAGCGCGGTCAGTCGCCGTTCGATGTTGAGGTGGACGTCCTCGTCGTCGAGCTTCCACTCGAAGCGTTCGCCGCGGATCTCGTCCAGCACCTGGGCCAGGCCGCGCTCGATGTCGGCCAGGTCCTGGGCGCCGAGCAGGCCGACGTGCGCAAGCATGCGCGCGTGCGCCAGCGAACCCTGGATGTCGAATTCGGCCAGCCGCCGGTCGAAGAACACCGAGGAGGTGTAGCGCTTGACCGAGTCGGCGATCGGCACCGCAAAACGGCCGGACCACACCTTGTCCGGATCGGCCGGCTGGCCGGGCGAGGATTCCTTCATGCTGGCTTGCCCCTCTGGGGTGATGACAAAACGACCGGAGTATAAGCCATCCGGAAGCCGGCGCCGCTCGCCGGGGGGCTGGCGGCGCTGCGCCACGAAGGCGAAGGGGGTGGCCCGCGCCACGCGTGGCGGGCCACCCCCTTCCATGTACCGCCAGGCGCCCCCCAGGGCGCCCCTGGCAGGCTTCAGTGGCCCGAAGGACCCTCTGCCCCGAAGCCGGTCTCGGCGCGCAGTTCCTGGGCGTCGAAGGCGGCGCGCTCGGCCTTGGCGTTGTCACTGTTGTCCAGCTTGGACACGATGTAGATGGCCAGGAAGGCCAGGGTCATCGAGAACAGCGCTGGCGAGGTGTAGGGGAACAGCGCGGACCCCTTGGGGTTGCCCAGCACGGCTTCCCACACCGCGGGCGACACCACCGTCAGTCCCACCGAGCTGATCAGGCCGAGGAAGCCACCGACCACCGCACCCTTGGTAGTGCAGTCCTTCCACAGCACCGACAGCAGCAGCACCGGGAAGTTGGCCGACGCCGCCACGGCAAAGGCCAGTGACACCAGGAACGCGATGTTCTGCTTCTCGAAGGCGATGCCCAGCACCACCGCCACGATGCCCAGCACCACCGTGGTGATGCGCGACACGCGCAGTTCGCTGGCGCTGTCGGCCTTGTTGCCCTTGAGCAGCGTGGCGTAGATGTCGTGCGAGACGGCCGAGGCCCCGGACAGCGTCAGTCCCGCCACCACGGCCAGGATGGTTGCGAAGGCCACCGCCGAGATGAAGCCGAAGAACACGTCGCCGCCGACATGCTTGGCCACCAGCACCGCCGCCATGTTGGCGCCGCCCTTGAGGGCACCCTTGGCGTCGAGCATGGCCGGGTCGCTCAGCACCAGCGTGATCGCGCCGAAGCCGATGATGAAGATCAGGATGTAGAAGTAGCCGATCCAGGTGGTGGCCCAGAACACCGACTTGCGCGCCTGCTTGGCGTCCGGCACGGTGAAAAAGCGCATCAGGATGTGCGGCAGTCCGGCGGTGCCGAACATCAGCGCCATGCCGAAGGAGATCGCCGAGATCGGGTCCTTGACGAAGCCGCCCGGTCTCATCACGGCCAGTCCGGCCTTGGTCGCTTCTTCCTGCGACTTGCCTGCCGCCAGCGCGAGCTGGCTCTTGACGCGCACGCCTTCGGCGAACAGCGCTTCCGGGCTGAAATTGAACTTGGCCATCACCATGATGGCCATGAAGGTAACGCCGGTGAGCAGCAGGCAGGCCTTGATGATCTGCACCCAGGTGGTGGCGGTCATGCCACCGAACAGCACGTAGATCATCATCAGCGCGCCTACCAGCACCACGGCGATCCAGTAGTCCAGGCCGAACAGCAGCTTGATCAGCGAACCGGCGCCGACCATCTGCGCGATCAGGTAGAAGGCCACCACCACCAGCGTGCCCGAGGCCGCGAAGGCGCGGATCGGGCCGGGCTGGAAACGGTAGCCGGCGACGTCGGCAAAGGTGAATTTGCCCAGGTTGCGCAGGCGCTCCGCGAGCAGGAAGGTCACCACCGGCCAGCCGACCAGGAAGCCGATCGAGTAGATGAGACCATCGAAGCCGCCTGTCATCACGGCCGCGGTGATGCCCAGGAAGGAGGCCGCCGACATGTAGTCGCCCGCGATCGCCAGGCCGTTCTGGAAACCGGTGATGCCGCCGCCGGCGGTGTAGAAGTCGGCCGCCGAGCGCGTGCGCGCCGCCGCCCACTTGGTGATCCACAGCGTGACGGCGACGAAGCCGACGAACAGGATGATGGCGGTGACATTGACGGGCTGCTTCTCGACATGGCCCAGATCGGGCCCTGCGGCGAGTACGCAGCCGCTTGCACCCAGCAGCAGAGTGCCGAGCAGGGAAACCAGGCGGCGGCTCATTTGCGCGCCTCCTTGAGGACTTCGGCGGTCAGGGAGTCGAATTCCTTGTTGGCGCGATTGACGTAGATGCCGGTGATCGCCACGGTGAACAAGATCACCCCCATGCCCATCGGGATGCCGATGGTGGTGGTCACCCCGGCGGCCAGTGGCGTGCCCAGGAATTCCTTGTTGAACGCGATCAGCGCTATGAAGCCGTAGTACACCACCAGCATGAGGATGCTCAGCAGTGTGCCGAAGCCGGAGCGCCGGGGCTTCAACTCCTGGTACTTGGGGTTGGCCCGGATACGGGCCAGGATCTCGTCACTCATCAAGCGAATCTCCACCTTTCTGTTTTCGAATCCCGCGAGGCTTGGCAGGGGGTGAATGGGGGGTGCCGTTAGTCTTATATATGAGTGCACCCCCTTCCAACACTGTAACAGACCGGTTTCATCCTGTCATGCCCGCCACTCACCGTTCAAGGGCTTCATTTCTATAAGAATATGCCCTTGCAATGCAGCAAATGAAAAAAGCCCGGTACCTTTCGGTTACCGGGCTGCGGGCGACCCTGGGGCCGCCCGTGCGACAGCGCGTCCCTGGCGGGACAAGGGCGCGGCGGACGATTACATGTCCATGCCGCCCATGCCGCCCATGCCACCCATGCCGCCGCCGGCCGGAGCATCGTCCTTCGGCAGTTCGGCCACCATGGCGTCGGTGGTCAGCATCAGGCCGGCGATCGAGGCGGCATTCTGCAGCGCCGAACGCGTCACCTTGGTCGGGTCGACCACGCCGATCGCGACCAGATCGCCGTACTCGCCGGTGGCGGCGTTGTAGCCGAAGTTGCCCGTGCCTTCGAGCACCTTGTTGACCACCACCGAGGGCTCGTCACCGCAGTTGGCGACGATCTGGCGCAGCGGCTCCTCGATCGCACGCGACACGATCTTGATGCCGGCGTCCTGGTCGGCATTGATGCCGCGCAGGTCCTTGAGCGCATGACGGGCACGCAGCAGGGCCACGCCGCCGCCGGGGACGATGCCTTCTTCCACCGCAGCGCGGGTGGCGTGCAGGGCGTCTTCCACGCGGGCCTTCTTTTCCTTCATTTCGACTTCGGTGGCGGCACCCACCTTGATCACTGCCACGCCGCCGGCCAGCTTGGCGACACGCTCCTGCAGCTTCTCGCGGTCGTAGTCGCTGGTGGCTTCCTCGATCTGCTTGCGGATCTGGGTGACACGGCCCTTGATGCTTTCCTCGGCGCCGTAGCCGTCGATGACGGTGGTGTCTTCCTTGGCGACTTCAATGCGCTTGGCGCGACCCAGTTCGGCCAGGGTGGTCTTCTCCAGGCTGAGGCCGACTTCCTCGGCGATCACGGTGCCGCCAGTCAGGATGGCGATGTCTTCCAGCATGGCCTTGCGACGGTCACCGAAGCCCGGGGCCTTGACGGCGCAGGTCTTCAGGATGCCGCGGATGTTGTTGACCACCAGTGTGGCCAGCGCTTCGCCGTCGACTTCCTCGGCGATGATCAGCAGCGGGCGGCCGGCCTTGGCCACCTGCTCCAGCACCGGCAGCAGGTCACGGATGTTGGAGATCTTCTTGTCGTGCAGCAGCACGAAGGGATCTTCCAGCAAGGCGATCTGGCGGTCGGGGTTGTTGACGAAGTAGGGCGACAGGTAGCCGCGGTCGAACTGCATGCCTTCGACGACTTCCAGTTCGCTTTCCAGGCCCGAGCCGTCTTCGACGGTGATCACGCCTTCCTTGCCCACCTTGTCCATCGCATCGGCAATGATGTCGCCGATGGTCTGGTCGGAGTTGGCCGAGATCGAACCGACCTGGGCGATCTCCTTGTTGGTGGTGCAGGGCTTGGAGAGCTTGCGCAGCTCTTCGGTGACCGACAGCACAGCCTTGTCGATGCCACGCTTGAGGTCCATCGGGTTCATGCCGGCGGCAACGAACTTCATGCCTTCCTGCACGATGGCCTGGGCCAGCACGGTTGCCGTGGTGGTGCCGTCACCGGCGATATCCGAGGTCTTGGAAGCGACTTCCTTGACCATCTGGGCGCCCATGTTCTCGAACTTGTCCTTCAGTTCGATTTCCTTGGCGACCGACACGCCGTCCTTGGTGATGGTGGGGGCGCCGAACGAGCGCTCCAGCACCACGTTGCGGCCCTTGGGGCCCAGGGTCACCTTGACCGCATCGGCCAGGATGTTGACGCCGATGACCATGCGCGAACGCGCGCTGTCGTGGAAACGGACTTCTTTCGCTGCCATGTTGAATCTCCTTCATTGGCCGGCACGTTGCCGGCCGCTACGCATCTGTCGAGAGGGTATGCGGGTGCGAGGCTCAGGCCTCGATCACACCCATGATGTCTTCTTCGCGCATCACCAGCAGTTCCTCGCCGTCGACCTTGACGGTCTGGCCGGAGTACTTGCCGAACAGCACGCGGTCGCCCACCTTGAGCGCCAGCGGACGCACCGAACCGTTTTCCAGCAGCTTGCCGGTGCCGATGGCCTTGACTTCGCCCTGGTCGGGCTTTTCAGTGGCCGCATCGGGGATCACGATGCCAGAGGCCGTCTTGCGCTCCTCTTCCAGGCGCTTGACAATCACTCGGTCATGCAACGGACGGATCTTCATTCTTGAGTCTCCTGCAATTAGGGTTGAACACCTTGCCCGAGGCGTTGTTAGCACTCTGGTCGGGCGAGTGCCAGGAATATACGGGCTGGCTGGCCGGAATTCAATAGGCTTGCGCCGATGGCGTCTGCGCGCAGTCGCCTGGCTGGCGCTGCCATTGGCACTGGCGGCAAGCGGGTCGGCGCACGCCGGTGCCGATTGCGCGCTGCCGCAATCGGTCGGCAGCGACTGCAAGGCGGCCGCTGACGCCGACGCCGGCGCGCTGCCCGAGGGGCTGCTGGCCGCTCTGCGTGCCGCCGGCATACCTGCCGCGGCCCTGTCGCTGCGCGTCACCGGTGGCGATGGGCGCCTGAGGCTGGACTATCGTTCGGGCGAGGTCCGCGCGGTCGGTTCGCTGATCAAGTTGTTTACCACCCTTGCGGCGCTCGACCTGCTGGGGCCCGACTTCCGCTTCCATACCGACCTGCTTGCCGAGCCGCTGGCGGGGCCGCTTCCGGTGTGGCAACTCAGCCTGCGCGGCGGCGGTGATCCGGGGTTGCGCTATGCGGATCTGGTCCATCTGCTGCGCGCGGCGCGCGCCGCCGGGGTCGAGCAGGTGGCGCCAGTCGTCCATGTGGACCGCAGCCGCTTTGCCGGATTGCCCGGACAGACCAGCGGTGTGACGCCTGAGCCGGGGCATGTCGGTGTCACGCCGCCGAGTGCGCTGCTGCTGGAGCAATCCGCCGTGCAACTGCTGCTTCCGGCCAGACGGCGGGGGCAGGTGCTCGTGGATCCGCCGTTTCCGTTGAAAGTGAGCGCTCGCACTGACGCGGACGACGCAGCGCCATGTCCGGGCAACTGGCCGCAGGGCTTGCAGTTGCGAAGCGCCGAGCCCGCCACCGCGCCAGCGGCCGGCGCGCCTGCCGACGCGCCGCAGTTGGTGCTGGAGGGCCTGTGGCCGACCGCCTGCCCGGAGACCAGCGTGCTGCGCGCACCCTTGTCCGATGCGGCCTACCTGGACCTTGCCCTGGCGACCGGCGCCAGCAGCGTGGGCTGGACTGCGCAACTGCACGGCGTCGAGCAGCCCGCTCCGGCGCTGGCGCGCGTGTCTCTGCGCCAGGACTCGCGGCCACTGGCCGAACTGGTGCGCGACATCAACAAGTTCAGCAACAACGTCATGGCGCGCACCCTGTTCCTGGCGCTGGCTGCCGAGTCCGGCGAACTGCCGGCCACGCCGGCGGCGGCCGATCGCGTGATCCGGCGCTGGCTGGATACGGCCGGGCTGCATTTTCCCGAGCTGGCTTTCGAGAACGGTTCGGGCTTGTCGCACCTCGAGCGCACCACGGCGGCGCACCTCGAGCAATTACTGAAGTATGCGCTTACTACCGCCGTATCCCCTGAATTCGTTGCCTCCCTGCCTATTCCTGGCGCTGACGGCAGTCTGCGTACGCGGTTCCGCGACCTGGCACAGGCCCGGCGGCTGCGGCTCAAGAGTGGTGGCCTGGACGGGGTGCGCAGTCTGGCCGGTTATGTGCTGGGTCGCGATGGCCGCATCGGCACGCTGGTGTTCGTGGTCAACGATGCGCATGCCGAGGCTGCCACCCCGGCCATGGCGGCGGTGCTGGAGTGGATACTGCGAGAGTGACCGATTCGCAACAAGGGTGCGGCCCTGCTGCTCGAATCCAGCGCAATCGATGGACTGGATACGAGGACTTGGCATACCCTGAACGCTCGTGTCCCAGCGCCCTGCGCGCCGCCCATGAGCCCAAGGCAACCCCGATCACCGATGCGCCATGAAGACCACCTCAACTCCTTCTGCCCTGATCGTCCTCGCCCTGTTGTGTGGCGCGGGAAGCGCTCGGGCGGCGGATGGCTGGTTTGGCGGCATCCAGGTGGCACCGTGGGTGAGCCGGGCTGACGGGCTTCTGAACCTGGACCGCGGCAGCGGCAGCGACCTGCCGGTGCACAAGGTGCATGGCAGCGTGCTGCCCAGCGTGCCGGCCAAGCGCTTCGATGTCGAACTGGCCTATGCCGAGAGCGACGGCGGCAACGTGGGACATCCGGTGTCGGGCGCCGGGCGCGATTTCCGCGTTGCCGGCGTGGGTACCTGGGCGCTCAATGACAGCCTGGGCGTCACGGGCCGGCTCGGCGCCTACCGGGGTGACGTCGACCCCGGCCAGATCTACCGTCTGACACCGGACAGTCCGGCGCTGCACCCGACCTATGGCATGGGGCTGCGCTACGACATCAGCGCCAACCTGCGTCTGCAGGGCGGCTGGGACCGTTACCACCTGGGCGTATCGCTACATCCGGGTGACGGCGGCGTGGATCTGCTCAGCATCGGGCTCAAGTACCGCTTCTAGAAAGCGCTATTCCAGTCCCAGTTCCGACCACAGCGCATCCACCCGGGCACGCACGGCAGGGTCCATGCTGATCGCCGTGCCCCACTCGCGCTGGGTCTCGCCGGGCCACTTGTTGGTCGCATCGATGCCCATCTTCGAACCAAGCCCGGATACGGGGCTGGCGAAATCCAGGTAGTCGATGGGCGTGTTCTCCACCAGCAGGGTGTCGCGAGCCGGGTCGACCCGGGTGGTCAGCGCCCAGATCACTTCCTTCCAGTCGCGCGCGTCGATGTCCTCGTCGACCACCAGGATGAATTTGGTGTACATGAACTGGCGCAGGAAGCTCCAGACCCCGAACATCACGCGCTTGGCATGGCCGGGGTACTGCTTGCGCATGCTGACCACCGCCATACGGTAGGAGCAGCCTTCGGGTGGCAGGTAGAAGTCGACGATCTCGGGAAACTGCTTCTGCAGCAGCGGGACGAAAACCTCGTTGAGGGCGACGCCAAGGATCGCCGGTTCGTCCGGCGGTTTGCCGGTGTACGTGGAATGGTAGATCGGATCGCGCCGGTGGGTGATCCGTTCGATGGTGAAGACCGGAAAGCGGTCCTGTTCGTTGTAGTAGCCGGTGTGGTCGCCGAAGGGGCCTTCGAGCGCCGTGTCCCCGGGCGCGATATGCCCTTCCAGCACGAATTCGGCACTGGCTGGCACCTGCAGTTCGCTGCCCAGGCAGCGCACCACTTCGGTCTTCGAGCCGCGCAGCAGGCCCGCGAACTGGTACTCGGACAGTGAATCCGGCACCGGCGTTACCGCGCCCAGGATGGTCGCCGGGTCGGCACCCAGCGCCACCGCGACCGGAAAGGGCTGACCCGGATGCGCCTGCTGATGATCGCGGAAATCCAGCGCGCCGCCGCGATGTGCCAGCCAGCGCATGATCACGCGATTGGGGCCGATCACCTGCTGGCGGTAGATGCCCAGGTTCTGCCGTGGCCGCAGCGGTCCGCGCGTCACCACCAGTCCCCAGGTGATCAGCGGACCGGCATCGCCGGGCCAGCAGGTCTGCACCGGCAGTCGCGCCAGGTCGACGTCGCGGCCCTCGAGCACCACTTCCTGGCAGGGCGCGCTGCGCAACTCCTTGGGCGCCATGTTCAGCACCTGGCGCAGCACCGGCAGCTTGTCCCAGGCATCCTTGAGGCCCTTCGGCGGCTCCGGCTCCTTGAGGAAGGCCAGCAGCTTGCCGACTTCGCGCAGCGCCTGCGGTCCGTCCTCGCCCATGCCCAGGGCGACGCGCCGCACCGTGCCGAACAGGTTGGCCAGTACCGGCACCTGATGTCCGACCGGATTCTCGAACAGCAGGGCGGGGCCGCCGCGCCGCAGCACGCGGTCACCGATCTCGGTCATTTCCAGGTGCGGCGAGACCGGCTGGGAAATGCGCCGGAGTTCGCCCAGCTTCTCGAGTTGGGCAATGAAGTCCCGCAGGTCGTGGTAGCGCATGCAGCCTCAGGGGGCGGAGAAATGGGCGAGCGTACGGTCGAGCACCAGTCCGCCGAAGACGGCGGCGCCCAGCCAGTTGTTGTGCAGGAAGGCGCGGAAACACCGGCTGCGTTCGCGTCCCCGGATCAGCAGCCCGTGGTAGCCGGCAATGCCAAGCGCGAGCAGCAGACCCAGGTACCAGGCCCAGCCCAGTTGCGCCAGCCAGCCGGCACGGGCCAGCAGCGCCAGCGTGCCGGCATAGCACAGCATCACCGCCAGCACGTCGTGGCGGCCGAACAGCAGTGCCGAGCTGTGGATGCCGAGCCGGATGTCGTCGGGCCGGTCGACCATGGCGTATTCGGTATCGTAGGCGATCGACCACAGCACGTTGGCCGCCAGCATCCACCACGCGACAGCCGGAACGCTGCCCTGCACGGCGGCAAAGGCCATCGGGATGCCGAAGCCGAAGGCGACACCCAGGTAGGCCTGCGGACAGGGGAAGAAGCGCTTGGTGAACGGGTAGCTGCCGGCCAGAAAGACCGCCGGGATCGACAGCAGCACGGTGAGGCGGTTGCAGCTCAGCACCAGCAGCAGCGCGATCAGGCTCAGCACCGCTGCCACCGCCAGCGCCTCGTGCGCCTGCAGCGCGCCGGTGGCCAGGGGACGCTGACGCGTGCGCTCGACGGCGCCATCGAAGTCGCGGTCGGCATAGTCGTTGATGGCACAGCCGGCCGAGCGCATCAGCACCGTGCCCAGGCCGAACACCAGCAGCAGGTGCACGCCGGGTGCGCCGTCAGCCGCAATCCACAGTGCCCACAGCGTGGGCCACAGCAGCAGCAGGATGCCGATCGGCCGGTCGATGCGGACCAGCCGTGCATAGAGGGGAAAGCGGCCGGGCAGGCGCTCGATCATGGCACTCATGCCCGGCATTCTACCGGCAAGCCGGCCACCCACCCACCTGCGGCGGGGCCGTCATTGCGGTGCCGGCCGCCCGCCCTGCACGGCCGGCTCAGCGGCCTCAGCGGAACTGCGTGAAGTTGACCGGGATCCACTGGTAGCCCTGGCCGGCCTTGCGCAGGTGGCCGATGCCCGGGAAGGCGATGTGCGCTGCCGCGATCAGTGCACCGTCACGGGCGGCCTCGTCGAACACGCGCATCCTTTGCGCCAGCGCGGCGGTGCTGTCGGAATCGAAGCCCATGGTCACTTCCGGATGCTCCCACTGCACGGCACCGACGTGGATCAGGTCGCCTGCCACGACCAGTTTCTGGCCGCCGCTTTCGATCACGTAGACGCTATGACCCGGCGTGTGGCCGTAGGTCGGTGCGGCATGGATGCCGGGCGCGATCTCGGTGGTGCCGTCGAAGGCCTGGAAGCGGTGCGCCGCCACGTAGGGTTGCAGCGAGGCCATGGCACCTTGGAAGGCGCCCTTGGATTCCGCCGGCGCGGCATCGAGCTTTGCCTGGCTCAGCCAGTACTCGGAATCGCGGCGGTCGGCATGCACCACGGCGTTCGGAAACACGCTGGCCGCATTGGCCACCAGGCCGCCGATGTGATCGCCGTGCATGTGCGTGATCAGGATGTCGTCCACGTCCGCGGCACGGTAGCCGGACGCGGCAAGATTGGCGGCCAGCCGGCCCAGTGTGGGGCCGAACAGGGCACCGGCGCCGGTGTCGACCAGCACCAGGCGCTTGCCGGTGTTGATCAGGTAGCCGTTGACCGAGGTCTCGAGCGGGGTCTTGAGGTAGGCGCGCGCCAGCTCCTGGGTGGTGACGGCGGGATCCTGCTTGAGCAGCTTGTCGACCGGCAGGTCGGCGGTGCCGTCGCTCAAGGCCGTGATCTCGAAGTCGCCCAGCATCATGCGGAACCAGCCGGGTGTCGAGGTCCTGAGCTGGGGCGCTGCGGCCTGCGCCAGCGGGGCCCCGGCAAGGGTGATGGCCAACGTGGCGGCGAGCAGGATGGCGCGCGTGATCCGGGGCAGGGGGCTTGCGAACATCGGACTGTCTCCTTGGTGAGGGTATTCCATACCGAAAGGTAGAGAATAACAGTCCTCAGGCCTTGAGGTAATCCGCGCGTGCGCCCAGCCAGCGCTCCAGGTGCCCCGCAGCGGCGGCGGGATCCTCGGCCAGCAGGCGTCCGGCCCAGTCGCGCGCCGCTTCGAGCAGGGCGATGTCCTCGTCGAGGTCGGCAAAGCGCAGCATGGGCGCGCCGCTCTGGCGCGCCCCCAGGAACTCGCCGGGACCGCGCAGGCGCAGGTCTTCGCGTGCAATCGCGAAACCGTCGGTCAGCTCGTAGATCACCTTGAGCCGCTGGCGCGCGAGTTGCGACAGCGGGCGTTGGAACAGCAGGATGCACCAGCCCTGCAGACCGCCCCGCCCGACGCGGCCGCGCAGCTGGTGCAGCTGGGCCAGGCCCATGCGCTCGGCATGCTCGATCACCATCATGGTGGCGTTGGGCACGTCCACGCCGACTTCGATCACCGTCGTCGCCACCAGCAGCTGGATGCGTCCGGCAGCGAAGGCCTGCATCACGGCGGCCTTGTCGGCGGCTGGCAGACGGCCATGCACCAGGCCGACCTCGAGTTCCGGCAGGGCCAGCTGCAGTTCGGCCTGGGCATCGATGGCGGTCTGCAGATCGAGCGCCTCGGACTCCTCGACCAGCGGACACACCCAATATGCCTGTTCGCCAAGCGCGCACTGCGCGCGCACACGCTCGATGATCTCGTGGCGCCGGCTTTCATCGACCAGCTTGGTACGGATCGGGGTGCGGCCTGGCGGCAGCTCGTCGATCACCGAAACGTCGAGGTCGGCGAAGTAGCTCATGCTGAGCGTGCGCGGGATCGGCGTGGCGCTCATCATCAGCTGGTGCGGCTGGCCGGTGCCCGCCTGTTCGGACTTGCGGCGCAGCGCGAGGCGCTGCTCGACACCGAAGCGGTGCTGTTCGTCGATCACCACCAGCCCCAGGCGCGCGAAGCGCACCGGGTCCTCGAGCAGGGCATGGGTGCCGATCGCAAGCTGCGCCTCGCCCGTGGCCAGGGCGTCCAGCGCGGCCTCGCGCTCGCGCTTCTTCTGGCTGCCGGTGACCCAGGCGCAGCGTACGCCCAGGGGCGCCAGCGCCGCTGCAATCTTCTGGAAATGCTGCTCGGCCAGGATCGCGGTCGGCGCCATCAGCACCGCCTGGCGCTCATGGTCGATGGCCTGCGCGCACGCCAGCGCCGCCACGATGGTCTTGCCGGACCCGACGTCGCCCTGCAGCAGGCGCTGCATCGGATGGGGCTGCGCCAGATCCTGTCCGATCTCGTGCAGCGCGCGATCCTGCGCTGCGGTGAGCGCGAACGGCAGCGCTGCACGCAGTTGCGCCACCAGCGCGCCGCTGCCGGCCAGCACCGGGGCCACCTGCTGACGGCGTTCGCTGCGGTGCTGGTGCATGGACAGCTGCTGCGCCAGCAGTTCGTCGAACTTGAGCCGCTGCCAGGCCGGATGGCTGCGATCTTCCAGACTGGCAACACTCGCGCCCGCTGGCGGTTCGTGCAGCGTATGCAGGGTGGCTGCCAGATCGGCCAGGCCGAGCGCCTGGCGCAGACCTGCCGGCAGCGTGTCGCGGATGGCGCCAGCCTTGGCCAGCGCCTGCTGCGCGAGCTTGCGCAGCATGGGCTGGGCAAGGCCGGCCGTGGTCGGGTAGATCGGCGTCAGCGCGCCTGCCAGGGGATCGCCGGCCTGCGCCACGCGGTAGCGCGGATGCACGAGTTCCGGCCCATTGAAGCCCAGTCGCAGTTCGCCGCTGACGCGCAGCAGCCGGCCCGGCTCGAACTGCGCCAGCTGGCTGGGGTAGAAGTTGAGAAAGCGCAGCGACAGCGGCTGCCCGTCGCAACTCGCCAGCACGCGCAGCATGCGCCGCGGCCGGTAGCCGATCTCGTGGCCCAGTACCTGCACTTCCAGGTGCACGCTGTCGCCGGGATGCACCTGCGCGAAATCGCTCAGCCGGGTCTCGTCCTCGTAGCGCAGCGGCAGATGCAGCAGCAGGTCTTCCCAGCGACGGATGCCGAGCGCATGCAGGCGCTTGCGTGTTGCCGGCGCGATGCCACCCAGGCCCTGCTCATCCGCTTCCGCCGGCACAGCCGCGCGGCGCCTGCGTGCCGGGCGCTCAGCAGCAGCGGCCATGTGCCGGCGGTCAGTCGCCGAGCACCAGCACCGCGTCGATCTCGACCAGTGCGCCGCGCGGCAGTGAGGACACGCCCACTGCGGCGCGTGCCGGATAGGGTGCTTCGAAGTACTGTGCCATCGCCTCGTTGACCTTGGCGAAGTTGCCGAGATCGATCAGGTAGACCGTCACGCGCACGGCATCCGACAGGTCGCCGCCAGCGGCGCGCGCCACTGCGCGCAGATTGTCGAGCACGCGGCGGATCTGCGCGTCGATGCCTTCGACCAGGGTCATGGTGAGCGGATCCAGGCCGATCTGGCCCGACAGGTAGACGGTCTGGCCGGCGCGAACCGCCTGCGAATAGGTGCCGATGGCGCCCGGTGCATCGGGCGTCGAGATGATGGTCTTGCTCATGCTGGCTGGAGGCTCCTGTTCAGCCCTCGACGCGCGCAATGCGGACCACTTCCGGCAGCGTGCGCAGCACACGCATCACTTCGGCCAGGTGGTTGCGGTCTCGGACCGAGATGGTGAAATTGATGGTGGCGTAGGCGCCCGTCTCGCGCGGATCCTGACGCACCGATTCGATGTTGGCGTTGGCTTCGGAAAAGGCGCCGGCCACGGTGGCCAGCACGCCGCGCTTGTGCACCGCCATCAGGCGCAGCGTCACCTCGAAGGTGCGTCCGGGCGTGCTTTCCCATTCGACGTCGATCCATTCATCGGCGCCCGGATGGTTCTGGCGGATGTGCTTGCAGTCATGGGTATGCACCACCAGGCCCTGGCCCTTCTTGATCACGCCGATGATCGGATCGCCGGGAATCGGCCGGCAGCAGGTCGCGAGCTGCACGGCCAGGCCTTCGGTGCCGCGGATCATCACCAGCGGACGCGTGCTGCGCGGCTCGGCCGGCGGCAGCTCGTGGCCCTGCAGCAGCCGGCGCGCCACCACCAGGTTGAGCCGCCGGCCCAGGCCGATCTCGGCCAGCACTTCCTCGCGCGTCTTGGCGCGGTCGCCCTTGAGCATCTGGTCCCAGCGCTCGCGCGTGATGCTGGCCGGATCCACCTGCAGCGACCGCAAGGCGTGGTTGAGCAGCCGTTCGCCGAGCTCGGCGGATTCGCTGAACTGGCGCGTCTTGAGGTAGTGGCGGATGTGGCTGCGCGCCTTGCCGCTGGCCACGAAGCTGAGCCAGGCCGGATGCGGCACGGCGTCCGGCGAGGTGATGATCTCGACGCGGTCGCCGCTCTTCAGCACGGTGCGCAGCGGGGCGAGTTCATTGTTGACCTTGGCGGCCACGCAATGGTTGCCGACGCCGGTGTGCACGGCATAGGCGAAATCGACGCAGGTGGCGCCGCGCGGCAGCGACTTGATCTGGCCCTTGGGCGTGAATACGTAGACTTCGCCGGGGAACAGGTCGACCTTGATGTGCTCCAGGAACTCCACCGGGTCGCGGTTCTCGGTCTGGATCTCGAGCAGCGACTGCAGCCACTGGTGCGTCTGCTGCTGGACCTCGTTGAGCGAGGCATCGCTGGACTTGTACATCCAGTGCGAGGCGACGCCGGCCTCGGCCACGCGATGCATGTCGACGGTGCGGATCTGGATCTCGATCGGGTATTCGTAGGGCCCGAACAGCGTGCTGTGCAGCGAGCGGTAGCCGTTGGCCTTGGGGATGCCGATGTAGTCCTTGAACTTGCCCGGAATCGGCCGGTACAGCGTGTGCAGGGCGCCCAGCGCCAGATAGCAGGCCGGCACGTCCTTGACCAGGATGCGGAAGCCGTAGATGTCCAGCACCTTGGAGAAGGGCAGCTGCTTCTCCGCCATCTTGGTATAGATGCTGTAGAGGTTCTTCTCGCGCCCGCTGACGCTGGCCTCGATGCCTTGCGACTCGAGCCGGCTGCGGATCGCGTTGAGGATCTTGCCCACCAGTTCGCGCCGGTTGCCGCGTGCCGCCTTCACCGCCTTCGACAGCACCTGGTAGCGGTGGGGATGCAGGAAGCAGAAGCCCAGGTCCTGCAGTTCCTGGTACAGCCGGTGCAGGCCCAGACGGTTGGCGATCGGCGCGTAGATCTCGAGGGTTTCGCGTGCGATGCGCTTCTGCTTGTCGAGCGCCATGGCGTCGAGCGTGCGCATGTTGTGCAGGCGGTCGGCCAGCTTGACCAGGATCACGCGCACGTCGCGCGCCATCGCCAGCAGCATCTTGCGGAAGTTCTCGGCCTGCGCCTGCTGCTCGGACTGGAACTCCATGCGCTCGAGCTTGCTCAGGCCCTCGACCAGTTCGCCCACCTGCCGCCCGAACTGCTGGGCGATCTCATGCTGGGTGATCTTGGTGTCTTCGACGGTATCGTGCAGCAGTGCCGCCGCCAGCGCCTGGGCGTCCAGGTGCCAGCCCGCACAGATGGTGGCCACCGCCAGCGGATGCGTGATGTAGGGTTCGCCGCTGCGCCGCTTCTGGCCTTCGTGGGCGCGCGCCGCCAGTTCGAAGGCGTGCTCCACCATCGTGACCTCCTCCGGACGGAGGTATTCGGACACCATCTCCGCCAATCCGGTCACCACCGGGACCGGGGGCTCGGCGAACAACGGTGTCGGCTGGTTCACGATGCGGAGTTCCGGTGGCCCTTCAGGCCGTGTTCAATGCTTCAGGACGGGGCGCGCGTGCTGAGGATGTCGGCGCCGATGCGGCCGGCCGCGATCTCGCGCAGTGCGAGCACGGTCGGCTTGTCCTTGTTGGGCTCGAGCATGGGCGTGGCGCCATTGGCGATCTGGCGCGCGCGGTAGGTCGCGGCGAGGGTGAGCTCGAAGCGGTTGGGGATCAGTTTCAGGGCGTCGTCGACGGTGATGCGGGCCATGGTGATTTCCTCAAAGGTCCAGGATGGGCAGGATTTCCGGGTGGCGCAGGAACTGGCGCGAACGCCGGCAGCGCTGCGCCCTCACGATTGCCGAAAGATCTTCGAGTGCGACAAAAAACTCAGCGTTGATAATAACATACTCGAACTCGTCGACGTGGCTGAGATCCTCGCGCGCCGCTTCCAGGCGGTGTTCGATCACGGCCTGGCTGTCGGTGCCGCGCCCTTCCAGGCGCTCGCGCAGCGCAGCCAGGCTGGGCGGCAGGATGAACACGCTGGCGCAACCGGGGAACAGCGCGCGCACCTGACGCGCGCCCTGCCAGTCGATCTCCAGGATCACGTCCTCGCCCGCCGCAAGCTGGCCACGGATCCAGGCTGCCGACGTGGCATAGCCATTGCCGTAGACCTCGGCGCATTCGAGGAACTCGCCGGCCGCGCGCATGGCGTCGAAATCGGCGCGGCTGACGAAATGGTATTCGCGCCCGTCCTGCTCCCCGGGGCGCGGCGCGCGCGTGGTGTGCGAGACCGACAGGCGCAGGCCGGGGTCGCGCACCAGCAGTTCGCGCACCAGGCTGGACTTGCCGGCGCCGGACGGCGCGGCAACCACGAACACGCTGCCGGCGGTGGTGATCGCCGCGCTCATTCGAGGTCCCGCAACCGCTGCCTCGCAGGGGTGTCGATCTGTGGATGTTTGTGGAATGTAGGGTTCATCAGCTTCGCTTGCCACACGATTTGTCCCAAAGGAACCGGGATGTCCCGGGACGTCGCGCGACGTCAGGCAAGCAGCCTCGCCTGCGCACGCGACCCGTCGAAGTCTAACATTCGGGGGCACTGTGCTGCCCCTTCCAGGTCTGCCAAAGCGCTTTCAAGCGCCAGTGCGAGGCCTTGGCTGCCACCGCAGGCAGCCGTCAGCCGGCCTTGGGCCAGGGGAGGCGTCACCTGCAGGAGCGCTCCCGCTGGCGGTCGATGTCCGCTGGCCCTGACGGCGGCATGACGGATCGGAGCACCGTGCCCATCGAGACCGCCACCAGTTCGCCTTCCGCAAAGGCCCTCCAGGCCCCATCGCTCAGGGGGACGCTCGCGATCAGCACCAGATCCTGAAATCCTGGCGTCACGGATACGCCTTCGCCATGCAGGGCTTCGTTGCGATCCTCGCACCGGCGTTCCAGCATCTGCAGTCCTGGCGATCGGATGCGTCCATCCGCTGCCTGCAGCCTGCGGTCACCATGGGCGAACAGCACCTCGCAGTCAGCGTAGAGGAAATTGGCCGGCCCCAGTTCACGCAGTTCGCTCGCAAACGCCGCGATCACGCTCAGGCGCACATCGAGCATCGGCGCTTCGGCGGCGCCCCACGATGCGTGCAGGCGGTCCAGCAACACGCAAAACGCATGTTCAGAATCGGTGTCGCCGACAGGGCGGTAACGCCCCAATCCAAAGCCTGGGTGATGCAGGATGCCGGGCAGGTTGCCATTGTGCGCAAATGCGTGCATCCGCCCCGCCATCTCGCGCACAAATGGCTGGGTATTGGCCAGTGCCACGTCACCCATCGTCGCGTGGCGGATGTGCGAGATGGCGAGCGTCGTGCCGGGTCCCCGGGTTTGCAGAAAATCCACCAAGGCGCTGCCGCTGGCGGCCCCGGGTTCCCGGAACAGCGCCACATCGCGCCCTGCGTAGAATGCCGCGCCCCACCCGTCCCGGCTGCCATGCCGCGAGTGCTCGGTCAGGGCCTGAAGAGAGAACCTCAGGTGGCTTGGACGCGAACTTGACATGGCCAGCAGTTCACACATGCCTGCTCCTAGGGCACCACCACGACGGGCGCAAATCCGCCACCGGGCGTGCGGAAGTTCGTGGTCTGACCGGTGTACATGCGCGCAGCCAGGAGTTGCACCTGCCCGGCATAGGCATAGGCCCGGACATCGAACTTGAGATCCGTCTGCACGCCGTCCACCTCGATCAGGCGCTCGCCTGGCGGCACCATCGCCTGCGCCACGAAACCGCCTGCGGTGATGTCCTGCCAGACGCGGCGCGTGAGCTTGTCGCCGCGGTAGACGGCCTTGCCGCCATAGCCCGATTCGGGCTTGAAGAACCACTGGCGGCGTTGCGCCCAGAGTTCGTCAGACCGCTCAGGCGTGACTTGCACGGTCGGCGGCACCACCGCTGCCAGCAGTGCGCGATCGGGCTCGCTGACGCCCCAGGAGGCCAGCAGCACCGGGTCGCTGAGGACGACCAGGTTGCGCTTTTCGGCGTGCAATGCGTGCGCACGCGGATGCGGACTCAGCACCACGGCCCCGCTTTCATAGGCGCTTTTCAAGGCGCCGAGCTTCGGATCGGCCAGGTAGAAATCGGTGAGCCGGTTGTAGACCATGGCGATCACACTGCCATCATGCAGCAACTGCCCGCCGCGCCATTCGAGGACGCCGGGATCCAGGATACGGGCATCCAGGCCGCGTTGTTTCAGCATCTGGCGGCACAGCTCGAACTCGGGCGCCAGGTACTGCGCGGCGGGATCGTCGTCCACGATGGCCACCAGGCCCATGGGCGCATCGCCACGCTGGCGGCGCCATTCGCTGGCGAACATCTCGAAGAACGCGTCCTCCAGTCTGGCCAGCGTCGGATCGGGCTGGAATGCCCAGTCCATGGCGTCGCAGCACGATTGCTGGGCCCGGGCCAATGCCGCATTGAGCATGGCGCCACCGGCGTTGGTGTTGACCTCGATGAGCCGTGGCCCTTGCGCACCCAGGTGGAAGTCATAGCCCATGAACATCCCCAGCGGGCCGAAGTCGTGCCGTGCGATGGCCGGTGCACGCGCCAGCGCCTGGGCCTGGTAGGAGGGATGCGCCATGACGCGCTCCAGCGCCTGCACCGCCGATCGCATCTGCCCGGCGACAGGCTGGGCCAGAAAGACCGCCGTGGCCGAGAACAGGTGCGGCCGTGTGCGCGCGATGTCCTGCGTCAGGCCCGCCAGGCTGGCGTCCTTCTCCAGCTGGCGCTGCAACTTGTCGGTGCTGAGCGTGCGGCAGAAGCATCCCAGGTTGAGTGCTTCGGCGGTGTTCATGGGCAGCTCAGCGGATTTCATGCATCAATGCTCACGTCGCGGCTGGGCATGGCCAGCGGGCCTGCGCAAGCTTACTCCAGGTTCTGCACCTGCTCGCGCATCTGTTCGATCAGCACCTTGAGTTCCAGCGCCACCGCCGAGGTCTGGCTGGCCACCGATTTGGAGCCCAGGGTGTTGGCCTCGCGATGCAGCTCCTGCATCAGGAAGTCCAGCCGCTTGCCGACCGCGCCGCCGCGTTCCAGCACGCGCAGCAGTTCGGTGACGTGAGCGCCGAGCCGGTCGAGCTCCTCGTCGACGTCGATGCGCGAGGCATACAGCACCACCTCGGTGCGTACGCGCTCCTCGTCATCCTTGCCCAGGGCGTCGCGCAGGCGCTGGCCCAGCCGTTCCTGGTAATGGCGCACCAGTTCCGGAATGCGCGGCGCCACCTCGGCGCGCAGGCCGTCGATCTGCCGCGCACGCTCCTGCAGGAAGCCGCGCAGCTTGTCGCCCTCGCGCGCGCGGCTGGCGGCGAGTTCCTCGAGCGCGCTGCCCAGCAGTTGCATGGCCAGCGCCGCCAGTTCCTCGCCGGCCACGCTTTCGCGCCGGAACATGCCCGGCCACGCCAGCAGTTCGGCCACGCTCGGTGCGCGCGCCTCGGGATGGACCCGGCGTACGGCCGCGGTCCAGTCGGCCAGCCTGGACAGCAGATCGGCGTTCGGCTCGCCGATCGGCGCCGCCTCGCGCGTGTTCAGGCTGACGCGGCAATCGACCTTGCCGCGGCTGATGCGCGCGGCAATGGCCTCGCGCATGGCTGCCTCGAGCTGGCGCAGTTCTTCCGGACCGCGCCAGCTGACTTCGAGATAACGGTGATTGACGGTGCGCAGCTCAACCCCCATGCTGCCCCAGGATTGTTCGCTGCTGGTCCCGGCATAGCCGGTCATGCTGAAGAGGCGTGTCATCGTTGTCAGGTGCCGCGTCGCCTCCGTCCCCAAAACAGGGCCGGTAATGCTTTGACTTGCGACTGGGCTACCAGGAAAATTCATCAACTGGAATGTTACCGCGGAACGCCCATGGCTTTGCAAGCCAACCGGCCCTTGCCGGACAGTTATCGCCTGGGTGAACTGACCATCGAGAAGGTGCTGTCTTCGGGGGGATTCAGCATCGTCTATCTCGCCCGCGACGATCGCTGGGGACCCTTCGTGATCAAGGAGTTCCTGCCGACCGGGATTGCCGAGCGTCACATCGGCGACCAGGTCGTGATCATCGAAGGCAAGCAGGGCCTTTTCAACCGCGGCCTGCGTTCGTTCATGGACGAGGCGGCGGCACTGGCCCGGGTCGATCACCCAAATATCGTGCGCGTGAAGGATTTCTTCCGCGGCAATGGCACGGCCTATATGGTCATGCAGCACATGCGCGGGCGCACGCTGCAGTTCCATATCCACGCCCAGCGTTCGCGCCTTGACGAGCGCTTCCTGCGCACCTTCTTCCTGCGTCTGCTCAACGGTCTGCGCGAGGTGCACCTGCGCCGTCTGCTGCACCTGGACATCAAGCCGGCCAACATCCTGCTGGGCGTGGACGGCCAGCCCCTGCTGCTCGATTTCGGCGCTGTGCGCAATGCGCTCGACGAGGCCGAGCCGCAGGTCAAGTCGGTCCTCACCGAAGGCTTCGCGGCGCCCGAACAGCACGCCGGCGACGCCGGCCTGGGGCCGTGGACCGACATCTACGCCGTCGGCGCCACGCTCTACTCCTGCCTGGCCGGACATCCGCCGCCCTCGGCGCGCGTGCGTCTGCGCGAAGACCGCCTGGTCCCTGCCAGCGTGAAGTTCTACGGACGCTGCAGCAGCGAGCTGCTCGCCACCATCGACTGGTGCCTGGAGCTCGAGGCGCTCAAGCGGCCGCAGAGCGTGTATGCGCTGCAGCGCGCGCTGCAGGACGGCACCGGCGTGCCGCGGTCGCCGCTGCAGCAGCTGCGCCGCCGGCGCTGGTCCCTGCGCATGATCATGGGTCGCATGCGCGGACTGGTATCCTCCGGGCTGCACGGCGTCAGTGCCCTGGTCTCGCGCCAGGCTCCACAGCCGGGCGCCGCGCCCTCGAAGCCACCGGAGTCTCCCAACGATGCGATCAAATCAACGCGCAGACAATGATCTGCGCCCGGTCCGCCTGACCCGCGGATTCACCCGCCACGCCGAAGGTTCGGTGCTGGTCGAGTTCGGCGACACCCGCGTGCTGTGCACCGCCAGCGTCGAGAACAAGGTGCCGCCCTTCCTGCGCGGCCAGGGTCGCGGCTGGCTGACTGCCGAATACGGAATGCTGCCGCGCTCCACCCATACGCGCAGCGATCGCGAAGCCGCTCGCGGCAAGCAGAGCGGGCGCACGCAGGAGATCCAGCGCCTGATCGGGCGCTCGCTGCGCGCCGTGGTCGACCTGGCGGCGCTGGGCGAACGCACCATCCAGCTCGACTGCGACGTGCTGCAGGCCGACGGCGGCACGCGCACCGCGGCCGTCACCGGCGCCTGCGTGGCGGTGGCCGATGCGCTGGCGTGGATGCGCCGGAACAGCCTGATCACGGCTGACCCGATGCGTGAACTGGTGGCGGCGGTGTCGGTCGGCATGCACGGCGATCGCGCCTTGCTCGATCTCGACTATCGCGAGGACTCGGGTTGCGACACCGACCTCAACCTGGTCATGACGGCCTCCGGCGGCATTGTCGAGATCCAGGGCACCGCCGAAGGCAGTCCTTTCAGCACGCAGCAACTCGAACGCATGCTGGCCCTGGGACGCCAGGGGACGGCCGAACTGGTGCGCCTGCAGCAGGCGGCGCTGGCCGGGTGAGCGGCCTGCCTGAACGCCTGCTGGTGGCGAGCAACAACGCCGGCAAGCTGCGCGAATTCGGCAGCCTGCTCGGCGCCCTCGGCATCATCGTGGTGCCGCAGGGCGAGCTGGCCATCCCCGAAGCCGCCGAGCCCTACCCCAGCTTTGTCGAAAACGCGCTGGCCAAGGCGCGCCACGCCGCACAGCTGTCCGGGCTGGCGGCACTGGCGGATGATTCCGGCCTGTGCGTCGACGCCCTCGATGGCGCGCCCGGCGTGCAGTCGGCGCGCTATGCCGGCGAACCGCGCGACGACGCGCGCAACAACGCGCAGCTGCTGGCAGCGCTGGCCCAACGCGGTGCCACCGCGCCGCGGGCGCGCACCGCCCGCTTCGTGTGCACGCTGGTGCTGGTGCGCCGGTCCGACGATCCCGATCCGCTGGTGGCGCAGGGACGCTGGCATGGCCGCATCGCGCTGCAGCCAGCCGGCAGCGGCGGCTTCGGCTACGATCCGCTGTTCGAACTGCCCGAGCTGGGCTGCACCTCGGCCGAACTGCCTGCCGGGCGCAAGAACCAGCTCAGCCATCGCGCGCAGGCGCTGCCGCGCCTGCTGGTCCAGCTGCGCGCCGAGCAGTCGTGAAGCCGCTCGCCGCGCCGCGCCGGGGCGTGCATTTCGATGCCCCGCCGCCGCTCTCGCTCTACCTCCACTTTCCGTGGTGCGCGCGCAAGTGTCCCTACTGCGACTTCAACTCGCACGAGGTGCGCGGCAGCATTCCCGAGCGCGAATACCTGGCGGCAATCGAAGCCGAACTGCAGGCGGCACTGCCCGAGGTGTGGGGGCGTCGCATCGAGACGGTGTTCATCGGTGGCGGCACGCCCAGCCTGCTCAGCGGCGACGGGCTGGAGCGCCTGCTGGCCATGGTGCGCACCCTGCTGCCGCTGGCGGCCATGGCCGAGATCACCCTCGAGGCCAATCCCGGTACCGTCGACGCCGGCAACTTCGCGGCCTACCGCAGTGCCGGCGTCAATCGCCTGTCGCTCGGCATCCAGAGCTTCGATCCGGGCCAGCTGCAGGCTCTGGGCCGCATCCATGGCAGCGAGGAAGCACGCCGTGCCATCGAGCTGGCGCAACGTCATTTCGACCGCATCAACCTCGACCTGATGTACGGCCTGCCGCGCCAGACGCCGGAGCAGGCATTGGCCGATCTGGAAACGGCGCTGGCCTGCGGCGTCGAACACCTGTCGTGCTACCAGCTCACGCTGGAGCCCAACACGCCCTTCCACCGCCATCCGCCGCCGCTTCCGCCCGACGACAGCGTGGCCGAAATCGGCGAAGCCATCGTCGCGCGCCTGGCCCAGGCCGGCTACCGCCGCTACGAGACCTCGGCATTCGCGCGCGCCGGCGCCGAATGCCGGCACAACCTCAACTACTGGACCTTCGGCGACTACCTCGGCCTCGGGCCGGGTGCACACGGCAAGCTGTCGCTGCGCTCGGACGTGGTCCGCCACGCGCGGCTGCGCCATCCGCGCGCCTGGCTCGAAGCGCTGCAATCCGGCGGCGACAGCAGCCAGCTCAAGGCCGCCGTGGCCGTTGCCGACCTGCCGTTCGAGTTCGCCATGAATGCCTTCCGCCTGATCGACGGATTTGCGCTCGACCTGTTCGAAAGCCGCAGCGGCCTGTCGCTGGCGGTGCTGCTGCCGACCCTGGATGCGCTCGAGCGGCGGGGCCTGGTGGCGCGCACGCCGGGCCGGGTGGCGCCGACGCCGCTGGGCGCGCGCTTCCTCAACGAACTGCTGCAGGCCTTTCTTCCCGACGCCTGAACAGCAGGTCCCAGACGCCGTGGCCGAGCCGCACGCCACGCCGCTCGAACTTGGTCGGCGGCCGCCATTCGGGGCGCCCGGCGTAGCCGGCCGCGGTGTTCACCAGCAGCGGCTCGGCGCCCAGCACTTCCAGCATCTGCTCGGCGTAATGTTCCCAGTCGGTGGCGCAGTGGAAGTAGCCGCCCGCCGCCAGACGGCTGGCCAGCAAAGCCACGAACGGTGGCTGCAACAGACGGCGCTTGTGGTGGCGGGCCTTCGGCCAGGGATCCGGGAAATAGACGTGCACGCCGTGCAGGCTGTCCGGTGCCAGCATGTCGCGCACCACCTCGACGGCGTCGTGGCGCATCACGCGCACGTTGCCCAGGCTGGCGGCTTCGATGTGGCGCAGCAGGCTGCCGACTCCGGGGGCATGCACGTCGATCGCGAGGAAGTCGAGTTCGGGGTGCGCGGCGGCGATCTGGGCCGTTGTCTCGCCCATGCCGAAGCCGATTTCCAGCACCAGCGGTGCCGTGCGACCGAACAGCGTGTGCGTGTCGAGCCGCTGCTGGCGGTAGTCGACGCCATGGCGCGGCCACAGTTCGTCCAGCGCGCGTGCCTGCGCAGGCGACAGGCGTCCCGCGCGCAGCACGAAACTGCGGATCGGGCGGTGTGCCGTGGCGGGCGCGTCGCTCATCCGATCAGGCCGCCGGTGGGCGAACTCGGGCTGGCCTGGTATTCGCGCCGCGGCATGCGGCCGGCGCGGAAAGCGTCGCGTCCGGCCTCGACGGCCTTGCGCATGGCGGCGGCCATCAGCACCGGCTCGCGCGCAGCGGCGATGGCGGTGTTCATCAGCACGCCGGCGCAACCCAGTTCCATCGCGATCGCGGCATCGGAGGCGGTGCCGACGCCGGCGTCGACGATCACCGGCACCTTGGCCTGGTCGAGGATGATGCGCAGGTTCCAGGGATTGAGGAGGCCCATGCCCGAGCCGATCAGCGAGGCCAGCGGCATCACCGCCACGCAGCCGATCTGTTCGAGTTCGCGCGCCATGATCGGGTCGTCGCTGCAGTAGACCATGACCTCGAAGCCTTCCTTCACCAGGGTGCGCGCCGCCGCCAGGGTCTCGATCATGTTGGGGTAGAGCGTGTGCGGATCGCCCAGCACCTCGAGCTTGACCAGGCGGTGGTCGTCGAGCAACTCACGCGCCAGCCGCAGCGTGCGCACGGCATCCTCGGCGGTATAGCAGCCGGCGGTGTTGGGCAGCAGGGTGTAGCGGTCCGGCGGGATGAAGTCGAGCAGGCTCGGTTCGCCGGCCGTCTGGCCGATATTGGTGCGACGGATGGCCACCGTCACGATGTTGGCGCCGCTCGCCTCGATGGCGGCGCGCGTCTGTTCGAAATCACGGTACTTGCCGGTACCGACCAGCAGGCGCGAGGCGTACGTGCGCCCGGCAATCGTCAATGCGTCCATGGGTCCTCGGGTTCTGTGCGGTGGGGCGGCAGTGCAGGCGGGCGGCTCAGCCGCCACCGACGGCGGCCACGATCTCGATGCGGTCGCCTTCGCGCAGCCGGCGGCTGGCATGTTCGGCGCGCGGGATGATGGCACCGTTGCACTCCACCGCCACGCGCCGGCCGATCAGCCCCAGGGCTTCCAGCGCTTCCGTCACCGAAGGCTCGCCCTCGAGTTGTCTTGCCTGTCCATTGATCACGATGCTTGGCATTTCCGCGCCTGCTCAGTCCGGCCGGATGGCCGTCAGCCCCGAGTTTACTACCGTGGCGCGGCTGGCCGCGACTGCCGCCGCGGCAGACCGCTTCTGCTACACTTTGTCCCGTCGCGGGTGTAGCTCAATGGCAGAGCAGAAGCTTCCCAAGCTTACGACGAGGGTTCGATTCCCTTCACCCGCTCCACTCCGGCTTTTCAGGGCGTTTGGGAACACAGCGCCACAAAGGCCCGCACGTAGTCGATGGCGGTGTCTGCCTCGCGTGCGCCCAGAAAGATCTGCTTGGCGATGCCGCGCGCGCCGAGCCTCACCGGCACGACATCGAGCTTGTCCGCGTATTCCTGCACCAGCCAGCGCGGCAGCGCTGCCACGCCGCGGCCGCTGGCCACCATCTGCAGCATGATGTCCGTGGTCTCGATCGTCTTGTGGCGCCTGGGCGTGATGCCGGCGGGCAGCAGGAACTGCTGGTAGATGTCCAGGCGCTCGATCTCCACGGGATAGGTGATCAGCACTTCCTGCGCAAGCTGCCGTGGCCTGACCTGCGCCGCGCTGGCGAGCGGATGGCCCTTGGCGACGACCAGCACCTGTTCGTAGTCGAAGACCGGCTCGAACCTCAGGCCGGGCTTGAACAGCGGATCCGGCGTGACCAGCACGTCGATCTCGTAGCCGAACAGCGCGCCGATGCCGCCGAACTGGAATTTCTGCTTCACATCCACGTCCACATCGGGCCAGGCCGCCAGGTAGGGTGAGACCACCTTCAGCAGCCACTGGTAGCAGGGGTGGCACTCCATGCCGATGCGCAGCGTGCCGCGCTCGCCGCGCGCGAACTCGCGCAGCCGCACTTCAGCCAGGTCCAGTTGCGGCAGCACGCGCTCCGCCAGCGCCAGCAGGTACTGGCCCGACTGCGTGAGTCGCAGGCTGCGACCTTCGCGCAGCCAGATGTGGGTTCCCAGCTGCTGTTCCAGCTTTTTCATGCTGTGGCTGAGCGCGGACTGAGTGACGTGCAGGATGTCCGCGGCGGCGGTCAGCGAGCCCTGTCTTTCGACCTCCTGAACAATCGCGAGATGGATGCGTTCCAGCATGATGAATGAGCCAAATTCATGGGTGTGTGAGAAAAGACCATTTTACGTCATTGATTGGTCCTTTCTATGATCGTTCCATTCCTCTCCGCTCCCTGAAGGCACGACATGACCACGATCCACAACCTGGGCTTTTCCCGCATCGGCGCCGGGCGCGAACTGAAGTTCGCGCTGGAGTCCTACTGGAATGGCGAATCCTCCCGCGACGAACTCAAGGCGCTGGGCGCGCAACTGCGTCAGCGCCATTGGGAGAATCAGGCCGGTCTCGACCTGGTACCCGTGGGCGACTTCGCCTTCTACGATCAGGTGCTGGACATGAGCTGCATGTTGGGCAACCTGCCTGAGCGCGTGCAGGGCTTCCACGGCGATGCCCTGGACAACTGCTTCCGCGTCGCGCGCGGCCGTTCGGCCACGGGAACGGAAGATCATGCGGCCTGTTGCGGTGGCGTGGCAGCCGGCGAGATGACCAAGTGGTTCGACACCAACTACCACTACATCGTCCCTGAGTTCACGGCTGCCACCTCGTTCACGCTCGACGCCGCGCGCCTGCTGGAGCAACTGGCCGAAGCCAGGGCACAGGGCGTGACGGCCAAGCCGGTCATCATCGGCCCGGTCACCTACCTGGCCATCGGCAAGGCCAAGGACGGTTCGGACAGGCTCGCCCTGCTGGAGCGCCTGCTGCCGGTGTACGCCGAACTGCTGGACACGCTGGCCGGCCAGGGCGTGGAGTGGGTGCAGATGGATGAGCCCATCCTGGTGACGGAGCTCGACGCCGACTGGCGGCACGCCTTCAACAACGCTTACCACGCGCTCAAGGGCGCCAGGGTCAGGCTGCTGGTGGCGACCTATTTCGGCCGACTGCAGGAGAACGCCTGGCTCGCGGCCAACCTGCCGGTAGCGGGTCTGCACGTCGATGCGATCAACGATCGCGAGGGCCTGCAGTCGCTGATCAACCTGTTGCCGGCCCACAAGGTGCTGTCGCTGGGCGTCGTCGACGGTCGCAATATCTGGAAGACCGACCTGAAGGCCGTGCTCGACCTGATCGAGCCCTTGGCCGAGCGTCTGGGCGAGCGCCTGTGGATCGCGCCCTCGTGTTCCCTGCTGCATGTGCCGGTGGACCTCGCGAGCGAGCACAAGCTGGACGCCGAGCTCAAGTCCTGGCTGGCCTTTGCGCTGCAGAAGCTCGAAGAACTCCGTGTGCTCGGCCAGGCCCTGCGCGAAGGCCGCGCTGCCGTGCAGGACGCGCTGGCAGCCAACCAGGCTGCGTTGGCCGCGCGCCGTGCCTCGCCGCGCGTGAAAAACCCGGCAGTGCAGGCCGCGGTGGCCCGCATCGACACCGCCATGGGCCAGCGCCAAAGCGCCTACGCGGTGCGGGCGTCGACACAGGCGCGACGCCTCGGGCTGCCGGCCTACCCGACAACCACCATCGGCTCTTTCCCGCAGACCGCTGAAATCCGCCATGCGCGCAGCGAATTCAAGGCTGGCCGCCTGGACCAGTCGCGCTACCGGACCGCGATCCGCGCCGAGATCGCGCGCAGCGTGCGCGAACAGGAGAAGCTGGGACTGGACGTGCTGGTGCACGGCGAGGCCGAGCGCAACGACATGGTCGAATACTTCGGCGAGCAGCTCGACGGCTACGCCTTCAGCCAGTTCGGCTGGGTGCAGTCCTACGGTTCGCGCTGCGTCAAGCCGCCGATCCTGTTCGGCGACATCAGCCGCCCGAAGACGATGACGGTGGAGTGGATCAGCCATGCGCAGTCGCTCACCAGCAAGCCCATGAAGGGCATGCTCACCGGCCCGGTGACCATCCTGAACTGGTCCTTCGTGCGCGACGACCAGCCCCGCTCGGTGTCATGCAGGCAACTCGCGCTGGCCATCCGCCAGGAGGTGCTGGACCTGGAGCAGGCCGGCGTCCGCGTGATCCAGATCGACGAGGCCGCGCTGCGCGAGGGCCTGCCCTTGCGCCGGTCGCAGTGGCAGGAGTACCTGGACTGGGCCGTCGAGTCCTTTCGCATCAGCGCCAACGGAGTGGGGGACCAGACCCAGATCCACACCCACATGTGCTACTCGGAGTTCAACGACATCATCGCTGCCATCGCCGACATGGACGCCGACGTCATCACCATCGAGACTTCGCGCTCGGACATGGAGTTGCTGGATGCCTTCGACGGCTTCAAGTACCCCAACGCCATCGGTCCCGGCGTCTATGACATCCACTCGCCCAACATTCCGACCCAGGAGCACATCGTCGAGCTCATGCGCAAAGCGGCCGCGCGCATTCCCGCCGGGCGGCTGTGGGTCAACCCGGACTGCGGCCTGAAGACGCGCCAATGGGCCGAGGTGCTTCCGGCCCTGGCCAACATGGTCGCTGCGGCGAAGACGCTGCGCCTGTCCGTCTGAGCCCGACACGGCGCCCATTCGTCGAGGCTGCGGGCGCCGTGCGCGCCCCTGCGGCTGGCGGATTTTTCCCCCGGCTTGCCCGCCCGCTGTACCGCAGGGTTGTGGCGAAATGGAACACATGTTTCGCCTTGTCCGGCGCATGACGCAGGGCCTGGGCGGAGTGTGCGCTGCAGCATCCTTGCCGCGCCCCGTCCGCTCTTGAAAAAACGCCTTTAATCAATGGCGTGTATCGCTGACGGGAGGGTGCTCACGCGCGTCCGCACACTGGCCCGCTTCCTGCTACAGTAATTCGCACGCCCGCCCAAGGGTGGGAATGATCAACCAGTTGTGGAGGAGACCAAGACATGAACATGCTGGAACCCGGAAAGTTTGGCTTTGCTGTTCCGTTCAAGAAGCGCTACGGCAACTACATCAACGGCGAGTGGGTGGCGCCTGCCCAGGGGCAGTATTTCGACAACGTCACCCCGGTCACCGGCAAGGCGTTCTGCGAAATCCCCCGTTCGACCGCTGAAGACATCGAGCGCGCGCTGGATGCCGCGCATGCCGCCAAGGCCGCCTGGGGCAAGACCTCCCCGGCCGAACGCGCCAGCATCCTCAACAAGATGGCCGACCGCATGGAGGCCAACCTCGAGCTGATCGCCACCGCCGAGACCTGGGACAACGGCAAGCCGCTGCGTGAAACCATGGCTGCCGACATCCCGCTGGCCATCGACCACTTCCGCTACTTCGCGGGCTGCGTGCGTGCCCAGGAAGGCACCGTGGCCGAGATCGACCACCAGACCTACGCCTACCATTTCCACGAGCCGCTGGGCGTCGTCGGCCAGATCATCCCCTGGAACTTCCCGATCCTGATGGCGGTGTGGAAGCTGGCCCCGGCCCTGGCCGCCGGCAACTGCGTCGTGCTGAAGCCGGCCGAGCAGACTCCGGTGTCGATCCTGGTGCTGATGGAGCTGATCGGCGACCTGCTGCCGAAGGGCGTGCTGAACGTCGTCAACGGCTTCGGCCTGGAAGCCGGCAAGCCGCTGGCCAGCAACTCGCGCATCGCCAAGATCGCCTTCACCGGCGAGACCACCACCGGCCGGCTGATCATGCAATACGCCAGCCAGAACCTGATCCCGGTCACGCTGGAACTCGGCGGCAAGTCGCCCAACGTGTTCTTCGCCGACGTGTGCGCCAAGGATGACTCCTTCCTCGACAAGGCCGTCGAAGGCTTCGTGATGTTCGCGCTGAACCAGGGCGAAGTCTGCACCTGCCCGTCGCGTGCGCTGATCCAGGAGTCGATCTATGACCAGTTCATGGAGCGTGTGCTGAAGCGTGTCGCGGCGATCAAGCAGGGCAACCCGCTCGACCTGTCGACCATGATCGGCGCCCAGGCCTCCAACGAGCAGCTCGAGAAGATCCTGTCGTACATGGACATCGGTCGCCAGGAAGGCGCCCAGTGCCTGATCGGCGGCGAGCGCAACAACCTCGAAGGCGACCTGTCGGGCGGCTACTACGTCAAGCCGACGGTGTTCAAGGGCAACAACAAGATGCGCATCTTCCAGGAAGAAATCTTCGGCCCGGTGGTTTCCGTCACCACCTTCAAGTCCGAGGAAGAAGCCCTGGCCATCGCCAACGACACCCTGTACGGTCTGGGTTCGGGCGTGTGGACGCGTGACATGAACACCGCCTTCCGCATGGGCCGTGGCATCCAGGCCGGCCGCGTGTGGACCAACTGCTACCACGCCTATCCCGCCCACGCGGCGTTCGGCGGCTACAAGCAGTCCGGCATCGGTCGCGAAACGCACAAGATGATGCTCGACCACTATCAGCAGACCAAGAACCTGCTGGTCAGCTACAGCGAGAGCAAGCTCGGCTTCTTCTGAGCTTGAAGGCCATGGCCGGAAGGGAAACCTTCCGGCCGCAACGTGCGTCCCTTGCGGTGTCTGCCTCTGCCAAACGCGGAGGCACACCGCCTTTTTTGTTTGGAGGCCGACCATGCTGCAGACCCTGCTCGCTCCCCCCAACAGCGCCATGCCGCCGCCGGCCGGTCCGGTCGACAGCGTGGCCCAGGTTGCCTGCACGCAGGCGGCGCTTGACCTGATCGGCAAGCTCGCCGCGCGCTACGGACCGCTGATGTTCCACCAGTCAGGCGGCTGCTGCGATGGCAGTTCGCCGATGTGCTATCCGCGCGGCGATTTCATCGTCGGCGACTATGACCGCAAGCTGGGCGAGATCGGCGGCCAGCCCTTCTACATCAGCGGTCCGCAGTTCGAATACTGGAAGCACACCCAGCTCACCATCGACGTCGTGCCCGGCCGTGGCGGCATGTTCTCGCTGGAGGGCCCGGAAGGCGTGCGCTTCCACGTGCGTTCGCGCCTGTTCACCGAAGCCGAATGGGCCTGGCTGGAGGCCAACAAGCGCGTCTGAGTCCGGCCCTGCCGCCGCCACGGCGGCAGGCCGGTGCATCATCGCGCCGGCAGGGCAAGGCCGGTATCATCACCGGGGTGCAAGCCGCCCCGGATTTTTCTTCCCGTCTGATCGCCTGGCAAGGCCGCCACGGCCGCCACGACCTGCCCTGGCAGGGCAGCCGCGAGCCCTATCGTATCTGGGTCTCGGAAATCATGCTGCAGCAGACCCAGGTCGCTGCGGTGATTCCCTACTACCAGCGTTTCATGGCGCGTTTCCCCGATGTCGCGACCCTCGCCGCCGCCACGCTCGACGAGGTGCTGGCGCACTGGAGCGGGCTCGGCTACTACGCGCGTGCGCGCCACCTGCACGCCACCGCGTGCCAGGTGATGGCGGTCCACGCCGGTCGCTTTCCCGACCGCAGTGAGCTGCTGCAGGAACTGCCCGGCATCGGCCGTTCCACGGCGGCGGCGATCGCGGCCTTCGCGCGCGGTGAACGTGCCGCCATCCTCGATGGCAATGTGCGGCGCGTGCTGGCGCGCCACTTCGCGATCGAGGGATTTCCCGGCGCACCCAAGGTCCAGGCGGCCATGTGGCAGCTGGCCGAGTCGCTGCTGCCCGACACCGATATCGAGGCCTACACCCAGGGCCTGATGGATCTCGGCGCCACCGTGTGCACGCGTGCGCGGCCGCGCTGCAGCGCGTGTCCGCTGGCGGCAAGCTGCAGCGCGCGTGCCAGCGACGCCGTTGCGCGCTATCCGGCGCCGCGCCCGGCGCACGCACGGCCCGAGCGCCGGGTCATGCTGTGGCTGCTGCGCAGCCGTGCCGCTGACGGCGGCCTGCGCTGTCTGCTGGAACGGCGTCCGCCGGCAGGCGTCTGGGGCGGGCTGTGGTCGCTGCCGGAGCACCTGCCGGATGGCCTGCGCGTGGACGCGATCCCAGCCGGACCGGCGCTGCACCTGACGCACGGCTTCACGCACTTCGTGCTGCACATCACGGCTGAACAGCGGCACGTGGTGGCAGACCCGGCGCCAGCCGGGCACGGCGTGCGCGAGCACGGCGACCTGCGCTGGTGCCGGCAGGCGCAGTTGGCCGAATTCGGCCTGCCGGCGCCGATCCGGCTGCTGCTCGATACCGCCTTCGCTGCCGACAGCGCCCGCCCCGCGTCCCGGCCCGGGCGCTGAAACAGCGTGCAGCGCAGCCACTGGCGCCTTGCGGGGGTTCCACAACGCGCGGGAATGGCATTCATAACCGGACGCCGCCTTATCGCCGGCGCCGCGCATCGCTAGCTTGTCTCCAGCCGGATCCCGATCGGGACCTGCCCCTACCTCTGGAGAACAGCTCATGCAAAATACCAAAACCAAACGGCCGCTCGCCGCCGCCGGCCTGCCGGCCCTGACGGCGCTCGCACTGCTGACCGGACCTGCCTTGCAGACGGCACAGGCGGGTGCTGCGCCCGGCGCCGTCTATGTGCTCAGCAACCAGGCCGGCGCCAACACGGTGATGGTCTACGATCGCGCGCCGAACGGTGCGCTGGGCTATGCGGCCAGCGTGGCGACCGGTGGCAGCGGTTTCGGCAGCGGCGGCGATCCGCTCGGCTCGCAAGGCGCCCTGGTGTTGTCGTCCGGCCTGCTGTTCGCCGTCAATGCCGGCAGCAACGAGATCTCGGTCCTGCGCGCCAACGGCGACCAGCTGAGCCTGCTGCAGAAGCTGCCGTCGGGTGGCGTCGAACCGGTCAGCATTGCCGTGCACGGCCTGCTGGTGTACGTGCTCAATGCCGGTGGCACACCCAATATTGCCGGCTTTGTCATCGATCCCTTCCAGCAGCGGCTGCTGCCGCTGGCGGATTCGCGGCGTCCGCTGGCCGGCGGCACCGCGGCGCAGGCCGCCGAGGTGAGATTCAGCGCCGACGGCAGCGTGCTGCTGGTCACCGAAAAGGGCACGCAGACTGTCGACAGCTATGATGTCGGTGCAGGCGGCTATGCCGACGGCCCCAGGTCCACCCCCTCAGCCGGCAAGGTTCCCTTCGGCTTCGCGACCACCCGGCGCGGCCACGCCATCGTGTCCGAGGCCGGATCAGGTGCCGTGTCTTCGTACGACATCGATGACGATGGCGGCCTTGTCCCGATCAGCGTGTCCCTGCCGCTGGGCCAGAAGGCGCCGTGCTGGCTGATCACCACGCGCGACGGACGTCTTGCGTTCACGGCCAATGCCGGCAGCGGTACCATCAGCAGCCTTGCGGTGGCGCACGACGGCACGCTCACGCTGCTCGATGGCGCTGCGGGCCTGGCGGCGGCGCCGCTGGACATGGCGCTGACCCGCGACGACGGCTACCTCTACGTGCGCGATGGCGGTGGCGCGGTGACCGGATTTGCCGTGGCCGAGGACGGCAGCCTCAAGGCCGTGGCGGCCGCCTCCGGCATCCCTGCCGGCGCCCAGGGCATCGCGGCACAATAGCGGGCAGGCGCTGCCGGGCCGGGCGCTGGCGTGCCGGCAGCGCCCGGCCGCACGCCTCGTCCAGTTCAGTTCAGCGTCGCACCCGGGGCATGGCACAGTTGCCGGCGCAGGAAGGCGACCAGCGCAGCAACACGCGCCGAGCGACGCCGGGACGCCGGCTTGACGGCACGGATCGGCAGCAGCTCGGTGGGGATCTGCTGCAGCAGCGGCAACAGGCGGCCGGCCTGCAGGTCGCAGTCGACGTAGCGCATGGGCACGTAGCCGATCCCGAGGCCGTCCAGGATCGCGCCCAGCACGCCTTCGGAACTGTCGCTGCGGAAGCTGCCGGTGACGCCGATGGTACGTGTCGATGCCCCCTCCGGAAAAGCCCACACGCCCGCCTTCCGATGGCCGCCATAGACCACGCAGGCATGCCCGGCAAGGTCGTCCAGCCGTGCCGGAGCGCCGTGCCGCAGCAGGTAATCGGGACTGGCCACCAGGACCCTTGGCGTGGTGCCAAGTTCCTGCGCGATCAGGTTCGGATCCTGCAGGTGCCCCAGGCGCACGGCCAGATCGATGCCCTCGCGGCTGAGGTCCTCGAAGCGGTCATCGAGGTGCAGGTCGATCTCGATCCCGGGGTATTCGGCCTTGAAGTCTCGCAGGCGTGAAATCAGTTCGAGCCGGCCGAAGGCCACCGGCGCCGAGATGCGCAGGCTTCCGCACAGGGCCTCGCGCGAATCGTCGATGCAGTTCTCGGCGTCATCCAGCGTCTGCAGCAGTTCGTGGCAATGCGCCAGGAAGCGGCGGCCGGCGTCGGTCAGGGCCAGCGCGCGCGTGCTGCGTTCCAGCAGGCGCGCCCCGACTTCGCCCTCCAGCCAGGCGATGCGCTTGCTCACTGCGGGTTGCGATGTGCCGAGCTCCAGCGCGACCGCGGTGAAGCTGCCGGTCTCGACGGCGCGCACGAAGCTGCGAATGGCGGTGATGCGGTCCATGTCGGTCCGGCCTTGAGGGATGTCGCAAGCCTGTCGCGCCAGCCCCGGACGAACTTACAGAAGGGAATAAGTACGGCCACTCCATCGTCTGTGAACAGTGGTTGCTGCCAGTGCCGGAGGCCGGCGCCGATGTGCCTGCAGTCGAGGTGCGCGGTGCGCTGCCGGCACGTCCGGCCGCGACTCCCGCCACGCCTGCCCCCCGGGGCAGCATCAAATCGATCGGAGGAAACATGCGAAACATCATTCTCGTAAGGTCCTGGGCCGGCATGGCCCTTGCCGCGGCCGCCGCCAGCGTGCTGCTGGCATGTGGCGGCGGTGGCGGAACGGCCGCCAGCCCAGCGGCAACGGGAGCTGCCAGCCCGGCTCTTTCGGCCGGTACCGTGACGGCTTTCGGCAGCGTCTTTGTCAACGGACATGAATTCGACAGCTCTGCTGCCAGCGTGATCGATGACGATACGGGAACCCATGCCAGCGGCAGCGCGGCCGGCACCGCACTGGCGGTCGGCATGTCGGTGGACGTCACCCCGACGGCGGGCAGCACCAACGCAGCACCCAAGGCGCAGGAGATCCGCATCGTGCCGGTGGCACGCGGACCGGTCGATGCCTCCGATGCGGCAGCCGGGCAGTTGTCGGTGATGGGGCAGGTCGTCCGCCTGACCGCGGGCAGTGTCTTCAAGGATGCGCGCGCCTGTGTGCAGGCCAGTTCCAGCCCTTGCACACCGATCACCGCCCAGAGCGGCCTGACCCCCAATTGCACCCAGGCCAGCGCCGCCAGCGCCTACGCCTGCAGCGCGACCGCCGGCGTCAGTTCCGTGCAGGTCTTCGGCTTTGTCGATTCCGCCACCAACACCCTGACGGCCACGCTGGTGCGCGTGATCGACAACACCAGCCCCGCGGTATTCCGGGCAACGGGTGCGATCACCGTCGCCGCCAGCGGCACCCCGCCGGCCGCCTACACGATCAACGGCCTGAGCTTTGCACCGTCCACCGCGTGCTCGTCCACGCTCGATTGCAGCTTCAGCAGCGGCAATGTCGTCACGACGCTTGGTACCCTGGCGCCCACGCCCGCTGCAGCGACCAGCCAGCTGCCGATCCCGGTCGTGTTCGCGCCGCTGTCCTTGCATGGCAGCCGCGCCTCCAGCCTGACGGTGGGTGCCACTGTCGAACTCGAAGGCATCGTATCCAACGCCGGCGGCTCGACCTACATGCTCCAGGGCGTGACGGTGACCTTGGCCAGCGGTCAAAGCCTGCCAGCCAATGGCGACACGGTCGAGGTGAGCGGTACCGTCACCAGCGCGGCGCCGCCGGCCATCACGGCCATCAGTGAGAGCACCGAGGACAGCGCATCGCACCGGCAGGGCGGCGGCTTCCTGCTTGAAGACACCCTGGCCACCGGGGCAGTGACCACCGGCGTGCCCGCCACCACGCCGCCGACCTATGGTGTCGCCCTCCTGGGCACCAGCGTGCAGATCAACGCGCTGACCCGGATGGAAGACGAGACGGCCAACACCGCGCAGGCCTTCAACATCACCAACTTCGACAAGTACCTGGCGGCCGCCGCAGGCGGCATGCCGCATGTGGTGGTGCGCGGCTACATCGATACCAGCGGTAGCGTTCCGGTGCTGGTGGCGACGGAGTTCCGCATCACTGCGGTGCCGTCGGCGGGCAACTACAACGCCCGGGTCGATGGCAGGATCACCGCCATCAGCGGCAGCGGATTCAGTGTCGATGGCGTCGCGCTGACCCTGCCGTCGGCACTGGGCATTGTCGACGCTTCCAATCAGCCGGTCTCCGCCCTGGCCTCAGGCGACTACGTCCGGGTGCGCCTCAACGACACTTCCGGTGCGCTGTCCGTGACCCGCGTGGTCGACTTCGGTGCCGCGCACGCCCAGCAGGGCGGCGACTGACCACTGCCTGGCACGGCGCGGCCGCTCAACGGCCGCGCTGTTCGCCCAGGCAGCCCTGCAGCAGATCCAGCCTTGCCAGCGGGTCTTCCAGCGCCAGCGCCTGCTGCTTGCGCCCGATCGGGATCGGCAGCACGTCGGCGAGCCGGCACCCGACCCAGACCGCGTCGTCGTAGCGCAAGGGGCGCGGGAAATAGCGCTCGTCGGCATTCTCGACAATGGCACGCAGCAGTCGCACCAGGTTCTCGTGCTGCGGTGGCACCGGCAGCGGCAGTTCGGGGGCCAGCAGTTCGATGCCGGCCAGGATCAGCCCCCCCGGGCTCACGCGGCGCTCGCGCACGCGGAAGCGCTCGGTGCCCTCGGCCACGATCTGCAGGATGCCGAGATCCGGCATGTCCCATTCCACGATGCGCGCCAGACAGCCTACCGGCTGGACGCTGGCGGCGACCCCGACTTCGCGCCCTTCCGTGATCAGGCACACGCCGAACGACGTGCCGTGCCGCAGGCAATCCTTGACCATGTCCATGTAGCGCGGCTCGAACACGCGCAGCGGCACCAGGCTGCGCGGGAACAGCACGGCGCCGAGCGCGAAGATCGGGACCTGCTCCACCTCAGGCTCCGTCGCCGCTTCCGTGGCCGGCGGGCGGCAGCGGAACCTCGCCAGTCAACTGCGCCGCAAGGCGCTCTTCGCCCCAGCGCGGGCCCAGCGCGTGGCTGATACGCAACTGGTCCAGGATGCGCGCGACCACGAAGTCCACCAGGTCCTCGATGCTGCGCGGATGATGATAGAAGCCCGGACTGGGGGGCACGATCACTGCGCCCAGACGCGACAGGCGCAGCATGTTCTCCAGGTGCAGCGTGGACAGCGGCGTTTCGCGCGGCACCAGCACCAGCTTGCGGCCTTCCTTCAGAACCACGTCGGCAGCGCGTTCGATCAGATTGTCCGACAGTCCGGCCGCGATGGCTGCCAGCGTGCCCATGCTGCAGGGACAGACCACCATGGCATCGGGCGGGTTGGAGCCCGATGCCACTGGCGCAAACCATTCCTCGCGCCCGAATCCGAGCAGCTGGCCGGGGCGCGCGCCATAGCGCTCCGCCAGCGAGCGCGCGGCCTCGGCGGCGCGTGCCGGCAGGCTCAGATCGAGCTCCTGGCGCGCCACCACCTGGGCGGCTTGCGAGTACAGCAGATAGACGCGCTGCCCGGACGCGATCAGCGTCTCGATGAGCCGCAGCCCGTAAGGCATGCCGGAGGCACCCGTGAGTGCCACCGTAACGGTGCCGGGCCAGGCCGCCGCGGAGCTGCCGCTCATGTCGCGAGGTTGCGGTGGATGATGCGCGCCGGCCACGCCAGCGACAGCCGCTCCGCCAGGCGTTCGACCAGATAGACCGAACGGTGCTGACCGCCAGTGCAGCCGATCGCCACCGTGAGCACATCGCGCTCGTCCTCGACGAAATACGGCAGCCAGCCCTCCAGCAGCCGTGCCATGTCGTCCACCACCTTGGCGCTGCGCGGATCCGCCGCCAGGAACTCGGCGACCGGCGCGTCACGCCCGTCGAGCGGCCGCAAGGCCGGATCGTAGAAAGGGTTGGGCAGGAAACGCACGTCGAACATGAAGTCGGCCTCGGGCGGCGCGCCATGCTTGAAGCCGAAGGAGCACAGGAACAGCGTCAGCCGACCTGGCTCGGCGCTGGCAAACGCCTTGATCGTGCTGCGCAGCGCGTTGGCGCGCAAGTGGGTGGTCTCGATGCGCTGCGCCGCCGCCGCGAACGGCAGCAGCAGCCGCCGTTCGAGCGCGATGCATTCCGGCAGGGTCAGTCCCTCGGCGGCAAAAGGGTGCGGCCGCCGCGTCTCGGCATAGCGCCGGGTCAGCTCCTCGGTGCTGGCGTCGAGAAACACCAGGCGGACCTGCAGGCCGCTGGCGCGCAGGTCGGCGATGGTTGCCGGCAGCGCATCCAGGCTGCCGCGGTTGCGCGCGTCGATGCCCAGCGCGATGCGCGCCTGGCCGCCGGCGCGCACGGCCGCGAGCACGTCCGGCATGGTCACGGCCGGCAGGTTGTCGATGCAGAACCAGCCGGCGTCCTCGAGCGCGCGCAGTGCCACGCTCTTGCCGGAGCCGGACAGGCCGCTGACCACGATCACCTGGCCTTCGCGATCCTCACTCGAAGCTGTCATCGTCCGCTCCGTCGCCGGCTTCCTGTGCCATCAGGCGTTCATGGCGCTCCAGGAACTGGCGCGTGCTGTCGATGCCGCGGCTGCGCAGGATGAAATTGCGCGTCGCGGCTTCCACCAGCACCGCCAGATTGCGGCCCTCGGCTACCGGCAGGACCACCTTGGGATACTCGATGCCCAGGATGGTCTGCGTCGAGCTGTTCATCGGCAGGCGCTCCATCGATGCCAGGTCGCCGGCCCCCGGCTTTTCCAGATGCACGATCAGCTTGAGGGTCTTGCGTGGCCGCACCGCCGTCTCGCCGAAGATCGAGCGGATGTTGATCACGCCCAGTCCGCGCACTTCGAGGAAGTCGCGCAGCAGGGGCGGGCAGCGGCCCTGCAGCGTGGTCGGGCCGATGTGGTAGAGCTCGACGACGTCGTCGGCCACCAGGCCGTGGCCACGGCTGATCAGCTCCAGCGCCAGTTCGCTCTTGCCCACGGCCGAGCTGCCGGTGATCAGCACGCCCACCTCGAGCACCACCAGGTACACGCCATGCAGGGTCAGCATCTCGGCCAGTTCCAGGCTGAGATAGTGGCGCAGCGAATCGATCAGGTTGGCACCCGGCCGCGGGCTGGCCAGCAGCGGCACGTTCATGCGCTCGCACAGTTCGGTGATGCGTCCAAGCGGAGTGCAGCCGTCGGCGAAGATGATCGCCGCCAGCGGCTCGGAAAACACCGCCGCCAGTGCGCTGTCGAGCGCCGGCCCCTGCAGGCTGCGCAGATAGGCGAGTTCCATCTCGCCGATCACCTGGAAGCGGTGCGGATGGGTCAGGTTGAGGTGGCTGATCATGCCCACGCGCGGGTTGTACAGGCTGCCGAGCGGAACCGTGCGCTGGCCGCCGTGCTTGCCGGCAGGCCAGCTCAGGCCCAGACGCTCGCGATTCTCGCTATACAGACGCTGGACGTTGACGTCGGGCATGGGGCGACCATCCGGTCAGCAAGCGGTGGGCGTCGAGCGGGTCCTTCACGGCCTGCAGCGCTTCGCGCAGCTCGACATCGCTGAACATCTGGGCGACCTCGCTCAGGATGCGCAGGTGGAATTCGTTGGCATTCTCAGGCGCCAGCACCATGAACACCAGGGTGACCGGCAGGCTGTCGGGCGACTCGAAGGGGATGCCCTGGGTGGTGCGCGCGAACACGCAGAAGGTCTCGCGCGTGCCGCGCAGGCGGCCGTGCGGCAGCGCGCAGCCCTTGCCGAGGCCGGTCGATCCCAGCCGTTCGCGCTGGAACAGCGCATCGAAGGTGCTGGTGCGCGCAACGCCGTGGTCGTGCTCGACGCACAGCGCGAGCTGCTCGAACAGCCGCTTCTTGCTGCTCACATCGACGTCCAGCAGGACGTGTTCGGGTTTGAGGAGGCGGGCGATGAGTTCCATTGCGCGGGGTGTCGGCGCGGCCAGCCGGCCGCGCCTTCCTGGGGCTGCTACTCGCCGATGGCCAGCTGCTTCTTGGCCGGGGCGTGGCGGTGGTCGCTGCGCTTTTCCTTGTGACGG
>JAGWIJ010000122.1 GCA_028873535.1 Pseudomonadota bacterium
TCTGCCGGCCCTAGGCAGACTTCAGCAGGATGGCCGCCAGCACGCGGCGGCCTTCGCCGGCCAGCACGTTGAAAGTGCGGCAGGCGGCCGGCGTATCCATCACTTCCAGCCCGACGCGTGCCGCGACCAGGGCGCGCGTCAGGCCGGGATGAGGAAAACGGAAGGTGGCGCCAGAGCCGAACACGATGATCTCGGGCTTCCAGTCCAGCAGGCTGGCGAATGCCTGCTCGTCGAGCGCCGCGAAATCGGCCACCCAGGGGCGGACCGCTTGCACGACATCGACCACCAGGCTGCCGCCGTGGCGCACGCCATTGATTTCGACCCAGCCGTCGCCGTAGCCGCTGAAAAAATTGCCGGCATCGCCGGTGGAAAGGGTGAACTTCATGCGGGTTCGCGGGAGCGTATGCCTCAGTTTCTGCTAAGATTGCGGGCTTGCCATTGATCCTGTTCCAGCAGAGTACATGTCCGAGTTTCCTCGCATCAAGCGCCTGCCGCCCTACGTGTTCAACATCACGGGCGAACTCAAGGCCGCTGCGCGCAAGCGCGGTGAAGACATCATCGACTTCGGCATGGGCAATCCCGACCAGCCGACGCCGCAGCACATCGTCGACAAGCTGGTCGAGGCCGCCCAGCGCAACGATACCCACGGCTACTCGCTGTCCAAGGGTATCCCGCGCGTGCGCAAGGCGATCTGCAACTGGTACAAGAACCGCTTCGACGTCGATCTCAATCCCGACAACGAGGCGATCTTCACCATCGGATCGAAGGAGGGCATCGCCCACCTCATGACCGCGATGCTGGACACCGGCGACATCGTGCTGGCACCCAATCCCAGCTATCCCATCCACATCTACGGTCCGGTGATCGCAGGCGCCGACATCCGCCACATTCCGATGGCCGACGATGTCGACTTCTTCGATGAGCTCGAAAAGGCACTGCGCGGCTCCTATCCGCGCCCCAAGCTGCTGATCCTGTGTTTCCCCAGCAATCCCACCACCCAGTGCGTGGAACTCGAATTCTTCGAGCGCGTGATTGCGTTGGCCAAGGAATACGGCATCTACGTGGTGCATGACCTGGCCTATGCCGACATCGTGTTCGATGGCTACAAGGCGCCGTCGATCATGCAGGTGCCGGGCGCCAAGGATGTGGCGGTCGAGTTCTTCACCATGAGCAAGAGCTACAGCATGGCCGGCTGGCGTGCCGGTTTCATGGTGGGCAATGCCGAGCTGGTATCGGCCCTGGCCCGCATCAAGAGCTATCACGACTACGGCACGTTCACCCCGATCCAGGTCGCGACCATCGTCGCGCTCGAAGGCCCGCAGGACTGCGTGGAGCAGATCCGCGCCACCTACCAGCGCCGTCGCGACGTGCTGGTGCAGGGACTGCATGGCATCGGCTGGATGGTCGACAACCCCAAGGCCTCGATGTACGTCTGGGCCAGGATTCCCGAACACTACCGCAAGATGGGTTCGCTGGAATTCTTCAAGCACATGCTGGCGGAGTCGAAGGCGGCGGTGTCGCCGGGCGTCGGCTTCGGCGAATACGGCGACGGCCATGTGCGCTTTTCGCTGATCGAGAACGAGGCGCGTACGCGCCAGGCGCTGCGTGGCATCCGCGACATGTTCCGCAAGGACGGCCTGCTATGAACCCGATCCGCGTTGGCCTGCTCGGCCTCGGCACTGCTGGCGGCGGCACCTACGACATCCTGCTGCGCAACCGCGAGGAGATCGCGCGCCGCGCCGGTCGCGAGATCCACGTGGTGGCGGCCGCTGTGCGTGATCTCGCCAAGGCGCGCCGGCGCGTCGGCGATGCGATCCGCCTGGGCACCGATGCCCAGGCCGTGGTCGATGCGCCCGACGTCGACATCGTGGTCGAACTGATGGGCGGCATCGAGCCGGCACGCAGCCTGATCCTGAGTGCCATCGCCCAGGGCAAGCACGTGGTCACGGCCAACAAGGCGCTGCTCGCGCTGCACGGCAACGAGATCTTCGCCGAGGCGCACAAGCGCGGCGTGATGGTGGCCTTCGAGGCCGCCGTGGCGGGCGGCATCCCGATCATCAAGGCGCTGCGCGAAGGCCTGACCGCCAATCGCATCCAGTGGATCGCCGGCATCATCAACGGCACCAGCAACTTCATCCTCACGCGCATGCGCGACCTGGGCGCGAGCTTTGCCGATGCCCTGGCAGAGGCACAGCGCCTGGGCTACGCCGAGGCCGATCCGACCTTCGACATCGAAGGCATCGACGCGGCGCACAAGCTGACCATCATGGCCGCGATCGCCTTCGGCGTGCCGATGCGCTTCGAGCATGCCTATACCGAGGGCATTTCCGGCCTGACGGCGCAGGATATCCGCTACGCTGCGGAGTTCGGCTACCGCATCAAGCTGCTCGGCATCTGCCGCCGTTCGGGCGCGGGCTTCGAGTTGCGTGTGCATCCCACGCTGATCCCGGAACGCCGCCTGATCGCCAATGTCGACGGCGTGATGAACGCCGTGCTGGTGCGGGGCGACGCCGTCGGGCCCACCCTGTTCTACGGTGCCGGTGCCGGCGCCGAGCCGACCGGATCTTCGGTGGTGGCCGACCTGGTCGACGTGACGCGCACCCACACGGCCGATCCCGACCACCGCGTGCCGCACCTGGCCTTCCAGCCGGACCGCGTGACCGACCTGCCGGTGCTGCCGATCAGCGAGGTCGAAACCGCCTACTACCTGCGTCTGCGTGCGCTCGACCGGCCCGGTGTGCTGGCCGATGTCACGCGCATCCTGGGTGATCGCTCGATTTCCATCGAAGCCATGCTGCAGCGGCAGCCCGAGACCGGCGAGGTGCATGTCGACGTGATCATCCTCACCCACCGTACCGTCGAGGCGGCCATGGTCGAGGCCATCGCCAAGGTCGAGGCACTCGCCAGCATCGTCGCACCGGTGGTGCGCATCCGCCTGGAACGCCTGGACGCGTGAGCTTCCGCCTGCCCCCTTTCAATCTTCCTGCCCTGTCCCTGCTCCCATGCGCTATTCCGGCCTGATCGAAAAGTACCGCGACCGCCTGCCGGTCACCGACGCCACCCCGGTCATCTCGATCGGCGAGGGCAACACCCCGCTGATCGAACTGGTCAACCTGCCGCGCATCCTGGGCAGCGAAGTCCGGATCTACGCCAAGTTCGAAGGGCTCAATCCCACCGGTTCCTTCAAGGACCGCGGCATGACCATGGCGGTGACCAAGGCCGTCGAAAGCGGATCAAAGGCGATCATCTGCGCCTCCACCGGCAACACCTCGGCGTCTGCCGCGGCCTATGCGGCGCGCGCCGGCATCGGCTGCTTCGTGCTGATTCCGGAAGGCAAGATCGCGCTCGGCAAGCTGGCCCAGGCCATGATGCACGGCTCCACCGTGATCCAGATCCAGGGCAACTTCGACGACGGCATGCGTCTGGTCCAGGAGCTGTCGGCGCAGATGCCGGTGGCGCTGGTCAATTCGGTCAACCCCTTCCGCCTGCAGGGCCAGAAGACCATCGCCTTCGAGGTCATCGAAGCCCTGGGTGACGCGCCCGACTACCATGTGCTGCCGGTCGGCAATGCCGGCAACATCAGCGCCCACTGGATGGGCTACTCCGAATCGGTGTGCCAGCAGACCGAGGCCTGCGGCCTGTGCCAGGGGCAGTGTCCCTACCACCCGCCCCTGGCGCGCGCCAGCAAGCGCCCGGTGATGGTCGGCAACCAGGCGGCCGGCTCGGCGCCGTTCCTGCGTGGCGCCATGGTCGACAATCCCGAGACCATCGCCACCGCCATCCGCATCGGCCATCCGATGTCCTGGAGCCTGGCGTGGGCGGCCGTGCGCGAGTCGGGCGGCTGGTTCAACGAATGCAGCGACGAGGAAATCCTGGCGTCCCAGGCCCTGCTGGCGCGCCATGAAGGTATCTTCTGCGAACCGTCGTCGGCCACCGGTTTTGCCGGCCTGATCAAGGACCTCAAGACCGGCCGCATCCGCAACGGCAGCAGCATCGTGTGCACGCTGACCGGTCACGGCCTCAAGGACCCGGACACGGCCATCGCCCAGAGCAGCAAGCCGCACGTGGTGGCTGCCGAGCGTGATGCCATCGCCGCCCTGATCGCACGCCACCTCTGACCCCCCGATCACGCCGGGGCTGCGGTCTGCTCCCGGCAACAATGAAAGGCGCGCCAGGCGCCAGGAGAGAGCCCCATGGAAGTCGTCCGCATTGCCGAAGCCGGTGGCAGGATCGTCAACGCCGAATTGCTGGCACGCGCCGAGACCGTGCACCGCCAGTTGCGCCCGCAGATCCCGGAACCCTATGCCGGGCGCATGGCCGAGATCTTTGCCGGTGGTGCCGAGATGGTGGCTGCACTGGTCGATGGCGATGTGGCCGGCGTGTGCATGTTCCGGCTCACGCTCAACACCTTCAGCGGGCGCGTGCTGTACATCGATGATCTGGTCGCGGATTCGGGTGGGCGTGGCAAAGGCGTCGGCAAGGCGCTGATGGACTTCGCGGTGGCCGAGGCCAAGGCGCGCGAGTGCGTGGTGGTGCAGCTGAGTTCGGGCTGCCAGCGCGAGCAGGCACACCGCTTCTATTTCCGCGAAGGCTTCACCATCAAGACCTTCGGTTTCTTCCGCGCTCCCTGAACACGCACAGCGCGCCATCCCTGTCGGGAGCTGTCATGTCGACCGATCCGTTCGAGGGCTTCAAGCAGGCGCAGCGCGCGATGTGGGCCAGCTTTGCGCCAACCGCCACCTTCACCACGCCAGTGGCGGCGGAACTGGTGTCCTTTGCCGGCATCGCTGCCGGTGAGCGCGTGCTGGATGTCGGCACCGGCTCCGGCGTGGTCGCGATCACGGCGGCGCGTGCCGGTGCGCACGCCAGTGGTCTCGACCTCAGCGCGGAACTGCTCGCACACGCACGCGAGAATGCCGCGCTCGCCGGCCATGCCGGTGGCGTGCCGCTTTCGATGCGCTGACAGCGGTCTACCACCACGGCAACCTGATCCGCCAGGACTACCTGTTCACGCGCGCAGCAGCGCGCTGAGCGCGCCGCTGGGCTGACTATCGCGCCGCTGCGGGAGCCGCCGGCGGCAGCGCCGGCGCGCCGCCCGGTTTGGCCGGAGCTGCAGGTGCCGCAGGTGCCGCCGCTGGGTCGTCGTCCAGGCTCTCGTCCGGGTCCGGCGGCGGGTTGCCGTCGTAGACCAGATTCTGGCGCCGCTGCAGCCAGGCATCGCGCACGAAATTGTAGGTATCGCCGGACAGCGTGGCGTCTTCCAGCATGTCGCCGGTGTCGAGAAGTCCCTCGCGTGTGGACACTGCGCTGAGTCCGTAGGCCTCATCGCGGTGCGCCACCGAGACGTGCTGGAAGCGCGTGTAGGGACTGGTCGGCAGGTCGCCGATGATGCCGAAGGTGTCGCGCACGCTGCTCGGTCCCAGGAAGGGCAGCACCAGATAGGGGCCTGGGCCGGCACCCCAGACGCCCAGGGTCTGGCCGAAATCCTCGTTGTGCTTCTCGAAGCCGGCGCGCGTGGCGACATCGACAAAGCCCAGCAGGCCAATGGTGGTATTGAGCGCGAAGCGCAGGGCGTCGTGGCCGCCCTGGCGCACCTTGCCCTGGAGCACGTCGTTGACGGTCACCGTGACGTCGTTCAGGTTGGAGAAGAAGTTGTGCACGCCGATGCGCGCGAACTGCGGCACGACAAAGCGGTAGCCCTGGGCCACCGGCTTGAGCACGGCACGGTCGACCACGTCATTGAATTTGTAGATGCCGCGGTTGATGCCCTGCAGGGGATCCTTGGGATTGGCGGGGCCGTGCGTGGTGGCACACCCGGACAGCAGCACGCCGCCGACGACGGCGAGCAGCAGCCGTCGCTGGCTGGCACGCGTGGCGGGGAGAGGCGGCTTGGCCGCGGTAAGGGGATACATCAACAAGGCTCCGTCCATCAGGCTGAGGCTGTAATCGACCGGAGTATATCGCGGTAGTTCGCCGCCGCTAAGATTTGCTTCAGGCCTGCGGCAGTGGCCCGGGCGGGTCTTGATAGCCTTGCTGCCGCCCCCATCTGCCTTGCATGAACCCATTACTGGAGCTGCATTCCCATGCGCTTTGACAAGTTGACCACGCGCTTCCAGCAAGGCCTGTCCGATGCCCAGAGCCTTGCGGTCGGCCGCTCGCACGCGGCCATCGAACCGGTGCATCTGCTGCTTGCCCTGATCGACGGCGAAGAAGGCCTGAGTTCGGTGCTGGCGCGTGCCGGCGTGGCGGTGCCGGCGCTCAAGGGCACGCTGCAGCAGGCCCTCGAACGGCTGCCGGTGGTCGAGGGCAACAACGGCGAGATCAATGTCTCGCGCGACCTCTCCAACCTGCTCAATATCGCCGACCGCGAGGCACAGCAACGCGGCGACCAGTACATCGCCTCCGAGATGTTCCTGCTGGCGCTGACCCAGGACAAGGGCGAGGCCGGCAAGCTGCTGCGCAACCACGGCGGTCTGCGCGAATCCATCGTGGCTGCCGTCGACAGCGTGCGCGGCAAGCAGAAGGTCGAGGATCCGGCTGCCGAAGGCCAGCGCGAGGCGCTGCGCAAGTACACGCTGGACGTGACCGAGCAGGCCCGGCGCGGCAAGCTCGATCCGGTGATCGGCCGCGACGACGAGATCCGCCGTGTGATCCAGATCCTGCAGCGGCGCACCAAGAACAATCCGGTGCTGATCGGCGAACCCGGCGTGGGCAAGACCGCCATCGTCGAAGGCCTGGCACAGCGCATCATCAATGGCGAGGTGCCGGAATCGCTGAAGAACAAGCGCCTGCTCTCACTCGACATGGCAGCGCTGCTGGCCGGTGCCAAGTATCGCGGCGAGTTCGAGGAACGCCTCAAGGCCGTGCTGAAGGAACTCTCGCAGGACGAAGGGCAGACCATCGTCTTCATCGACGAACTGCATACCATGGTCGGCGCCGGCAAGGCCGAGGGCGCCATGGACGCCGGCAACATGCTCAAGCCGGCGCTGGCGCGCGGTGAACTGCATTGCGTGGGGGCCACCACCCTCGACGAGTACCGCAAGTACATCGAAAAGGATGCCGCGCTGGAACGCCGCTTCCAGAAGATTCTGGTGGGCGAGCCCAGCGTGGAAAGCACCATTGCCATCCTGCGTGGTCTGCAGGAGAAATACGAGGTGCACCATGGCGTCGAGATCACCGATCCCGCCATCGTAGCCGCGGCCGAGTTGTCCAACCGCTATATCACCGACCGCTTCCTGCCGGACAAGGCGATTGACCTGATCGACGAGGCTGCCTCGCGCATCAAGATGGAGATCGATTCCAAGCCCGAGGTGATGGACCGTCTCGATCGCCGCCTGATCCAGCTCAAGATCGAGCGCGAGGCCGTGCGCAAGGAACAGGACGAGGCTTCGCAGAAGCGTCTGGCGCTGCTCGAGGAAGAGATCGACAAGCTGTCGCGCGAATACGCCGATCTCGAGGAGGTGTGGCATTCGGAAAAAGCGCAGGTCCAGGGCACCCAGGCCTCGATGGAGGAGGTCGACCGGCTCAAGGCCGAGATGGATGCCGCCCAGCGGCGCGGCGACCTGCAACGCGCCTCCGAGATCAAGTACGGACGCCTGCCGCAGCTTGAGGCACAGATCCGCAGTGCCGCCCCGGCAGGCGGCGGCAGCGCGCAGGGCTTCAAGCTGCTGCGCACCCAGGTCGGCTCGGAAGAGATCGCCGAGGTGGTGTCGCGTGCGACCGGCATTCCGGTGTCGCGCCTGATGCAGGGCGAGCGCGACAAGCTGCTGGCGATGGAGGACCGCCTGCACGAGCGCGTGGTGGGGCAGGACGAGGCGGTGCGCCTGGTTGCCGATGCCATCCGCCGTTCGCGCTCGGGGCTGGCCGATCCCAACCGACCGTATGGCTCCTTCCTGTTCCTGGGCCCGACCGGCGTGGGCAAGACGGAACTGTGCAAGGCGCTGTCGACCTTCCTGTTCGACAGCGAAGACCACATGGTGCGCATCGACATGTCGGAGTTCATGGAGAAGCATTCGGTGGCGCGCCTGATTGGTGCGCCCCCCGGTTACGTGGGCTACGAGGAAGGCGGCTACCTGACCGAGGCAGTGCGTCGCAAGCCGTATTCGGTGATCCTGCTCGACGAGGTCGAGAAGGCGCATCCCGACGTGTTCAACGTGCTGCTGCAGGTGCTGGACGAAGGCCGCATGACCGATGGCCAGGGGCGCACGGTGGACTTCCGCAACACGGTGATCGTGATGACCTCCAACCTGGGTTCGCAGACCATCCAGCAGATGGCCGGCGACGAGCACAACCTGGTCAAGATCGCGGTGATGGCAGAGGTGAAGAACTTCTTCCGGCCGGAATTCATCAACCGCATCGACGAGGTGGTGGTGTTCCACGCCCTTGACGACGCAAACGTCCGGGCCATTGCCAGGATCCAGCTGGAACGTCTGGTCAAGCGGCTGGCGGCACAGGATATCCATCTGGAAATCGGCGAGGCCGCGCTGCGCGAGATCGCCGCTGCAGGCTTCGACCCGGTATATGGCGCACGACCGCTGAAGCGCGCGATCCAGGCCCAGGTCGAGAATCCACTGGCCAGGCGTCTGCTCGACGGCAGCCTGGCGCCCGGGGACACGCTGCGCATGGAATGCCCCAACGGCGTGATGCAGTTCGAGAAGATCGTGCAGCCTGTCTGAGCGGGAGCAGGGCGCACGCCTTGCTCCCGGCGAGCGGCGTGCTACCATCTTGAGGTTGTTTCCAACCTGACCTTGAGGAGTTCACGAATGCGTATCATGCCGCTGCTGACCGCCTTCACCCTGGCCCTGTCGCTGGGCCTGGCCCAGGCTGCCGACAAGGCTGCCGCCGACAAGCCCGCCGCTGCCGCGACTGCTGCCAAGGGTGCACAGGTCGACCTCAACAGTGCCAGCGCCGCAGAACTCGGTGCCTTGCCTGGTATCGGCGACAAGCGTGCCGCCAAGATCATTGCCGGCCGTCCCTACAAGGGCAAGGATGATCTGGTGAAGAAGAAAATCATCCCGAAGTCGCTGTACGACAAGATCAAGGACCAGATCATCGCCAAGCAGGGCTGATCGAGCGCGGTTCCGCAAAAAACAGGTGCCACCGCAGGGTGGCGCCCTTTTTTGTATACAGCGGCTGATCGCGCCGCGTTCAGTTCAGCCGGAACTCCACCGGTTCGAGCCGCGGTGGCAGGCTGCTCTCGCCCAGCAGGTCACGCATGGCGATTTCGATGTCACGGCTCAAGCCGTCCAGGGGCAGGTCATTGGCATCGGTGCCGAAGGGGTTCTCGATCTCGTCGGCCATCGCCTCGATCGCGAAGAAGGTATAGGCCACGAAGGCCACCATCACCGGGGTCATGATGCCGATCGAGTCGAGCAGGCCGAAGGGCAGCAGCATGCAGTACAGGTACACCGTGCGATGCAGGATCACCGCATAGGTGAAGGGCAGGGGGGTGTTGGCGATGCGTTCGCAGCCGCCCAGGGTCTCGTTGAAGCCGCTCAGGTTGTGGTCGAGCAGGGCCACCAGGTTGGCATCCAGATGCACGGCGCGCGCCTGCGCCAGCAGCTGCAGTGACAGCCGGCGCAGCAGCGCGCGCGGCAACGAGGCGTCGCGTTCCAGCGGGTGCCAGGCTTCCTCGGGCAGCAGGCGTGCCATGTCGCCATGGGCGTCGGTTCCGCGCAGCTGGTGGCGCACGG
>JAGWIJ010000123.1 GCA_028873535.1 Pseudomonadota bacterium
CGGAGATGCGCACGGTGCGCCTGCGCACCTCGGGGCTGGGTTGGGGGGGGACAGAGGACTCGAAGTCTTCTTCGGACATGGATCAGGACTCCTGGACGGTGAGCGCGCGGCCATCGGGGCTGCGCGGGGCATGCGGATCGGGATCGCTGCCGCCGGACGGGTCGTCGTCCTTGCGGCGCGCCATGTGCTCGTGGATCGCCGCGAACACCAGCGGTACGAACAGCAGCGTGGAGGCGGTGGCGAACAGCAGGCCGCCGATGGTGGCGCGCCCGAGCGGCGCGTTCTGTTCACCGCCTTCGCCCAGGCCGAGGGCCATCGGGATCATGCCGATGATCATGGCGGCGGCCGTCATCAGCACCGGCCGGATGCGCGTGGTGCCGGCCACCAGCGCTGCGGTGCGTGCCGTCATGCCGGCATCCATGCGCGTGCGTGCAAAGGCGACCACCAGGATGCTGTTGGCGGTGGCGACGCCCATGGTCATGATGGCGCCGGTCAGCGCCGGCACGCTCAGCGTGGTGCCGGTCAGGAACAGCATCCAGGCGATGCCCGCAAGCGCCGCAGGCAGCGCCGTGATGATGATGAAGGGGTCCAGCCATGACTGGAAGTTGACCACGATCAGCAGGTAGACCAGCACGATGGCGCCTGCCAGCCCCAGGCCCAGGCCGACGAAGGAACTGCGCATGGTCTGCGCCTGGCCACGCAGCCTGACCTGGGCGCCACGCGCCAGCTGCGGACGCAGCTGCTCGAGCAGGTGGTCCACGTCCTTGGCCACGCTGCCCAGATCGCGTCCTTCCACGCTCACGTACAGGTCGACCACCGGGCGGATGTCGTAGTGCGAGACCACGGCCATCTCGGTGGTGGGGTGGGCCTCGACCAGGTTGCCGAGTTCCTGGGTCGGCGTGACGCCGTTGCCCGCGTTGACCGGCAGCCGCATCACGTCGTCGAGGGTGCCGACCCGCGTCTGCGGGGTCTGGATCGCGACGTTGTAGACCACGCCGTTCTTGGGGTTGAGCCAGAACGACGGGGCGGTCTGGAAGCTGCCCGACAGGCTGACCAGCACGTTCTGCGCGACATTGAAGGCCGACAGGCCGGCCTGCTGGACCTTGGTGCGGTCCATGCGCAGCGCCAGGGTGGGCTCGTCGAGGCGCTGCAGCACGTGCACGTCGACGGCGCCGGGCAGCGCGCGCAGTTGCCTGGCGAGCTGGTTGGCCAGGCGGTAGTTGGCTTCGATGCCGTTGCCGACGAACTGCACGTCGAGCGCGGCCGGGCTGCCGAAGTTCAGGATCTGGCTCACGATGTCGGCGGGCTGGAAGTAGAACTCGATGCCGGGAAAGCTCTTCGGCAGGTCCTCGCGCAGCCGGCGCACCACCGCGTCGGTGGGGTCGTGGTTCTCGCGCAGCGCCATCAGCACTTCGGCATCGAGCGTGCCGATCACGCCGGAGTTGGAGTAGGTCAGGTTGATGTAGCTCACCGGGATGCCGATGTTGTCGAGCACGGTCTCGAGCTGGTCGGCCGGGATCAGCTGGCGGATGCGCGCTTCGACGGCGTCGGTGATGCGCGCGGTTTCCTCGATGCGCGTGCCGGTCGGTGCGCGCAGATGCAGGCGGATCTTGCCGCTGTCGACGGCCGGGAAGAAGTCCTGGCCCAGCACCGTGTAGAGCAGGCAGGAGGCCAGGCAGAACAGCAGGAAGCCGCCGCCGGCCAGGCGCCGATGGTCGAGCAGCACGGCCAGCAGCGCGGTATAGCCGCCGCGCAGCGATTCGAAGCCGCGGTTGAAGGCGCGGTGCAGCGTGGCGATCAGCCCGCCGCCGGCATGATGCTCGGTGGTGCGCGGCATCATCAGCAGCGCCAGCGTCGGCACCAGCGTGCGCGACAGCACATAGGAGGCCAGCATCGCGAACACCACCGCCTCGGCCAGCGGCACGAACAGGTACTTGGCCACGCCGGCCAGCATGAACATCGGCACGAACACGATGCAGATGCACAGGGTCGACACCAGCGCCGGCACCGCGATCTCGCCTGCGCCGTCGCGGATCGATTCGTACAGCGGCGTGCCCATGTGCAGGTGGCGCTCGATGTTCTCGATGGTGACGGTGGCGTCGTCGACCAGGATGCCGACGGCCAGCGCGAGGCCACCCAGGGTCATGATGTTGATGGTCTCGCCCATGGCGTTGAGGGCCATCAGCGAGCAGAAGATCGACAGCGGGATCGACACGGCGATGATGAGCGTGCTGCGCCAGTTGCCGAGGAACAGCAGGATCATCAGCGCGGTCAGGGTGGCGGCCATCACGGCCTCGCGCGCCACGCCCGTGACCGCGGCCTTGACGAACACCGACTGGTCGAACAGCGGCCGGATCTCGAGCCCCTTGGGCAGGCTCTCGAGCGCCTGCGGCAGAAGCTTGAACAGGTTGCTCACGATCGACAACGTCGAGGCGCCGCCGTTCTTGATCAGCGAGACCAGCACGGCACGGTGGCCGTCCTGGCGCACCACGTTCTGCTGCGGCGAGGAGCCGTCATGCACGAAGGCGACGTCGCCCACGCGGATGGTGGCGCCGTTCTGGGTGCGCAGCGGCAGGTCGTTGAGCTCGGCAATGGTGGGTGTCGAGCCCTCCACCGAGACGTTGCGTTCGAGCGCCCCCAGCTTGGCCGTGCCCGACGGCAGGATCAGGTTCTGCGCGCCGACCGCGCTGACCACGTCGGCGGGCGACAGTCCATGCGCCAGCAGCGCATCGTTGTCGATATCCACCGCCACCACGCGCGCGCGGCCGCCATAGGGGTAGGGCACGGCGGCGCCCGGAATGGTCACCAGCTGGGGGCGCAGGAAGCTGATGGCGGTGTCGAAGATCTCGTTTTCCGACATCGCCGGGTGGGTGATGCCGAGCTGGATCACCGGCACGCTCGACGCCGAGTACTGGATCACCAGCGGCGGCGTGATCCCTGGCGGCATCTGGCGCAGCTGGGTCTGGCCGATCGCCACCGTCTGCGCGATCGCTGCCGGCACGCTGGCGTTGGGCTGCAGGAAGATCTTGATGACCGCGACGCCCGGCAGGGTCTGCGATTCGATGTGCTCGATGTCGTTGACCAGGGTGGTGAGCGCGCGCTCGCTCACGCTGGTGATGCGGTTGCCCATTTCCTGTGCTGACAGGCCGGAGTACTGCCACACCATCGCGACGACCGGGATGTTGATCTCGGGCAGGATGTCGGTCGGCATGCGCAGCAGGGTCAGCGGAGTGGCCAGCAGGATGCACAGGGCCATCACGATGAAGGTGTACGGGCGGCGCAGCGCTATATCGACGATCCACATGGGAAGGCTAAGATCCTGCTTTTCTGGTGGGGCGTAGGGAATGCCGGGCGTGGGCTCGAGCCGGACTGGACGGGCGCCGGCTTTCGCCATGGCGCCCTCCCGACGCAAAGCGCAATTCTAGCGATCCGGGAAGAATCCGGACGCCTAAGTTGTAAACAAGTTTGAGCCGGGAACCGCTCAGCCGCTGCTGCCGTCCGAAGCGCCGCGCAGCCCGGTGCAGCCCTGGGCGCAGCCGCAGCCCAGGCGTGGCGCCTGCGGCCGCAGGTAGTGGACCAGGGCGGCCGGCAGCCTGCCGTCGAGCCTGCGGGCCAGCGCAGCGCGCAGGCGGCGCTGCTGCCAGGGGGCCAGGTTGGAGAACAGCTGCCAGCTGGCCCAGCTCACGGCAATGGCGATCAGCACTTGCTGCATGGACTTATGCTCCCAGGATCCAGCGCGCCGTGTGGAAGGTGGCGAACGAGCCCAGGTACGCCAGCGCGAACAGGTAGCCCGCCATCAGCGCGGGTTGGCGCCAGCTGTTGGTCTCGCGCTTGACCACGCCGAGCGTCGCCACGCATTGCGGGGCGAACACGTACCACGCCAGCAGCGATAGGGCGGTCGGCAGGCTCCAGGAGTGCGCCAGCATCGGGGCCAGCGCGGAGCTGGTATCGCTGCCGCTGGCCGACAGGGCATACACCGTGCCGAGCGCACCCACGGCCACCTCGCGCGCTGCCAGTCCAGGAACCAGTGCGATCGCGATCTGCCAGTTGAAGCCGATCGGCGCGAACACCACGCCCAGCCAGCCACCGATGATGCCCGCGAAGCTGTACTGGATGGCGGGGCCGCTGGCATCGACCGGTGCTGCCGGATAGCTGCTCAGGAACCACAGCAGGATCATCAGCGACAGGATGATGGTGCCGACCCGGGTCAGGAAGATCTGCATGCGTTCCCACAGGCCGATCAGCAGGTTGCGCCAGGCCGGCCAGCGATAGGTGGGCAGTTCGAGCAGCAGCGGCTGGTAGCTGGCACTGGCGCTGCGGCTCAGTCGCAGCACCACGGCCACCAGCAGGCCGGCCACGATCCCGGCCATGTACAGGCCGAACATGACCAGTCCCTGCAGCTGGATGCCCCAGACGATGCGCCGTGCCGGCACGAAGGCAGCGATCAGCAGCGCATAGACCGGGATGCGCGCGGAGCACGTCATCAAGGGGGCGATCATGATGGTGGTGAGGCGGTCGCGCGCGTTGGGAATGGTGCGCGTGGCCATGACGCCCGGAATCGCACACGCGAAACTCGACAGCAGCGGGATGAAGGCGCGGCCCGACAGTCCGGCCACGCCCATCAGGCGGTCGAGCAGGAAGGCGGCGCGCGGCAGGTAGCCCGAGTCCTCGAGCGCCAGGATGAAGGCGAACAGGATCAGGATCTGCGGCAGGAACACCAGCACATTGCCGGCACCGGAGATCACGCCGTCCGCCAGCAGGCTGCGCAGCGGCCCCTCCGGCAGGCTGGCACGCGTGGCGTCGGCAAGCCAGGCCATGCCGTCCCTGATCAGGTCCATCGGCAACTGGGCCCAGGTGAACACCGCCTGGAACATCACGAACAGCACCAGCGCCAGCAGCGGCAGGCCGAAGGCCGGGTGCAGCACGATGCCGTCGATGCGTGCCTGCCAGCCTTCATGAACATGGCTTTCGTCGCAGCATTCGCGCACCAGTTCGCGCACCTGCGCCAGACGCTCGCGCACTTCGCGGCCGCTCGGGTCGTGCCAGCCGCCGGCGGCCGGGGCTTCAGCCGGGGGCGGGGGGCCGTTGGCGGATTCGCGTTCCAGTTCGGTCAGCAGGTCGGCAGCACCGCCGCGGTGGATGGCGACGCATTCCACCACCGGCATGCCCACGCGCTCCTGCAGGCCTTGCCGGTCGATGACCAGACCCTTGTCGCGCGCCGCGTCGATCATGTTGAGCACCAGCAGCATCGGCCGGCCCAGGGTGCGCAGTTCCAGCACCAGGCGCAGGTGCAGGCGCAGGTTGTTGGCATCGACCACGCAGATCAGCAGATCCGGGCGTGCCTCGTCCTGGCGCTCGCCCAGCACCACCTGGCGCGTGACCTCCTCGTCCGGCGAGGCCGCATGCAGGCTGTAGGCGCCGGGCAGGTCGAGCACGCGCACTTCGCGGCCTGACGCGAGCAGGAAACGCCCTTCCTTGCGCTCCACCGTCACGCCGGCGTAGTTGGCGACTTTCTGCCGGCTGCCGGTGAGCAGATTGAACAGTGCGGTCTTGCCGCAGTTGGGGGCGCCCACCAGGGCGACCCGGAAAGGCGCGGAAAGATGTTCCGTCATCGATGTGATCAGCCGCGTGCCACCTTGATTGCCGATGCTTCGACCCGCCGCAGTGCGAACAGCGAAGTTCCGACACGCACGGCCAGGGGGTCGCCGCTGGGAAAACCGCGCCGCACCACCGTGATGCGCTCGCCCGGAACGAAACCCAGTTCCTGCAGGCGTCGCACCCCTTCCTCGTTCATGCGCCGGTCGGTGCCGGGGTCCAGTCCAACCTCAAGGATCACCCCGGACTCTCCCGGGGCCATGTGGCTGATGCGCACGACGTGGTCCCTGACTTTTGCCTGCATGATGTCGTCCCTCCGTTACGCCCCCCAGCGGCTGTCGATCCCGGCCCACTGCCGGGGCGCCATGACCCGGGCATCGTGGCCGGATCGTGCTTGCCTGGGTGAAAGTATAAACAAGAATGGTTCTTATTTCCATTCAATTACGGGCCAATGGCAAGACCCGGGCGGGTGTGCAGATGCTTCGCCGCCAGCGGCAGCCACGCTTCACACCCGTGCTAACATTTTGGCGATGAAAATGAAACGCACCTTGACCCTGATCAAGCCAGACGACTGGCACCTGCATCTGCGTGACGGCGACCTGCTCGGCGGCGTGCTGGCCGACAGCGCGCGCCAGTTCGGCCGTGCCATCGTGATGCCCAACCTCAAGCCGCCGGTGACCACGGTCCAGGCGGCCGCCGCCTATCGTGAGCGCATCCTGGCGGCCCTGCCGGCGGGCAGCGCCTTCGTGCCGCTGATGACGCTGTATCTGACCGAATCGACCACCGTCGAGGAGATCGCGCGCGCGCGCGCCAGCGGTTTCGTACATGCGGTCAAGCTCTACCCGGCCGGGGCCACCACGCATTCGGATGCCGGGGTGCGCGACCTGCGCAGTTGTGATGCCGTGCTCGCGGCCCTGGCCGAGTGCGGCATGCCCTTGCTGGTGCATGCCGAGGTCACCGATCCCGCAGTCGACATCTTTGATCGCGAACGGGTGTTCCTGCAGCAGGTGCTGCTGCCGGCGCTCGAGCGCCATCCCGCGCTGCGCGTGGTGGTCGAGCACATCACCACAGCCGACGCCGTCCGCTTCGTGAGCCAGGGCGAGGATCGCGTGGCGGCCACGCTGACCGCCCATCACCTGCTCTACAACCGCAATGCGCTGTTCCAGGGCGGCTTCCGGCCGCACTACTATTGTCTGCCGGTGCTCAAGCGCGAAACGCATCGTCAGGCATTGGTCGCGGCGGCCACGCGTGGCAGTCCGCGCTTTTTCCTGGGCACCGACAGTGCGCCGCATGCACGCCAGCTCAAGGAGCATGCCTGCGGCTGCGCCGGCATCTACACCGCCTGCAACGCGCTCGAACTCTACGCCGAAGCTTTTGCCGCTGCTGACGCCCTCCAGCATCTGGAGACGTTCGCGAGCCTGGCCGGACCATCCTTTTATGGCCTGCCACCCAATTCCACCAGGATCAGCCTGGTGGAGGACACGGTGGCGGTCCCGGAGCAGCTCGAACGCGGTGGCGTCGCGCTGGTGCCGCTGCGTGCCGGCGAGACGGTGGGCTGGCGTCTGTTAGACTAGTGTCCGGTGAAGTCGGCTGGACAGTCGCCGCGGTGCTTGTCACCGGGGAGGAAAGTCCGGGCTCCATAGAGCAGGATGCCGGCTAACGGCCGGAGGCCGCGAGGCCATGGAAAGTGATACAGAGACTCAGACCGCCCAAGCGGACCTCGCGGTCCGACGGCAAGGGTGAAAAGGTGCGGTAAGAGCGCACCGCGCAAGCGGCAACGCAAGCGGCATGTCAAACCCCATCCGGAGCAAGACCAAATAGGGGAACGATCGCGTGGCTCGCGCGGTTCCCGGGTAGGTTGCTTGAGCGACCGGGCAACCGGTCGCCTAGAGGAATGACTGTCCTCGACAGAACCCGGCTTACAGGCCGGCTTCACCACTTCCTTGCCGCCCGGCCGGGGAGCGAAGTGCCCAGCCACGCCGCTCCGGCGCCATGGCGCCCGATGGGGGCTGCCTTTACCTTAAGCCAACAAGCTGATTCAGCGGTCCTTTTTGCGCCTGTCAGGTCTTGCGCAGGGCCTCGCCAGCGTGGCGCAAGCGATTGTTGACAAAGGAAATTCGCTGCGGTTCGGCTTGACCGGGTGCATTCTTTGCCGTAAAGTGGGGCGAAGTGGGCATTTGTGGGAATTGGTGGGGTCGCAGACCCCTGGCGTGGGCATCGGCGGGGTCAGTGACCCCCGGAGTGTGATGGGTGTTTCAAGGGGCTTCGGCGATCAGCCTGGATGCGAAAGGGCGTCTGGCGATCCCCACGCGCTATCGGGAGGAGATCCAGGCGCAAGGGGGAGGACGGGTCGTGGTCACCGCGCACCCGCATCGCTGCCTGCTGCTCTATCCGCACGAGACCTGGCAGCCGCTGGCGCGCAGGGTGATGGCCGCTGCGGGCATGGATCCGCGCGCCTCCACCATCCAGCAACTGCTGGTCGGTCACGCCGACGAGGTGGAGATGGACTCGGCTGGTCGCATCCTGATTGCACCGACCCTGCGCAAGCTCTCCGGCATCGAGCGCGACGTGATGATGTTCGGCCAGGGCGAGTTCTTCAAGCTGTGGCAACCCGAGGCCTGGGACCGGCAGTTCGCCGAATTCGGACAGCTCGATCCGGCCACCCTGCCGGCGGCTTTCGAAGGTCTGGTGTTCTAGTGTCCGCCGAGGAAGCAGGCCATGCCCGGCATCAGCCGGTCCTGCTCGCGGAAGTGCTGGCAGCGCTGGCAGTGCGGCCCGACGGCATCTATGTCGATGGCACATTCGGGCGTGGCGGTCACAGTCGCGCCCTGCTCGCGGCGCTGGGTCCGCATGGCCGGCTGCTGGCCTTCGATCGTGACCCCGAGGCCGTGATGGCCGCGCGCGACCTGGCTGGCGACGCGCGCTTTGCCATCCGGCACCAGGCCTTCGCGGCACTCGGCGAGGTGGTGCGCGAGCTGGCGCCGGAGGGCGTCGACGGCGTGCTGCTCGATCTTGGCGTGTCCTCGCCGCAACTGGACGAGCCGGCGCGCGGTTTCAGCTTCCGACAGGACGGTCCGCTCGACATGCGCATGGACACCAGCCGCGGCGAAAGCGCCGCGCAATACCTGGCGCGCGTGGATCTGGATGAGCTGGTCCGGGTCCTGCGCGAATTCGGCGAAGAGCGTCACGCGCTGCGCATCGCGCGCGCCATCGTTGCGGCACGCGCCCAGGCGCCGCTGGTCCGCACGCGCGCGCTGCAGGCGGTGGTGGCCGCGGCCCAGCCGCGCCGCGAGCCGGGCATCGATCCGGCCACGCGCACCTTCCAGGCGCTGCGCATCCAGATCAATGGCGAGCTCGAACAGCTCGATGCGGTGCTGCCGCAGGTGCTGGCAGGGCTGCGCGCCGGCGGACGGCTGGCGGTGATCAGTTTCCATTCGCTCGAGGACCGTCGCGTCAAGCAGTTCATCGCGCGCCATTCGCGGCCGCCCGAGCTGCCGCCCGGGCTGGCGATCCGCGAGGACGACCGTCCGCTGCCGCCATTGCGCGCGGTCGGTCGCGCCGTGTTCGCGGGCGCCGAGGAGCTGGCGCGCAACCCGCGCGCGCGCAGCGCCGTGCTGCGCGTTGCCGAGCGCACTGCGGTGGCCCTGCAGTGAAGCGCCTGGACCTCGCGCTGTTCGCGCTGGTGATGCTGTGCGCGATTGCCGTGGTGAACACCCAGCACCGCGCGCGCCGGTTGTTCGTCGACCTGCAGCGCGAGAAGAGCCTTGGCGAACAGCTGGCCACCGACCTGCGCCGTCTGCAGGCGGACCAGGCCACCCTGGCTGCTGCCAATCGCGTCGAGCGC
>JAGWIJ010000017.1 GCA_028873535.1 Pseudomonadota bacterium
CGCTGCCGCTGCCGCTGCCGCTGCCGCTGCCGCCTGCGGCGATGCGCTCTCGGGCCCGGGCTCCAGCGGCGGTAGGGGCGGTAGGGGCGGTAGGGGCGGCCGTCGTTCTTGGCGCGGTCGCGGTGTTCCTGCTGCGGGCGCCGGCTTCGGTGCCGGGCGCGATGCCGTCCGCCGGCCTCGTGGTGTCGTCGAAGGCGGTGCCGGCAACCGCGGTTCGGGCGAAGGTCGAGGCTCCGCCGGCGCTGCGGGCTGCGCCAGCACCTGCGCCCGTGCCGGAGGCCTTCCCTGCATCCGCGCCGCCGCTACGTCGGGCACCGGCGGCTGCGCCCGCTCCTCCCGTTACGCGACGCGAATCGCGGCCGCTGCCGCGCATCGCAGCGCGGGAACCGGTGACAGCGGTGCCGAGGCGTCCGCCGCTCGCCTCGGCCCGAACCCCGGCCCCGGCTCTGCGCAATGGGCCCCTTGCGGAAACCGTCGACGCGGCGCGTCCGTTGGCGGCCCCGCCGCCGGTTGCCCCCCCGGTGGCCGCGCCCATCATCGAGCCCCGGCAAGCCGGGCCGAGCGGCGGCGCGCACGAAGCGCCGGCTGTCCAGGCACCCCAGGCAACCCAGGCAACCCCGGCAACCCAGGTGTTACCGGCGGCGCCCCTTGCGACCCCGCTTGCCGGGATCGCGGCCCCCAGGACAGCGGACCGGAGCCCCCCGCCCGGACCGCCGCAGCCCGCCGCAGATCAGGCCCGAAAGGGCCGCGACGGCGCCGCCGCAGCCACGGCCGCCGAGTCGCGGCCCGCCGCCGCCACGCCTGCGCTGAAGCCGGGCGCTGCGCGGCCCCCAAAGCCGCCTGGGCTCATCCCGTTCTATTGACCGGCGGGCCATGGGCGAGGCGCGCCGCGCCGGCACGCTGGAACGCGGATCCGAACCGCGCCCGCGCCTTGGCGACTCAGCTCTGGCGCGCGGCCAGCGTGCGGTTCACACGCAAGGCCACCAGCGTGGCGATGCAGCCCGAAAGCAGGTAGCCGGTCACGGCCAGGGTGCCGAAATAGCTTGACAGGCCGAGGGCGACCAGCGGTGCGAAGGCCGCGCCCATGAGCCACGACAAATCGGTCGTGAGCGCGGCGCCGGTATAGCGGTTCTGCGGCTCGAAGCGGGCGCTGACGACGCCCGCCGACTGGCCGTAGGACAGCCCCAGCAGGGCAAAGCCGATGAGGATGAAGGCGTCCTGCCCCGAGGTGCCGCCGTTGAGCAGTGGCTCGGCGAAGAGCGCGAAGAGGGCGATCAACACGGCCAGCGCGCCCAGGGTGCGCTTGCGGCCCCAGCGGTCGGCGATCAGGCCCGAGGCGACGATGCCGACGGCACCTAGCCCGGCGCCGATGATCTGGACGACGAGGAACTCGCTGATCGTCTGGTGCGAGAACAGGTTGATCCACGACAGCGGGAAGATCGTGACGATGTGGAACAGCGCGAAGCTGGCGAGCGCGGCAAAGGCGCCGATGAGGAGCACCCCGCCCTGCTTGCTCACGATCTGGCCGGCGCCAGAAGGCTGGAGGTCGCGCTCGTCGAGGAGTTCGGCGTATTCGGGGCTGGAGAGCAGGCGCAGGCGCGAGAACAGCGCCACGACGTTGATCGCGAAGGCGCAGTAGAACGGATAGCGCCAGCCCCATTCGAAGAGGTCAGCCGGCGTCAGGCTGGAGTAGAGGAAGGCGAAGAGACCGGCCGCGATGGCGAAGCCCACCGGCGCGCCGAGCTGGCCCAGCGCCGCGTACCAGCCGCGGCGGCGCTCCGGCGCCGACAGCGCGAGCAGCGAAGGCAGGCCGTCCCAGGAGCCGCCGAGCGCGATGCCCTGGCCGATGCGAAAGACCGCGAGCAGCAGGATCGCGCCCATGCCCAGGGTGGAATAGGGAGCGACGAAGGCGATGCCGGCGGTCGAGCTGCCGAGCATGAACAGCGCCACGGTGAGCTTGGCCTCGCGCCCCCAGCGGCGCTGGATCGCCATGAACGCCAGGGTGCCGAAGGGCCGGGCGATGAAGGCGAACGAGAAGATCGCGAACGAGGCGAGCGTGCCTTCGAGCTGGCTCAGGAAGGGGAAGAAGATGCTCGGGAAGATGAGCGCCGAGGCGATGCCGTAGACGAAGAAGTCGAAGTTCTCGGAGGCGCGGCCGATGACGACGCCGATCGCGATCTCGCCCGGTGCGATGTGCGAGGAATGGCGGCGCCCCGCGCTTGCGGCGCCAGGCATCGCGGGAACCCCTGAATTTGTCGCGGTCATGCTTGACATGTCTTTTGTCTTCCGATCTGGAACTCACGGTGTTGCGCGGTCGCGCCTACCGGAAGAATATTGTCGGTGCAAGTGAGGGGTTCTAGTGGTCAACCCTAGGAAATGAAGGTAGATTCTCGGCCTTTCGTCTTTCGAGTATCCGGCCCCGCGCCATGCACCGAACAAGAACTTCGCGTCGGCTCGCTTCATTGCTGCTGCTGACATTGCCGGTTTTCATGACCGGATGTGACACGGTTGTCATAAAACCGTCGGGCGATATTGCGGCCCAGCAAGGTCATCTCGTCGTCGTCTCGACGGTATTGATGCTGCTGATCATCGTGCCGGTGATTCTGCTGACGCTGTTCTTCGCCTGGCGCTATCGCCAATCCAACAAGTCAGCGGCCTACGACCCCGAGTGGGACCATTCGACCACGCTCGAACTGGTGATCTGGACCGCGCCGCTGCTCATCATCATCGCGCTGGGCGCGATCACCTGGATCAGCACCCACACGCTCGATCCGTACCGCCGCCTCGACCGCATCGACGCGGCGCGGCCGCTGCCCGCCGACTCCCGGCCGCTCGTGGTCGACGTCGTCGCGCTCGACTGGAAATGGCTCTTCATCTACCCCGAACAAGGCATCGCGACCGTCAATGAATTGGCGGCACCGGTCGACCGGCCGATTCATTTCAACATCACTGCCTCCTCGGTCATGAATTCCTTCTACATTCCGGCCCTGGCCGGCCAGATTTACGCGATGCCAGGCATGCAGACCCAATTGAACGCCGTGATCAACAAGGCCGGCAATTACCAGGGCTTCTCGGCCAATTACAGCGGCGCCGGGTTTTCCGACATGAATTTCCAGTTTCGCGGCCTGAGCGAAGCGGATTTCGAGCATTGGGTGCAAAGCGCGAAATCGGGGTCGGCCCGGCTCGACGACGCGGCCTACAAGGACCTGGTCCAACCCAGCGTGCGCGTGCCGGTGCAGCGCTTCGGCGACGTCCAGGCCGAGCTCTTCGACCGCATCGTCGGCGGCTGCTTCGGCGCCGGGGCGATGTGCATGAACGCGATGGGGCATTGAGCATGGGCGAGCCCTCGAACCTGCAGACCCTGCTCCTCGGCCGCCTCGGCTGGGACGCGATCCCGATCCACGAGCCCATCCTCGTCGGCACCTTCGTCGCGGTTGCCCTGGGCGGCCTCGCGGTGCTGGCCGCGCTGACCCGGTTCCGCCTCTGGGGGCCGCTGTGGCGCGACTGGGTCACCTCGATCGACCACAAGCGCATCGGCATCATGTACATGGTGTTCGGCGTCGTCATGCTGCTGCGCGGCTTCTCCGACGCGGTGCTGATGCGCGCCCAGCAGGCCGTGTCCTTCGGCAGCTCACATGGTTTTCTGCCGCCGCACCACTACGACCAGATCTTCACCGCGCACGGGATGATCATGATCTTCTTCGTCGCGATGCCCTTCGTCGTCGGCCTGATGAACTTCGTCGTGCCGCTGCAGATCGGCGCGCGCGACGTGGCGTTTCCGTGGCTCAACAACTTCAGCTTCTGGATGACGGTGTTCGGCGGCGTGCTCGTGATGATCTCGCTCTTCGTCGGCGAATTCGCGCGCACCGGCTGGCTCGCCTACCCGCCCTTGTCGGGCATCGAATTCAGCCCGGACGTGGGGGTGGACTACTACATCTGGTCGCTGCAGATCGCGGGGGTCGGAACGCTGCTGTCGGGCGTGAACCTGATCACGACCATCGTCAAGATGCGCGCCCCGGGCATGACGCTGATGAAGATGCCGGTCTTCACCTGGACCGCGCTGTGCTCGAACATCCTCATCGTCGCGAGCTTCCCCGTGCTCACCGCGGCCCTGGCCCTGCTTTCGCTGGACCGCTACGCCGGCACCCACTTCTTCACGAACGAGCTCGGCGGCAACGCCATGATGTACGTGAACCTGATCTGGATCTGGGGCCACCCCGAGGTCTACATCCTGGTGCTGCCGGTGTTCGGCGTGTTCTCGGAGGTCGTTGCCACTTTCTGCGGCAAGAAACTGTTCGGCTACAGCTCGATGGTCTACGCGACGGTGGTGATCACCATCCTGTCCTACCTGGTATGGCTGCACCACTTCTTCACCATGGGGTCGGGCGCCAGCGTCAACAGCTTCTTCGGCATCACCACCATGATCATTTCCATCCCGACCGGCGCCAAGATCTTCAACTGGCTGTTCACCATGTACCGCGGCCGCATCCGCTTCGAGGTGCCGATGCTGTGGACGGTGGGCTTCATGGTGACCTTCGTGATCGGCGGCATGACCGGCGTCATGCTGGCCGTGCCGCCGGCCGACTTCGTGCTGCACAACAGCCTGTTCCTGATTGCGCACTTCCATAACGTGATCATCGGCGGCGTGGTGTTCGGCTGCATGGCCGGCATCAACTACTGGTTCCCGAAGGCCTTCGGCTACCGTCTCGATCCGGTGTGGGGCAAGCGTTCGTTCTGGTTCTGGCTGGTCGGATTCTGGGTCGCGTTCACGCCGCTTTACGTGCTGGGACTGATGGGCGTGACACGCCGGCTCAATCATTTCGACGATCCCTCGCTGCAGATCTGGTTCCAGGTGGCCGCCGCCGGCGCCGTGCTGATCGCGCTCGGCATCGGCTGCTTCCTGGTCCAGCTGGTGGTCAGCTGGCAGAAGCGTGAGGAGCTGCGCGACCATACCGGCGACCCCTGGGGTGGCCGCACCCTCGAATGGTCGACTGCGTCGCCGCCGCCCGACTACAACTTCGCGTTCACGCCGATGGTGCACGACAGCGATGCCTGGGCCGACATGAAGCGGCATGGCTACGTGCGGCCGCTCGAGGGTTTCGTGCCCATCCACATGCCGAGGAACACCGGCGCCGGCTTTGTCATCGCCGCGCTCTCGGCGGCATGCGGCTTCGCGCTGATCTGGCACATGTGGATCCCGGCCGCGCTCGCTTTCGTCGCGATGCTGACGGCGATCATCGTGCACACCTTCAACTACGACCGTGACTACCACATTCCCGCGGAAGACGTGATCCGCACCGAAGACCAGCGCACCCGGATGCTTGCCCAACATGTCTGATTCCATCGCCTCCACCGCGGGACAACTGCCGCTTGCAACGGCCGCGGCCGGCCATCCCTCCGGCGGCAGCGTGGACCGCACGCGTTTCCACGTGCTCCACCACCATCCGGAAAACGGCACGCTGCTGGGCTTCTGGCTGTACCTGATGAGCGACTGCCTGCTGTTCGCCTGCCTGTTCGCAGCCTATGCGGTGCTGGGTCGAAACTATGCCGCTGGCCCCACCGGCGCGCAGCTGTTCAATCTGCCGGTGGTCGCCCTCAACACCACCTTCCTGCTGCTGTCGTCGATCACCTACGGCTTCGCCATGCTGGAAAGCCAGCGCAAGCGGGTCGGCGCCACGCTGGTCTGGCTGGCGGTGACGGCCCTGTTCGGTGCCGGTTTCCTGACCCTGGAACTGGGCGAGTTCGCCGAACTCATCGAAAAGGGGGCGGGTCCGCAGCGCAGCGCCTTCCTGTCCTCCTTCTTCACCCTGGTCGGCACCCACGGCCTGCACGTGACCTTCGGCATGGTCTGGCTGTTCACGCTGATGGTGCAGTTGGCCCGGCACGGCCTGACGGCCGCCAACCGCCGCCGCCTGATGTGCCTGTCGATGTTCTGGCACTTCCTGGATGTGGTGTGGATCGGCGTCTTCACCTTCGTCTACCTGATGGGAGTGCTGCCATGAGCGCGCACCACGAACACCACGCCGCCGACGGCCATGACGCGGACCACGACGGCGGCGCGCCCCACAGCACGCTGGGCGGCTACGCCACCGGCTTCGTGCTGTCGGTGATCCTGACCGCCATTCCCTTTGCGCTGGTGATGGGCCATGTCATCGCCGATCCGGCATGGGCTTCGCTCGCGCTGCTGTCGCTGGCGGCGGTGCAGATCGTGGTGCACATGGTGTATTTCCTGCACATGAACGCCAGGGCCGAGGGCGGCTGGAGCCTGCTGGCGCTGCTGTTCACTGCCGCGCTGGTGGTGATCACGTTGAGCGGCTCGCTGTGGGTCATGTACCACATGAACCACAACATGATGCCGACCATGCACCAGATGCACGAGATGCCCTGAGCGCGGCAGGACGCCGGTGATGCCGAAAGCGGAACGCCAGTCGTGGACGCGCTGGCGCATCCACCTGGCCGGAGCCGCCACGGTGGCCGTGCTGCTGCTCTTGGGCAACTGGCAGCTGGCGCGTCTGGCGTGGAAGCGCGCTCTGATCGCACGCGTCGAAAGCCGCGTCCATGCCCCGCCCCAGGACCTGCCAGCGCTGGCGCGCTGGTCGCCGGAGCTGGCACGGGCCGAGGAATACCGTCATGTGCGTCTGCACGGCACCTGGCTCGCCAATCGCGACACCCTGGTGGCCGGAACGAGCGTGCTGGGCAGTGGCTACTGGCAGTTGGTGCCGCTGCAGCTGGAGGCGGGCGGCATCGTGCTGGTCAACCGCGGCTTTGTGGCCACCCGCGTGAAGGGCGCGCCGGACCTTGCCGCGCTGCCCGGGCCGGTGACCGTGACCGGACTGCTGCGTGTGCCGCGCACTGGCGGCAGCTTCCTGCGTCGCAACCAGCCGGCCGCCGACCGCTGGTACTCGAACGATGTGGCCGCCATCGCGGCGGTGCGCGGCCTGCACGCGGTGGCACCCTTCCTGGTCGACGCGGACGCGGCGGCTGACCGGACCGCGCCGCCGCCGGACGACGGCGAGCGCCTGGTGCGCGCTGCGCCGACTGCGGTCCCGGTGGGCGGCTTGACGGTGGTCGACTTTCCCAATGACCATCTTGGCTACGCACTCACCTGGTTTGCCCTGGCCGCCATGGCGGCGCTGGGGTGGTGGCGGGTACAGGGACTCGGACAAGCCGGCGCATCGCCTGCGCCGCACGGACAGGAAGGCCTGCATGGATACCCCGCAACAGGGGAGCGCATTCGCGATTGATGCCACGATCATCAGGCGGCCGTCCTCCGGCGACGCCGGCGGGTCCGGCCGACTGGCGTCCATTGCCAGCCATCGCAACATGCTGCAGCTGATCCAGTTGCGCTGGCTGGCGGTGCTGGGTCAGCTGGTGACGATCAGCGTGGTGGTGCTCGGCATGGGCATCCAGCTGCCCTTGCCGCCGATGCTCGAGGTGCTGATCTGCCAGATCGCATTCAACATTGCCAGCCTGCTGCGCTGGCGGGAACGCGGCCAGGTGACGCAGCGCGAGCTGTTTGTCTCGTTGCTGGTCGATGTGGCCCTGCTCGGCGCCCAGCTCTACTTCACCGGGGGCACCACCAATCCCTTCGTCTCGCTGTTCCTGCTGCAGGTGATCCTGGGCACGGTGCTGCTCGAGTCGCGGCTCAGCCTGAGCCTGGCGGGCATCATCCTGGCCTGCCTGTGCGTGCTGGCCTTGTTCTCGCGACCGCTGGCATGGCCGCCTGATCCGCACCAAGGACTGGCCAGCCGCTACATCCAGGGCATGCTGCTGAGCTTCGCGCTCAATGCCGGACTGCTGGTGCTGTTCATGAGCCGGATCCAGGCCAACCTGCGCCGGCGCGACGCGCGCGTGGCCCTGCTGCGCCAGCGTGCCGCCGAGCAGGACCATATCATCCGCATGGGCCTGCTGGCTTCCGGTGCCGCGCATGAACTCGGCACACCGCTGGCGACGCTGTCGGTGATCCTGGGCGACTGGCGGCGCATGCCGAAGCTCGCCGAGGATCCGGAGCTGAATGCCGAGATCGCCGAGATGGAAGCGCAGCTGCTGCGCTGCAAGAGCATCGTCAGCGGCATCCTGCTGTCGGCCGGCGAGGCACGCGGCGAGGCGGCACAGCCGACCACCCTGCAGGCCTTCCTCGATGGCGTGGTGGCGGACTGGCGCGCCCGTAGGACCGGCGCTGCGCTCGAATACCGGTCTGCCCTGGGTGATGCGCTGGCGGTGGTGGCCGACGCGGCCCTGCGGCAGATGATCAGCAACGTGCTGGACAACGCCTTCGAAGCCTCGCCGCAAGGTCTGATCCTGGAAGCGGTGCGTACCGGCGATGAGCTCTGCATCGCGGTGCGCGACCACGGCCCCGGTTTCCTGCCCGGCATGCTGGCGCACTTCGGCAAACCCTACCAATCGAGCAAAGGGCGCCCTGGCGGTGGCCTCGGACTGTTCCTGGTGGTCAACGTGGCGCACACCCTGGGAGGCGCCGTCGAGGCCTGCAATCTGCCGCAGGGTGGGGCGGAGGTGCGGATACGCCTGCCGCTTGCCAGCATCGCGTTGACGGAGGCTGGACATGCCGCCTGAGCGTCTGCTGCTGCTGATCGAGGACGATGACGCCTTCGCGCGCACGCTGGGTCGCTCGCTCGAGCGGCGCGGCTACCGCGTGCTGCATGCCACGCGGCTGGAGGAGGTCGTGAGCGTGCTGGCCAGCCATCATCCCGGGCATGCGGTGGTGGATCTGAAACTCAACGGCGAGGCATCCGGCCTGGCCTGCGTGCAGCACCTGCATCGCCACGACCCCGACATGCTGATCGTGGTACTGACCGGATTCGCCAGCATCGCGACGGCAGTGGAGGCGGTCAAGCTGGGGGCCTGCCAGTATCTGGCCAAACCCTCCAATACCGACGACATCGAGGCAGCGTTTGCCCAGGTCGCCGGCAATCCGGCCGTGGAGCTGAGCCGCCGTACCACCTCGATCAAGACCCTCGAATGGGAGCGTATCCACCAGACCCTGGTCGAGACCGGATTCAACATCTCGGAAACGGCCCGCCGCCTGGGCATGCACCGGCGCACGCTGGCGCGCAAGCTGGAGAAGCAGCCGATCAAGTAGCCGTGGCTGCTAGCGCGCGTAGTCGCCGGGCCCCGCCGGCGCCGCGGGGTCGCCGATCTCCATCAGGCACTGGAAGTAGGCGGCGGCATCCGCCCAGGGCAGGTGCTGCTGCAGCAGCGTCAACACCAGGTGCCCCGCCGCCACCACCGGCGCCGCCTCGTGAAGCTGGCTCTCGGCAGTATCCGAGCTGTCGCGCGTCTTGTGCTTGTTGCTGTCCTGGTGGTTGTAGGCATGGAAGGTGATGATCCGGCCGGGCACCGCGCTGACCGCGAATTCGCCGCAGCCACGGCCGGCACTCGCCGGGTCGCGCTGCACGTGTGCCGCCGACCAGCTGTCCTCGATGGTGTGCAGCAGCGAGCCCAGCGCCATGTCGCGCACCAGCGCGTCGGCGTTCGCGCCATGCTGATGCGACTGCGGGACGAACAGCGAGCGGACGCTGAAGCCATTGCGGCCGAACACGTCACGCAGGGCCGGGATCCGTTCGCTGATCGGGGCGTCGAGATCGGCAATTTCGCCGTCGTTGACGCGGTAGGTCAATTCGAGCCACGCCAGCACGTGCGCGTGCGTGACGGCGGCCGCTTCGCCGTCCCACGAGGCCATGGCGTGGAAGAACTGCAGATCGCCGAAATGGACGCGGTAGAGCAGCGCTACCGGCGTCGCGTCGGTGTTGCCGGAGAAGTGCTCGCCGGGTCGCGCGCTGGCACGCTTCTCGGCGTCATAGAACAGGGTGACCCAGCACAGGGGATCCGAGTCCAGGTCCAGGTAGTAGTCCGGTCTCGCGGCGGCCGGGCAGCGCCTCGACTTGCTTGCCAGGCGGAAGATGGGGTTGTCGTTCCAGCGCAGGCCGTCGAGCACGCCTTGCGGAACGGCGTTTTCGGGATTGTCGCCGCAGTCGACGAAAGCCTCGGTGCAGCCGAACATGCGCGCCGTCAAGGCCTCGTGGGCAGGGTCGCTGAACTGGTCGAGCACGCGCTCGATGATCGGGCGCAGAAAGAATGGCACGCCGGTGCTGCCGGGCCCGCCCAGCTGATCCTGGGTCTCTTCGTAGATCGGAGTGAGGTTGTAGGCCGCGGCGCCCGGCGGCGCCAGGAGGGCGGCGGCTGCCAGCAGCCACGCCAGCAGCGTCGCGACGCCGGCACGGCCGCGGTACCCGGATGATGCGCGCTGACGTGGCATGGCGACTTCTCCCCGGTGTTCGCTGGATCGAGCCCCATGTTAGCGCGTCCGCGGTGCGCACCCCAGTCCGCACCCGGTGACTGTCGGCGCGCCGGCCCGCAGGCCAGGTCCGGCAGGGCCTTGCATGACATCTTGCTGCGCAGCTGCCGCCATTTGGCGCCTTGCAGGCAGTCTGGCGCCCGCGGATAGTGCATGGGCAAGCACTTACGTCCAGGCCAAGCCCATGTCCAGCCGACTGTCATCCGCCGCCGTGCCGCGATCGCCCACCCGGCAGGGGCGGTGGTGAGCGGCATCCAGGCATGCCATGCAGATCTGGAACGGGCGCGCCGCTCGCTGGCCGGGCTTTCGTTGGGAGATGCCTTCGGCGATCGCTTTGACGGTCCCCCCGGACAGGTGCGCGCGCAACTGCAGCGGCGCGAACTGCCGGGTGGTCCGTGGCGGGTCACCGACGACACGATGATGGCGATGGCGGTGATCGAGGTGCTGTCCGAGCACGGCCGCATCGACCAGGACGCGCTCGCACACCGGCTGGGAACGCGCTACCTGCGCGAACCTGCGCGTGGCTATGGTGCCGGCGCGCACCAGATCCTGGCCAGGATCGCGGCGGGCGAGCACTGGTCGCGTGCCGCCAGGGCCGTCTTCGAAGGTGCCGGCTCGATGGGCAACGGCGGCGCGATGCGTGCCGCGCCGGTTGGCGCCTACTTCGCCGACGATCCTGCACGCGCGGCGCGCGAGGCGGCGCGCGCTGCCGAGGTCACGCACGCACACCCGGACGGGCAGGCGGGTGCCGTGGCCGTTGCCTTGGCGGCCGCCTGGATTGCCAACGGCACGCGCCGGCCCGAACTGCTGTTCGAGCGGGTGCTGGCCATGACGCCAGCCGGCGACACGCGTACGGTGCTGCAGCGCGCGGCGCTGCTTTCGCTGGCGACGCCGGTCACCGAGGCTGCCGCGCGGCTGGGCAGCGGGCGCCGTGTGCTGTCGTCGGACACGGTGCCGTTCGCGCTGTGGTGCGCGGCACGTCACCTGGGCGACTACCAGGCTGCCCTGTGGTCCACCGTCGCCGGGCTCGGCGACCGCGACACCACCTGCGCGATCGTCGGCAGCCTGGTGGCGCTGGCCCCCGGGGTTCTGCTGCCGGCGGACTGGATTGCCGCGCGCGAGCCGATCGACGGCCTCTGATCAGGCCGGGCGCGCCGCCGCCAGGTGTGCCAGCAGTATGCGGGCGCTGGAGCCGTTGGTGGCGCAGGGGACGTCGTGCACGTCGCAGGCGCGCACCAGCGCGTTGATGTCAGGTTCGTGCGGTTGCGGCGTCATCGGATCGCGCAGGAAGATCACGGCATCGACCTCGCCCACGGCCAGCCTGGCGCCGATCTGCAGATCGCCGCCGAGTGGTCCGCTCAGCAGGAGCTCGACTTCGAGCCCGCATTCCTGGCGCAGGCGGCCACCCGTGGTGCCGGTGCCCATCAATGTATGGCGGGCCAGCGTCGCCTTGAATTCATGGGCAAGTGCGACCATCGCGTCCTTGCGGTGGTCATGCGCGATCAGGGCGATATTCATGGCGTGTCGGTCTCTCGGGTGTGTTGTGATTCCAGGCGTTCGGCGATCCAGCCTGGCAAGGGTACCGGACGCGCCAGCAGGTAGCCTTGCAGCGCGTCGCAGTGTGCGTCGAGCAGGAACTCGCCTTGTGCCGGCGTTTCCACACCTTCCGCCACCACCCGCAGGCGGAACTGGTGCGCGATCGACACGATGGCATTGACCACGCCGACATCGTTGACGTCGTCCGGCAGGCCGGCGACGAACTCGCGGTCGATCTTGACTTCGTACAGCGGCAGCTTCTTGAGGTAGCGCAGGCTCGCGTAGCCGGTGCCGAAGTCGTCGAGCGAGAAACGCAGGCCGAGTGCGCGCAATTCCACCATGCGCGCGGCCGCGAGTTCAGGATCGTTGATCAGCAGGCGCTCGGTGACCTCAAGCACCAGCTGGCGCGCCGGCGCACCGGTGGCGTCGAGGATCTCCTTGACGCGTTCGACGAAGCGTTCGTGACGGAACTGGCGCGGACTGAGATTCACCGCCAGCGCCAGCGTGATCCCGGCCGCCGCCAGGCGCGCGGCTGCGCGCGCGGTCTGTTCGAGCACCCATTCGCCGATCGGGACGATCAGGCCGGTATCCTCGGCCACCGGAATGAACTGCGCCGGCGGGATCAGGCCGCGTGTGGGGTGACGCCAGCGCAGCAGCACTTCGGCTCCGGCGAGACGGCCCTCGCCGTCGTACTGGCCCTGCACATCGAGGCTCAGCTGGTTGCGCTCGACCGCGACCTTGAGGTCGTTTTCGAGTGCCAGCGATTCCTCGACCTCGGCCTGCATGGTCGCTTCGAAGAACGCGATGCCATCGCGGCCGGCCTCCTTGGCGCGATACATGGCGGTGTCGGCCTCGCGCAGCAGGTCGTCCACGCTCTCCTCGGCCTTCGGGAACAGCGTGATGCCGATGCTGCCGTGGCTGCTGTAGTCCTTGCCCTCGATCTGGTAGGGCGCATGCAGCGCGTGGCGCACCTTCTCGGCCACGGCCATGGCGGTGCGTGCTGCCGCCTCGGCATCGATGCCGAGCTCGCCGACCATGATCACGAACTCGTCGCCGCCCAGGCGCGCCACCGTGTCCTGGGCACGCACCACGCTGTCCAGGCGGCGCGCCACCTGCTGCAGCAGCGCATCGCCGATGGCGTGGCCGCGCGCGTCGTTGATGCGCTTGAAGTGGTCCAGGTCGACGAACAGCACGCAGCCTTTCAGACCGCTGCGGCGCGCCTTGGCGAGGGCTTGACCCATGCGGTCGAGCAGCAGGCGCCGGTTGGGCAGTGCGGTCAGTGAATCGAAGTAGGCCAGCCAGTGGGTCTGCTCCTCCTGGCGGCGCCGCTGCGTGATGTCGGTGATGAAGCCGTGCCACAGCACGCTGCCGTCTTCCAGCCGTTCGGGCACCGCATCGCCCAGACGCCAGCGCGTGCCCTGGCGCGGCAGCGAAACGCGGTATTCGTGGTGCCAGGGCTGCAGCGTCCGCGCGGAGGTCTCGATCGACGCGACCACGTCATCGACGTCATCGGGATGCAGGCGCGCGTACACCGGCGTGGCATCCTCGCGCACTTCCTCTGGCGACAGTTCGTAGATGCTGCGGATGCCTTCGCTGGCGAACGGGAAGCAGGTGCGGCCATCGGGATAGATGCGGTACTGGTAGATCACGCCCGGAACGCGCTGGGCCAGGCGTCGCAGCAGGTCCAGGCTCTGTTCCAGCTGCTGTTCCAGATGCCGGCGTCCGCTGATGTCGCGCAGGATGGAACTGGACAGCATGCGTCCCTGGCTGTCGGGATAGAGCACCGACGAGATCTCGGCCTCGAGTGTCGAGCCGTCGCCGCGCACCACGCGCGTCTCGCCACGCGTGCGCCCGGTCAGCCGGCGCTCCTCGACCATCCGCTGCAGCCGTGGATCGCCCGCATCGAGCACGCCGCTGCGCCCGCGCGCCATCACCTCCTGTTCGCTCATTCCCAGGATCGTGCACGCGGCCGGATTGACTGCGGTGACGGTGCCGTCGGCACGGCCCAGGATGATCCCGTCCATGCTGTTGACGAACAGCATCTCGAAACGGTCCTGCATCTCGCGTCGCGCGTCTTCCATCTGACGGAAGCGCGACAGGTCCTGGCTCATCAGCATCAGGTGTCCGGTCGACGCGCCTGGCAGCAGCGTGAAGTCGATGCTGAGCAGGACCGGCTTGCCGAAGCTGCTGATCCCCTGGACCACACCCGAGGCGCGGCCCCCATCGGCGAGCGCACGCAGCGCGATCGCGTAGATGCCCGAGGTCTGCCAGGAGTCCACGCGGTGGATGTTCTGCGCCAGCAGTTGCCCGGTGGTGCAGCCGACGAGTGCGGCGAGTGCATCGTTGGCCATGACGCAGTCGCCGTCGCGGTCATAGATCCCGATGCCGATCGGTGCATTGGCGATGATCTGGCGATTCATCTGCCGCTCGGCGGCCAGCGCCTGTTCAAGGGCGGCTGCAGCCGCCAGACGCAGGTGCACCTCGGCCTGGCGCGCCATCATGCCCAGGCGTTCGACCAGGCCGGGCGAGGCCTCGCGGGGCACGCGGTCCATCAGCAGCAGGAAACCCTGCGGCGCGTCGCCGCCGCCGCAAAGGGGGGCGATCGCCACACTGCGCACGTCCGGCAGCGCGCTGGCTGCCCACTCCTGGTCGACACGCACATCGCCGATCACCTCGATCGCCGCGGCGCGGCATGCCGGAAGCCGCTGCAGCATGGACGCGCCGCCGCCATCGGGTGCCGGACCGTGGCCCGCCAGCACCTCGGTCGCACGCGGAAATCCCTGGCACACCAGTACCATCGGCCACTCGCCCCATTGGCTGGCCAGGCTGACGAACTCCTGGAGTCCGGCGTTCACATCGGCAGGTGCGCCGCCGTGCGAGGCCAAGGGCAGGGTGGCGAGTGGCGGTTCGATCGGGTTGGACAAGGTATGGCTTCTGTTCTCGGAATGGCAAGCGCTTGAAAGGATATGGGCAAGCGCGCCCGAAGACACCTGGATTCTACAAATGCTTACGGTCTGGTGATCGAATTTTAGTCTGAACAAGTGCTTGTGAAGACAGTTTCAGCGCGTTTGGAATGCCTGGACCGTGGCCGGCGCGGGCGCGGCCCCCTCATGTCGGCGCTTGCGTCTGCATGGAATGTGGGTAAAATTCCCTCGGTTCAACCTTGTCCAACGGAGTTCTGCTCATGTTCCTCAGCCATCGTCCCGTCGTCTTCAGTCTGATCGTCACCCTGTTCTTCGCCGCCCTGCCGATGCGCGTGGCGCAGGCCGACATGATCGACACCGGCAGCGCCCTGCACTGGCAATCCGGGGGCGACGTGCGCGCCCAGGTGGCAGACCTGCTGACCCGCGATGACGTGCGTGCCGCACTGCTCCAGCGCGGCGTCAAGCCCGAAGTGGTGGCGGCGCGCGTGGCGGCGCTGAGCGACGCCGAGGCGCGCGACCTGGCCCAACGCATCGACCAGATGCCGGCTGGCGGCGACGGCATCATCGAAGTGCTGTTCGTGGTGTTCATCATCCTGCTGATCACCGACATCCTGGGTCTGACCAAGGTGTTCCCGTTCACGCGTTCCGTCAATCATCGTTGAGCAGCGTCGCCTGCAGATCCAGGCTTGCCGCTGCCGCGGCGAGCCTGTGGCTGGGCGCTTGCGTCACCATCCACGAAGGGTCGACGCCCGCCAGCCGCAGCGGCGTCGGTCCGGCGGCCGTCGAACTGGCAGCGGTGCCCTTCTTCCCGCAGGAAATCCACGCATGCGGTCCGGCGGCACTGGCCGAGCTGCTGGTGCGGGAAGGCGTGGACATCACGCCCGAGGTGCTGAGTGACGAGGTCTATCTGCCTGGCCGGGAGGGCACGCTGGCGCCCGAACTGGTGGCCAGCGTCCGTCGTCACGGCCTGTTGCCGGAATTGCTCCCGGCGCGCAGCGAGGCCGTGCTGCATGCGGTGGCGCAGGGCCGCCCGGTGCTGGTCCTGCAGAACCTGGGACTGGACATGCTCCCGCACTGGCACTACGCGGTGGTGGTCGGCTACGACCTCGGGCGCCAGGAGGTGCTGTTGCGCTCGGGACTGGAGCGTCGCCAGCGCATGTCGCTGTTCACCTTCGAACAGACCTGGCTGCGTGGCGGCGGCTTCGCGCTGACCGCTGTCCGGCCCGACCAGTTGCCGCTTTACGCCACTGCCGCGCAGTGGCTGCAGACATTGACCGATGCGCACGCGCCGGCCGCCGCCTGGGAGCGCGCGGCGAAGCACTGGCCGGGTTCCGCGGCGGCATCCTTCGGCCTCGCCAACGCGCGGCTCGCGCGGCCGCAGCCGGATCTGCATGCCGCTGAGCAGGCTCTGAGCGATGCCATTCGCGACGATCCCGACTTCCTGCCGGCATACAACAACCTTGCCTTGGTGCTGGCGCGCCAGAACAACTGGGTCGAAGCGCGCAAGGCCATCGAAGGCGGCATCGCGCGGATTGGTGTGCCTCCGGCTTCGCCTGCAGCGGCGGCCCTGCTGCCCGCCTTCGAGGATACGCGCCGCCAGGTACTGGCCGGTCGCCTCGATCCGCCAGCCGGCGCGCGCTGACTCAGCCGGCGTGGTCGGGCCATGCGGCCGCCGCCTGCGCCGACATGACCACCACCAGCTTGAGCCGCGCGCGCGTGGCGCCGACGAACAGGCGGCGCAACGCCTTGAGGTCGAGTTCGGCGAAGTCCACCTCGCACAGCACCACGGCGGGCGCCGACTGGCCCTTGAAGCGCAGCACGGATTCGGCCAGCAGCTCGCCGCTGCTGTATTCGGGCATGCCGAACAGGTCGTAGCGCCCGGTGAAGGCGCGCAGTGCGTGACCGGCCAGCGTCGGCTGGGAAAGCAGCGTGGAATGGCGGTGGCCATGGTAGCTCAGCAGCGCCACGTCCTGCGCCCTGAAGCCCGCCGACCAGCACAGGCGCAAGGCTTCGCGCACGCGCGTCTGCAGTTCCGCAGGCTGTCCATAGACCAGGAATTCCACCGCATCCCCGGCCAGTGGCGAGACGCACTCGACGGGCGGGTGATCGGACATGTGCGCGAGCAGCCGGTTCAGCACGCTGACCACGCTGCGTGGACTGCGGTGGTTTTCGGGGGCGTGCAGGGTGGCCCAGCCGGGAAGTTCCAGCGGCGGCCGGTCATAGAGGTTCTGCAGCGGGTCCTCCAGCCACAGGCAGCGCGCGCCCGGCGCGGCAGCGGCCAGCACCAGGTCGGCCCACTCGCGCGTGAAGTCCTGACCCTCGTCGATGATCAGGCAATCGTGGCACTCGTCGCTGGCGAAGGGCAGGGCGGCGGCGGCATCGACCAGCCGTGTGAAGGCATCCGGCTGGTGGTAGTCCCAGGCGCGTGCGCGCGAACGCAGCCGGTGGTCGCACCACAGGTGGAAGTTGGCGATGACCCCGCCGGGGGGCGCCACGCGCGCGAAATGGTCGGCGAGCGGACGATTGAAGCACACGTAAAGGGGACGGCCACCGCGCTCCAGGCTGGCGCGGTATTCCGCCAGTGCCAGCTGGGTCTTGCCGGAGCCGGCGGTGCCGTTGACACGCAGACGCGGCAGCGGCAGCTCGAGGCGGCGTGCCCACAGCGCCAGACCGCCCGACAGCCGGGTCACCAGCACGTCGGCCTGATCGAGCATGGTGCTGACATCGGGTTCGAGTGCCACCAGATTCTGCAGGAAGCGGTGGACCTGGGCCGTCGCCGGACGTTCCTCGCCCGCCGGCAGGATCGTCTGGATCAACGCAGCCAGCTGGCCGGAGCGGCGCGCATCGATGATGCGTTCCGGCACCACGCCAGCGGTCAGGGCGTCGCGCACCCGGTAGTCGGGGCAGTACAGCACGCTGTCCGCCTGCACCTGCTGGCAGCCCGGCCGCTGCCGCAGGCGGGCGAGCAGGGTGTCACGCGAACGCGACATCTCGAGTGCGACGTCGTGGCGGCGTTCACCTTCGTGCTTGCGCAGCCCCTGCGCGCTTTCCAGCAGCAGGCCGGTCTTCTGTTCGATCAGCAGCAGGTCGCCGCTGCGGTTGACCACCACGAAGTCGACCTCGCCGTGCACGGCAAAGCCCTGGTCGATACGCGTCCAGTGCACGGCGTGGTAGATCGTGTAGTCGGCGGGGAGTGCGCTGGCCAGGCGCCCCAGGGTCTCGCGTTCGCGCGCGGCCACACCGCTCGCGGCCAGTGCGGTCCAGCCGTCAGGCAGGGTGCGTGCCATTCCGGCCGCCTCAGGTGCGGTCGACGAACTCGACCGCGACGCTGAGCAGATAGCCTTCGCCGCGAATGCTCCGCAGCAGCGATTCGGCGGCACCCGCGGCGCGCAGCTTGAGCCGGACCTTGGAAGCCAGGATGTCGATGCCACGCTCCAGCGGGTTCCAGCTGCGGCCATGGACGGCCATCGACAGGCGGTCGCGGTCGACCACCGTCTGGTTGGCGCGCACCAGACACAGCAGCAGCGTGAATTCCTTTCCGGTCAGGTTGACCGCATCGCCATCCGGGCCGAGCAGGGTACGCTCCTGGGGGTCGAGGCGGAAGCCGGCGAAGCGCAGCAACTGGTCCCCTTCGCGCTCGGCGACCTGGCCCAGGCGTTGTGCCAGCCGGCGCACGCGCACCAGCACCTCACGCGGCTCGAACGGCTTGGTGAGGTAGTCGTCGGCGCCGTCCGCGATCCCCTGGATGCGGTCGTCGGCGACATTGCGCGCGCTGATGATGATGATGCCGGCCGAGGGCCGGCGCTCGCGCGCCCAGCGCACGAAGTCGAGGCCGTCATCGCCGCCGAGCATGCGGTCCACCAGGGCAACGGTGAAGTCTTCGCGCTGGAACAGGAACAGGGCTTCGCGCAGGCTGCCGCAGTGCTGGCAGTCGATGCCGTCCTTTTCCAGGATCGCCTTCAGCAGTTCTGCGACGACAGCATCGTCTTCGAGTATCAGGACCCGCATTCTTCAGGGTGTTCAAGCGTTCGGACAGGGTTCGAGTCCGAACTTTAGACCAAATCCTTTGCAACAACACCCTGTTTGCGACGATCGCAAACAAAGGGGGGGCGGGAGGGCGTCCCTTGTAACTCGGTTACAAAACAATCCCCGTTTGGTTACAATGGGTCTTCTCCCCGGATCTGCAGGATGAGCAATGGCCTTCGACCTCGTATTTCTCGGCGGTACTGGTGACCTCGCCTGGCGCAAGCTGATGCCGGCGGTGTTCCAGGCCTTCCGCCACGGCGCGTTGCCGCCCGACGGCCGTGTGCTGGCCAGTTCGCGCGAAAAGCTGGACCGTGCCGGGTACTGCCAGTGGCTGCGCGAGCGCTTCGATTCGCTGAGCTGGGACGAACCCTTCAGCGACGAGGAGTTCGCGCGCTTTGCCGAACTGCTCGACTTCCGTCCGCTCGACATCTCCAAGCCCGAGGCGCACGCCGAACTGGCCGCCTGGGTGGGCGAGCGCAACGCCGACACGGTGGTGATCTACCTGGCGGTGGCCCCGGCACTGTTCAGCGGGATCTGCACCGGCCTGGGGCGCGTGGGATTGAACGACAAGCGCGTGCGCGTGGTGCTCGAGAAGCCGCTGGGCTACGACCTGGCGTCGGCCACGGCGATCAACGAGGCGGTGCGCGCGGTGCTGAGCGAGCAGCAGATCTTCCGCATCGACCACTACCTGGGCAAGCAGTCGGTGCAGAACCTGATGGCGCTGCGCTTCGGCAACACGCTGTTCGAGCCGCTGTGGCGGCGCGAATGGATCCAGAACGTGCAGATCACCATCGCCGAGGATCTCGGCGTGGAGCAGCGCGGCGGCTACTACGACCGCAACGCCGGGGCCCTGCGCGACATGGTGCAGAACCACATGCTGCAACTGCTGTGCATGGTGGCCATGGAGCCGCCGGCCAGCGAGGACGCCGATGCGGTGCGCGACGAAAAGCTCAAGGTGCTGCGTTCGCTCAAGCCGCTTGCCGTCGCCGACGTGCCCAATCAGGTGATCCGCGGACAGTACCGCGCCGGCCGGATCGCCGGTGCCGATGTCCCGGGCTACCGCGAAGAGGAGGGCGTGGCGCCGGGCAGCGCGACCGAGACCTTCGTCGCGCTGCGCGCCGAGATCGAAAACTGGCGCTGGGCCGGTGTGCCCTTCTTCCTGCGCACCGGCAAGCGCCTGGCGCAGCGCACCGCCGACATCGTGGTGAACTTCCGCGCCGTGCCGCACCCGATCTTCGCAAGCCCGAGCGGCTATCAGAACCGCCTGGTGATCCGCCTCCAGCCGGAGGATTCGATCGAGCTCGACCTGCTGGCCAAGACGTCCAACCGCAGCAAGAGCGAGCAGGGGCGGCTGTCGCCGGTCAAGCTCAACCTGGACTTCAAGGAAGCCTTTGGCAGCCAGACCATCGAGGCCTACGAGCGCCTGTTGCGCAAGGTGCTGGGCGGCCGGCTGGACCTGTTCGTGCGCTTCGACGAACAGCAGGCGGCCTGGCGCTACGTCGAGCCGATCCTGGAGTCCTGGGCCAACGATCCCGATACCCTGCGCACCTATAATGCGGGCACCTGGGGCCCGCCGGCCTCGAGTGCGCTGCTGGCGCGCGATGGTGCCGCCTGGCCCGAGGAGCGCTGACACCATGGGCGCGCCGGGACCGTCGGTCGGCCTGCTGGAGCGTGTCGAGGCCAGTCTGGCAGTGTGTTCGCCGGCCGAGGCGCGTGTCGGCCGGCTGCTGCTGGCGGATCCGCGCCACTTCGCAGCCCAGCCGATCGCCGAGATCGCGCGCCGCGCCGAGGTCAGCAAGCCCACCGTGGTGCGCTTCTGCCGCCACATCGGCTACCGTGGCCTGACCGACTTCCGGCTCAAGCTGGCAGGCGTGATCAATGAAGGCATGCCATATGTGCATCGTGCCGTGACCCAGGGTGACGGCGCCGCGGAACTGATGGTCAAGGTGATCGACAATTCGGTCAGTGCCCTGCTCAATCTGCGCAACCAGGCCAGTGCCGGCGCCATCGAACGCGCAGCCGATGCCATCGTGGCGGCCATTCGCATGGGGCGCCGCGTCGAATTCTACGGCGTCGGCAATTCCGGCATCGTGGCGCAGGACGCCCAGCACAAGTTCTTCCGGCTGGGCTGCAATACCGTGGCCTATTCCGATGGCCACATGCAGGTGATGGCCGCCACCATGCTGCAGCCTGGCGACGTGGCGGTGATCATCTCCAACTCGGGCCGCATGCGCGACCTGCTCGACACCATCGATGTGGTTCGGCGCCGGCGCGCGACGGCGGTGGCCATCACCGCCAGCGGATCGCCGCTCGCGGCGCGCGCCGATATCCTGCTGGCGGCCGACCACCGCGAGGATTTCGACCGCTACAGCCCGATGGTGTCGCGCATGCTGCACCTGATGCTGATCGACGTGCTCACCACGGCGGTGGCGGTGCAGCTGGGACCGGAAATCGTCGCCAACCTGCAGGCCATCAAGCGCAACCTGCGCGTCAAGTACACGCCCGACGACAGCGGCCGCTGAGACCGGCTTGCGCCGTTCAGGCCTGCGGGTCGAAGACTGCGGCCGTCAGACCGCACACCTCCGTACCGAGGCCGAGGTCGTCGAGTTCGATCGCGAGCACGTGACCGCTGGCAGGACGCGCGGCCAGCTCCCCGGCGGGGCGTCCTTTGCCGGCGCTGGTGATGAACAGCGTGCGCAGCGCAGGGCCGCCCAGGCACACCATGGTCGGCGCGACAACCGGCACTTCGAGCTCGAGCAGCAGCGTGCCGTCGGGGGCAAAGCGCAGCACGCGCCCGCCCTCGTACATGGCCACCCAGTAGGCACCCTGGTTGTCGATCGCAACGCCATCCGGCCGGCCGCCATAGCGCGCCTCCTCGCCCTTGCGCGCAAAGCGTGCAAAGTCCCGGGCCGCGCCGAAGCGCCCCTCCTGCAGGTCGAAGGCGAAGCTGCGGATCAGGTGATCGGGCGTGTTGGTCCACCATGCGCGCGTGCCGTCCGGGCTGAAGGCAAGTCCGTTGGCAGTGACCGCGCCCCCCAGTTCCTGCTGCAGCTCCCAGGCGCCGGCCGGCGAGTGGCGCAGGCAGTAGAGGGCAGCTTCCGGTCCGGTCCTGGGTTCGAACACCGTACCCACCCAGAAGCGCCCGCGCGGGTCGCAGCGGCCATCGTTGCAGCGCGTGGTGGCCGTGTCGAAGGGAACGGCGCAGAGTGTCTGCAGGCTGCCGTCGCGCGGGTCGAACAGTGCCAGCCGTGAGCGCAGGGCCACCAGGATGCGACCGTCCGGTGCCGGTGCGATGCAGCCCGGTTCCTCGTCGCAGGCCCAGCGTCGTTCGCGGCCGTCGAGTCCACGCGCGCGCAGCGCGCGGCCGGCAATGTCCACCCACCACAGCGTGGCGTCGTGTGCGCACCAGAAAGGTGATTCACCGAGCTGGTCGGGGTCGTCACTGAAGGTGCGCAGGGCGGCGGGATCCGGTTGCATGATGGTTTGTCACCTGGGGTTGTAACTGAGTTACAATGATACGCAAGCGAGGTTTCAGAGGGCAACCGCCATGCATCCAGTCGTCGAACGGGTCACCGAAGGCATCCGCCAGCGCAGTTCCGGCACACGCAGCGCCTATCTTGCGCGCATCGACGCCGCTGTGGCGCGACCACCGCGCGGCAGCCTGGGATGTGCCAATCTGGCCCATGCCTATGCTGCCCTGCCCGGTGGCGAGCGCATCCGCGTGCTGGTCGAACGCGCGCCCAACATCGGCATCATCACCGCCTACAACGACGTGCTGTCGGCGCACCAGCCCTTCGCCGGCTTCCCCGACGTGATCCGCGACGAGGCGGCGCGCCTTGGCGCCTCGGTGCAGGTGGCTGGCGGCACGCCCGCCATGTGTGACGGCGTGACGCAGGGCACGCCGGGCATGGAAATGAGCCTGTTCTCGCGCGACGTGATCGCGATGTCGACCGCGGTCGGGCTCTCGCACGAGACCTTCGATGGCGTGCTGCTGCTCGGCGTCTGCGACAAGATCATCCCCGGGCTGTTGATCGGCGCGCTGCATTTCGGGCACCTGCCGTGCGTGTTCGTCCCCGCCGGTCCGATGACCAGCGGCCTGTCCAACAGCGCCAAATCCGAGGTACGCGAACGCTATGCCCAGGGACTGGCCAGCCGCGACGAACTGCAGGCTGCCGAATCGGCGGCCTACCACGGCGCCGGCACCTGCACCTTCTACGGCACCGCCAACAGCAACCAGATGCTGCTCGACGCCATGGGCCTGCATGTGCCCGGCGCCGCCTTCGTGCATCCCGGCACGCCCGAGCGTGAGGCGCTGACGCGCCAGGCGACGCGTACGGTCCTCGAACTCGCCGGCAAGCAACGCTTCACGCCGATCGGGCGGCTGGTCGACGAGCGCGTCATCGTCAATGCCATGGTGGCGCTGCTGGCCACTGGCGGCTCGACCAACCACCTGATCCACTGGGTGGCGGTGGCGCGCGCCGCGGGCATCACGATCGACTGGACCGATTTCGACGAACTGTCGCACGCCGTGCCGCTGCTCGCCTCGGTCTACCCCAACGGCAAGGCTGACGTGAACCAGTTCCAGGCTGCCGGCGGACCGCAGTTCGTGATCCGCGAACTGCTCGATGCGGGCCTGATGCACGGCGATGTGCTGTCGATCCATGCCGGCGGCCTGCGCGATGCCTGCGCCGGGGCGCCTGCGCGCAGCGGCGACCTCGCCGTGGTACGGCCGGCGGCGCAGCCGTTCAGCCCCACCGGCGGGCTGCGCCTGCTCACCGGCAGGCTTGGCCGCGCGGTGATCAAGGTTTCGGCAGTGCCCGCCGATCGCCACGTCATCGAGGCCCCTGCGCGCGTGTTCGAGTCGCAGGAGGCGCTGCATGCCGCTTTCAAGGCCGGCGAACTGGAGCGCGACGTGGTGGTGGTGGTGCGCTTCCAGGGACCGCGTGCCAACGGCATGCCCGAACTGCACAAGCTGACGCCGCCGCTGGCGGTGCTGCAGAAGAAGGGGTTCCGCGTTGCGCTGGTCACCGACGGCCGCATGAGCGGCGCTTCCGGGGCGGTGCCGGCAGCGATCCACGTCACGCCCGAGGCACTCGGCGGCGGAGCGCTGGCGCGCCTGCGCGATGGCGACGTGATCCGCCTCGATGCGGATCAGGGCGTGCTCGAGGTGCTGCTCGACGAGCCGACCTGGGCCGCACGCGAAGCGGTGGTGCCCGACCTGGAGGCCAATGGCCACGGCTGGGGACGTGAACTCTTCACGCGCTTCCGCGCTGGCGCCACGGGTGCGGAGCAGGGCGCCTGCAGCTGGTAAGAAGGCGCAAGGGTCAGGACTGGAAGCCGGGCAGGCGGCGCCCGCGGTGGGCGCCGATGCGTGGCATGGAGAAGCCGATGGAACGCCGACTTGAAACCATAGCCTCGCTGGGACCGGTCATCCCGGTCCTGGTGATCGAGGAACTCGCCCATGCTGTGCCGCTGGCCAAGGCCCTGGTGGCCGGCGGGGTCAGGGTGCTCGAAGTGACGCTGCGCACGCCGGCGGCCCTGGAATGCATCCGTGCCATCGCGGCCGAGATACCCGAGGCCATGGTAGGTGCCGGCACGCTGCGCACCCCGGCCGATGCCGAAGCGGTGCTGGCGGCCGGCGCGCGCTTCGCGGTCAGTCCAGGCTACAGCAGCCGTCTTGCCCAGGCCTGCCGCGACCTCGACCTGCCGCTGTTGCCGGGCGTTGCCACCTCGTCCGAGATCATGCAGGCCACCGAGGAAGGCAGCCGCTTCCTGAAGTTCTTTCCGGCGATTCCGGCCGGCGGTGCCGCCATGCTGAAATCCTGGGCCAGCGTGTTTGCGGACGTCCGCTTCTGCCCCACCGGCGGCATCGGGCTCGCCACGGCGCCGGACCTGCTGGCGCTGCCCAATGTGGTCTGTGTCGGCGGATCCTGGCTGACGCCCGCTGCCGCGATCCGCGAGGGGCGCTGGGACCAGATCACGACACTGGCGCGCGAAGCGGCCGCGCTGCGCCGCTGAACCGACGCGCCGGCGGCGCGTCGTGGACAAGACCTTGGTCTCAGCCTTTCGTGCGCAGGTATGAGACTCCCGGCCCATAGGTCGCGCGCCACGGCCTTGCGAGAATAGCGGCATCCGGTCTTCGTGTTCGCGACGGTCGCGGTGCTGCGGACCGGGCATGCTGGGCCGGATCCCGTCCAGGAGGTCACATGCGCATGCCTTGGCGCGGCCGGCCGGCCGCCGGCTTCACGCTGCTCGAACTGGTGGTGGCGATCGTGCTGCTCGGCATCCTGGCCAGCGTCACCGTGTTCTCGTTCGACGGCTCGCGTTCGCGCGGCCAGTTGCTGGTGGCGGCCATGCAGGAATACGCCAATGCCCTGACGCGCATGAAGGCGGATACCGCGTGCTTCCCCGCCCGGCTCAGCGCGCTTGCGCTGCGCGCCGAGGCCGAGACCAGCCTGTGCCAGGTCTCGCTGGTGCAGCAATGGAACGGCCCTTATGTTCGGGATGCGCGCACCAATGCCAGCGGCCAGGTCCTGCTCGACCAGATCGCGCCCCAGGTGGTGCTCGACCTGCAGACCGCCGTCGGCATCAACGGCGGCACAGCCTACCTGGTGCAGGCTTCGCATGTGCCCGCCGATGTGCTGAGCCAGGCCATGAGTGCCTGCAACGGCGCGCCAGCGGGCAGCGAGACCGCCGCTGCCCGCTGTGGCCGCAACCTGTCTGGCGACGGCGCCGGCAGCCTGACCTTGCGGTTTGCCGAGGTGCAGTAGGTGCCGGCGCCTTGCATGCGGCGTGGCCCACCGACCCCCGGCGTTGCGCTGGTGGCGGCGCTGGCGCTGCTGGGCGCCTTGAGCCTGCTGCTGCTGGCGCACTGGAACGTGGACACGGCAGTGCGCGCCGAGCGGCGCGCACTGCTGCGCCAGACGGCCCTGGAGCAGCAGCTGGCCGACCGGCTCCAGGACTGGTATCGCCAGCATCTGGCCGAACTCGACGCACCGGGCGCAGCCGCTCCGGACCCTGCCACGGTGCTGCAGACGCTGCCGGGGACGGACCGGATCCGGGTGGCGCTGGGTCCGCTCACGTTCGAAGGCGACGTTGCCGGACGCCTGGTCTACGCTGCAACGGGCAGCGATTCCCGGGTGCTGGTCGATGGTCACGCGCTCGAACGGCTTGCCATCGACCGGGCGCGCCGGCAGCTGCGGCAGCTGGCCGCGCGCCTGGAAACCTGGTTCGCCGCCAGGATCGCCAGCGACCCGCTGCACCTTGCCGACAGCAACCACTTCCGTCCGGCTGATCCGGGCTGCTTCGCGGCCAGCGGCGAACTGCCGTGCCTGGCGGAATATGTCGACGTGGCGCAGCTCGAACGCCTCGCCAACGCGCTGGCACTGACGCCGTCCGAGCTGCACTCGCCATGGGGCAGCTGCTGTCCGCTGGAGGCCAGCAACGGTGCCGATGCCAGCGCCGTCGCGCCCTACACGCTGGCGCTGCGCGTACGCACGCCCTGGGATCTCACGCTGGTGGCGCGCGCCGTCCAGCCGGCGGGGGGCACATGATGGCGGACCCGGGGCTGGGCGCTGCCTTGTCCAGGCTGCTGGGCCAGGGGCCGGCCTTCAGTGACGTGCACCTGCACGAAGGTCAGCCCTTGCGCGTGCGGCGTGGCGGCAGGCTGTGCATCGAGGACGGCGAGCCCGTCAGCCGACAGGCGCTGTTCAGCCTGCTTGCCGAGGCCTGCCCCGACGAAAGCTGGGAGGGCCGGCTGGCCGACGGCGGTGGCCAGTGCGACTTCAGCTTCGGCCTTGGCGGCGCGCGCTTCCGCTGCAACCTGCACCGCTGCGGCGGCGGTGGCGCGCTGGCGATGGTGTTGCGGCGCCTGGATGCCATGGCGGCCGACATCACCGACCTCGGCCTGCCCACCTCGGTGCTCGAATTCGTGGAGCGCCGCTCGGGTCTGCTGCTGGTCACCGGCCCGACCGGCGCTGGCAAGTCCACCACGCTGGCTGCGCTGGTCGAGCACATCAACCGCAGCCGCGACGGCAAGATCGTCACCATCGAGGACCCGATCGAACTGCTGCACCACGCCAGGCGTTGCACCATCGTCCAGCGCGAGGTCGGCAGCGACGTGGCCTCGTTCGCGCAGGGTCTGCGTGCCGCCTTGCGCCAGGACCCCGACGTGATCCTGATCGGCGAGATCCGCGATCGCGACACCATGCGCACCGCGCTCGCGGCTGCCGAGGCGGGCCATCTGGTGCTCTCCACCCTGCACACCCTGAGTGCCGCCAAGACTGTCGACAGGATCAGCGACTTCTTCCCTGGCGAGGAGCAGGGCCTGGTGCGCAGCGTGCTCGCGTCGGTGCTGGTCGGCGTGATCGGCCAGGTGCTGCTGCCGCGCGAGGATGGGCAAGGGCGCGTGATGGCCTGGGAGCTCATGGATGCCACGCCGGCGATCGCCAGTCTGATCCGCGAGGGGCGCGCCCACCAGATTCCCAACGCCATGGCCACCGGTGGCAGCAGCAACCTGCAACTGCTCAATCGCACGCTGCTCCAGTTGGTGCGCGCACGCGTCGTGGGCCGCCGCGCCGCGCGTCACGCCAGTTACGATCCGCGCGACTTCGATCGCGAATCCGCCCTGCTGGCTGGCGGTCATGGCTAGCTGCGCGAATGCCGGCGGCTTCACGCTGATCGAGCTGGTGGTCACGCTCACCCTGCTGATGCTGTTGTCGGCGATCGTCGCTACCGGCTTCTCGCCGTGGCTGGCATTCCAGCAGGCACTGGAAACCGACCAGCGGCTTGCGGCCCAGCAGCAGCTTTGGATGGCCTGGCTGGAACGTCATGCCGGCGAGGTCGAACAGGCGGGTGCCGATCCCGGACTGGCGCTGGGCGAGCGCTGGCTGGCGGACGGCACTCTGCTCGACGCCGCGAGCTGGCAGCTGCCGTTGTCCGCGGCGCTGGGTGCAGCGGGACCGGCGCTGGTCGAGGATGGCTTCCACCAGCCCTGGCGCATGCATGTCTCGCGCAGCCTGCTTCGCGACGAACGCGGCATTGCCCTGCACTACCACGTGCTGGCCCTGGTTTCGCCCGGGGCCAACGGGCGGATCGAGCCGGCGACGCGTTTCGATGCGGCCACGGGCCTGCTGCTGCTGGCCGGCGATGACCGCGGCGTGCTGATCGACGGCTGGCCGCTCGCGCGACAACAGCTCGAACGCCTCGATGCGCGCCTCGAGCGGGCTGGCAATGCCTGGCAGGACTGGTTTCGCGCACGTTGGGAAGGGGACGCCGAGCGCGACCCCTCGATCGACTATTTTGCCGGGCCCTGTCCCGGTGACCCGCTCGCCAGTGCCTGGGACGGTGGTCCCGACGCGCTGCCGCCCAGCTGCGACGCCGCAAGCGATCCCGCCGCGCCCGGTCTGCGCCTGGGTCTGTCGATCGGCGAACTGCGCGACCCGACCGGCGCTCCGCTGCATTTCGATGCCAATTCCGCGGCGACGCGCAATCCGGATCAGGCAGATCCCGGCCTGCGCATTCCGCCTTACAGCGCCATGGTCAGCGGCGGCCTGCCGGGCGGCACGCGCGTCCAGCGATCGGTGCTGGGCACCCTCTAGAAACGTATCCGCTCAGGAGACCTGCCATGAACCGATGCCCTGCAGCTCCATTCCTGCGCCTGTGTCTTCTGGTCTGGCTGGCAGCGCTGGCTGTGCCGCAGTCCGGCGCAAAGGCGCAATCCGGACCCGAGCGTGCGGTCAATCCGCTCACCGGCGCTCCGCTCAGCCTGGAACAGATGCATTGGTCGCTGGAACAGGCGCACCTCGAAGAGCAACTGCAGGCGAGCCTGCTCAACCGACGCAAATTCGAACTGGAGCGCCAGCGCCTTGACCTGGGCGGCGGCGCGCCGCCTTCGCCCGCCGGCAGTGTTGCGGTGCCCGGCGATGGCAGCTGGCCGGGCAGCGGTCTGCTGGGCGGTCGTGTGCAGTCGGCCGCCGCAGCGGCAGCCGTCGCGCCATTGCCGCTGCCGCCGGTCGTCGGCATTGCGCGCGCTGCGCCTGCCGTGGTGGCCGAACCAGCACACGGGCGGACCAGGCTGCGCAAGGTGTCGACACGACAGCCCGACGAGGACCCGGCCTTGCAAGTGGTGGGCGCGCGCGCGCGCGGCGCGGCCTGGTGCCTGCTGGTGAGCGAGGCGCAGCAACTGCTGCCGGTGTGCGCCGGCGAGTGGCGGCGCGGACATCATGTCCAGGCGGTGTCCGCCCAGGCCTACACGGTCGACGGCGTGAGCCGGCAGATCGACCTCCCGGCCGGTCAGCTGCACGCCGGGCCGTCCGGTGGCACAACGGCCGCTGCCATCGTCACGCCAGCGGGCCTGCCAGAGCCCGACGGCGGTTTCGCTGCCAGCGGTCCCGGTGGCCCCGGCGATCCCGCGGTTCCTGGCAGTCCTGGCAGCCCTGGTGGTGCCGGCAGTGACGGCGGCGTCGGCGGTGGTGTGGCAGCGGCACTGCGGCTGGCGGCACCGGTCGCGCTGCCACAGCGCTGAATGTCGGTCCGCGGCCTGGTATTGTCGCTGACTGTGTGCGCGTGCCTGGACGCAGGGGCGGCGCGGCTGGGCGGCGGTGCGCCATCCCTGCTGATGGTGGATCAGCTGGTCAGCACGGATGCCAATGGGTACGTGCTGCAGTCTTGGCTGCAACTGGCGCTGCGCAGCGTGGCGTCGACGGCGTCTGGCCTGATGGTGCTGCCCGACGCAGCCGGCGCTGCGCCAGATCCGGGCGCTGCGGCGGCCGGCCTTGACGGCGTGCAGCCCCTGCTGTGGCGCGACCCGCCGCTGCAACGGGCGCCGCAAGCCGGGGCCGCCCTTGCGCTGTCGTCTGCCGCTTACGCTGCCGCCGCCAATGACACGCCAGCCGCGCGCGTGACGCAATTGTCGACGCTGGCGACCCGGCAGCTGCAGTCTGCCGCGCCCGCCATGGCCGCCCGGCTGGCGGCAGTGGCGCGCAGCCGTGGTGCTGCCGAGGCCTGGTTCAACTTCCGTCAGCAGCTGCCGGTGGCCGGCGCGCCGCGCAGCGTGGTCTGGACACTGCACGCAACAGCTGCCGGCACCTGGTTCGCCGGCACCCCGGTCGTCGACGCACCGGGTGCGGCGCTGCTGCATGCACGCTATGTGCCGCTCACCGTGGCTGCCGGCTTGCCAGCGGGCTATGGCTACCAGGATGGGGGCTGGCTGCGTTGGGACCTGAGCGACGCCCTCGGTCATGCGCTGCCCGGCGCCGGCGCGCGCGACACGCACGGCGCCTTCGACGGCGCACAGGGTCTGGCCTGTCTCACAGGAAGTGCCAGCACGCCGTGCGATCCAGCGCAGGAGGGGATTCCTGGCCTGATGGAGCGACTGGGGGTGGCACAGGCCGAGCTCACGGTGGCCGCCAGCCTGCGTCCCGTGTTCGTGGTGACCGCGGCCGGCCAGCGCTATGCCGTGGCGCGGCTGGTGGTGCAGCGCGCACTGTCCGGCGCGGATCCCGCCTGCCTGACACCGCCGTGGCAGTTCCGCAATGACTACCAGGCCGCATTCCAGCTCGACGCGCGTCTGGACCGCTACCGGCGCGCGGCCGACGGCCACTGGTCGCTGCTGGAACGCCGTTCCCTGCGACAGGCCGGCCCACTGCTGCCGTGGAAGAGCGTGCGCATGACATTGCCGGCGGCGCCGCTGCCCGCGCTGGACGCACTGGCGATCGACCCCGAGCAGGGTGGCCTGGTGCGTCTGGATGCGTTTCCGGCCGGCCTGCAGAGGGTGACGGCAGGAGCGGTGGTGTGCGAGGCCACGGCCACACCTTGACCCTGAGGAGGGCTGGCCGGGAGAATCGTGGGATTCGGCAGTCCAACCCTTCATCCCCTCTGGAGTCCCTGATGGCTGATCTGCCTGGCCAGATGCGCTGCATCGAAATCCCCGCGTTCGGCCCGCCCGAGGTGCTGCGTGAATCTCTGCGTCCGCTGCCGCAAGCCGGTCCCGGGCAAGTCCTGGTGCGTGTCCAGGCTGCCGGGGTGAATCGTCCCGACTGCCTGCAGCGTGCCGGACACTATCCGGTGCCGCCTGGCGCGTCCGATCTGCCGGGCCTGGAGATTGCCGGCAGCGTCATCGCGCACGGCGCCGGCGACGCTGCCGCAATGCCGGCGCTGGGCAGCCAGGTCTGCGCGCTGGTGCAAGGCGGTGGTTACGCCGAGTACTGCGTTGCCGATGCGGCCTTGTGCCTGCCGATCCCGGCCGGCCTTGATGCGGTCGAGGCCGCTTGCCTGCCGGAGACCTGCTTCACGGTATGGTCCAATGTATTCGACCGCGCGCGCCTCGCTGAGGGCGAGACCCTGCTGGTGCAGGGCGGCGCCAGCGGCATCGGGACCACGGCGGTGCAGATGGCACATGCCCTGGGGCATCGCGTCTTTGCCACTGCCGGCAGCGACGACAAGTGCCGTGCTGTCGAGGCACTCGGCGCCGAGCGTGCGATCAACTACCGCAGCGAGGACTTCGTGGCCGTGGTGCGCGAGCTGACCGGCGGACGCGGCGTCGACGTGGTGCTCGACATGGTGGCCGGCGACTACCTGCAGCGTGAGGTCAAGGCGCTGGCCGACGACGGTCGCATCGTGCTGATCGCCTTCCTCGGTGGCGCGCGCGCACAGGTCGACTTCGGCGAGGTGATGCGCCGGCGCATCACCATCACCGGTTCAACGCTGCGCCCGCGGCCGGTGGCGTTCAAGGCCGCCATTGCGCGTGCGCTGGAAAAGCACGTATGGCCGCTGATTGCCCAGGGCCGCATGCGACCCCTGCTGCACGCGCGATTCCCGCTGGCGCAGGCCGCTGCGGCGCATGCGCTGATGGAGAGCAGCGCGCATACCGGCAAGATCGTGCTGACCCTGGACTGAGGCCGTGCCATCCATGCACAGCGTCGTCGTCGGCGGCAGGCCGCGCGCATCGGCCCACGCTCAGGCGTGGTGCCTGACGGCACTGCTGCTGCTCGTGCTGCTGCTGGCCGCGGCCGGCGGACCGTCGTGCGCGCTGGCTGACAGCTCGCCGCCGATTCCGTCGGCCGACGACGGTGGCGCCGCGGAGATCCAGGGCGACGCCATCGAAGCCGCGCAGCCGCGGCCGCTGGAGTGGCACAACGAACTGGTCGTCGGCGCCGATCTGCCGCGCGAACTGGTGTGGGACAGCGCGCGTCACGCCGGTGCGCTGGCGGTGCAGGGCAGGGTGCTGATCCTGGCGGAAATGCGCGACCCGGGCGGCGTCTCGGGTGCGCTGCGCGTGACGGCCGTCCACAGCGTGCCACGCGTGGCGAGGCTGGGGCTTGGCCACGATGACGGTACTGTCTATGCGAGCAGCACGACCGGCGCGCGCTTGCACGCCATCGATCTCGGCAGCGGCGCGCAGAAGTGGGTGCTGGCGGCTGGCGGGCCCCGCCCGGAGCTGGTGTTCCACCATCCGGCGCTGCACAGCCTGGCCAGCTTCAATGCCGGCGCCAACACCATCACCGTGTTCGAGACGGGGTCGCGCGCCTTCGAAGGGCTGATTCCCCTGGGCGACGCGCCGGTTGCGGTGCGCCTGGCGCCGGATGGACGCGTACTGGCGCTGCTGCCGGAGCGGCGCGAGCTGGTCCTGGTCGGCCTGCGCCCCTTGCGCATCTACAATCGCTGGCAGCTGCCTGTCGACTGCTTGCATCCGCTTGATCTCGACGTCGATCCGGTCGGCCAGCGTGCGCTGCTGGCCTGCGGTGGGGTGGGTGTCGCCGTGTTCGACCTGCGCGAGGCCGAATGGCGCAGCAGTCTGACGGGCAGCGCCAGCACCCGCCCGCTGGTGCGTGCCTTCTGGGATGGCGCGCACGCGCGCGTCATCGCTGTCGCTGAGGACGGCGATGTATCTGCGGCCTCCGGCGATCCGGCCGCTGTGGTGCCGCTCGCCGTGGTGCCGGTCGGCAGCGTGCTTGATTTCGATGCTGCCGGCAATCGCCTGGTCTGGGCCGTGGCGGATCCCGCCAGCGGCGTCCGTGTCGGTTTCGCACCACTGCGCTGACGCAGCGCCAGCGCTCACTTGTTCGGGAGCTTCGATGCATACTCCAGACTGGCAGTTTCCCTACGCCCAGCCCCGCATGCCGGTGTTCTGTCGGCGCGGCGTGGCGTGCTCGCAGCCGCTGGCGGCCCAGGCCGGGCTGTCTGCCTTGCAGGCGGGCGGCAATGCTGTCGACGCCGCGATCGCCGCGGCGATCACGCTGACGGTGGTCGAACCGAACATGAACGGCATCGGTTCGGATGCCTTTGCGCTGGTGTGGGACGGGGCCCGGCTGCATGGTCTGGATGCTTCCGGTCGCGCGCCCGCCGGTTGGCGTCCGCAACATTTTGCCGGACAGGCCAGCATGCCGCTGCGTGGCTGGGATGCGGTAACGGTGCCGGGCTGCGTCTCGGCCTGGGTCGCGCTGTCGCGGCGCTTCGGACGGCTGCCCTTTGCGCGCCTGTTCGACGCCGCGATCCACTACGCACGGGAGGGTTTCGCGGTCGCGCCGGTGATGGCCGCCAACTGGGCGCGGCAGGCCGAGGAACTGCGTCAGCATCCCGACTTCGCGCGCGACTTCCTGTGCGATGGCCGGGCGCCCGCGCCCGGCAGCCGCTTCCGCCTGCCGGCGCAGGCCGATACCCTGGCGGAAATCGCACAGACCGACGGCGAATCCTTCTATCGCGGCGAGCTCGCGCGGCGCATTGCGCGCCACGCGCATGCCGGCGGCGGGCTGCTGTCGGAGGCCGATCTCGCAGCGCATGCGCCGGAGTGGGTCGCGCCGCTGGCACTGGATTTCCATGGGCTGACGCTGCACGAAATCCCGCCGGCGGGGCAGGGCATCGCGGCGCTGATCGCGCTTGGCATCCTGCAGGCGCGTCCGGACTTCGCAGCCCTGGCGCCGGACAGCGCCGCCAGCGTGCATCTGCAGGTCGAGGCCATGAAGCTCGCCTTTGCCGATGCCCACGCCCGGGTCGCGGATCGCGACGCCATGCAGGTCGACGCGCAGACGCTGCTCGAACCCGACTACCTCGCTGCGCGGGCCGCGCTGATCGATCCTGCGCGTGCGCAACACTTCGGTCCAGGAGAGATCGCAGGCGGCGGCACCGTCTACCTGACGGCGGCCGACGAACAAGGGTGCATGGTGTCGTTCATCCAGAGCAACTACATGGGCTTCGGCTCCGGCGTGGTGGTGCCAGGCACCGGCATCGCGCTGCAAAACCGTGGCGCCTGCTTCTCGCTCGATCCCGCGCATCCCAATCGCGTGGCGCCGCGCAAACGCCCCTACCACACCATCCTGCCCGGATTTGTCAGCCAGGATGGCAAGCCCTTGCTGAGCTTCGGGGTGATGGGCGCCATCATGCAGCCGCAGGGACACGTGCAGATGATGGTGCGCATGGGTCTGCATCGGCAGAATCCGCAGGCGGCCTGCGATGCACCGCGCTGGCAGGTCGATGCCCAGCAGCACACCGACCTCGAGGCCGGATTCGGCGGCGACACCATCGCGGCCCTGCGCGCCATCGGGCATGTGCCGCCTGCGGCCGGATCGGCGTTCGGGTTCGGCGGCGCGCAGCTGCTGTTGCGCATGCCGAACGGGCTCTATTGCGGCGCTTCCGACCCGCGCAAGGACGGACTCGTCGCCGGAGACTGAACGGACGGCGGCCTGACCTTGAGCGCAATTGAATGGGAGAGGGTCCCGCCGCCAGGAGTCGAACCTGGATCCCACGCTTAGGAGGCATGTGCACTATCCATTGTGCTACGGCGAGCGAGGCCGCGCCGGCATTGGGCGCACAGGCTAGGTGTGCACGCCGGGCGGTACCTTGGGGGGGCACCATGGTGGCTTTCCGCAGGCGGTGCGTCAAGCACCGCGATTGCCGACGGGTGCTATTCTGCACCGCCAGCAACGCTTGCTTCGCAGTGCCGGTGCACTCGCTTCCAGTCCGGACCCCCCTTTGATGAGTCCCTTGCCGCACACCATTTACCTGCTGTCGCTGGTCAGCTTCTTCAATGACGTTGCCTCGGACATGGTGATTCCCTTGTTGCCATTGCTGCTGGCCGGGCCGGCAGGCGGTGGCGCGCTTGCCCTGGGCGTGATCGAAGGCAGCGCCGACGCGGTCGCCAGCATGATGCGGCTGTGGTCCGGTCGGCGCAGCGACCGCAGCGGCGGTCAGCGCAAGCCGTTGGCGCTGGCCGGCTACGCGCTCTCCAATCTGGTGCGCCCGCTGCTCGGTCTGATGCCGACGTGGTGGGGCATGCTGGCATTGCGCGCAGTCGACCGTGTCGGCAAGGGCGTGCGCAGCGCACCGCGCGACGCACTGCTGGCGGACCTGGTGCCGGCGGCGCGCCGGGGTGCGGCTTTCGGCGTGCATCGCGCCTTCGACAATGCCGGAGCGGTGCTGGGCGCACTCGCCGCCGCCTGGGTATTGTCCTTCCCGGGCGCGGATGTGCGCGCCGTGGTGCTGTGGTCGGCGCTGCCCGGCGTGATCGCCGTCTTGCTGCTGGCCTTCGCGGTGCGTGAGCCCGGGCACGCGAAAACGCTGGCGGCCGGCGCTTGCGCCGGCACCGGCGCACAGCAGGAAGCGCCCGGCGTGGATGTGCTGGCGGCGCCGCCGCCGGCACTGCGCGCCTACCTGCGCGCGCTGCTGCTGTTCGCCCTGTCGCGTGCATCGGAGACGTTCATCGTGCTGCGTGGTCATGAACTCGGCATGGCGCCCGCTTCGCTGCTGGTACTTTGGGCCGGCCTCAACGCCGCCAAGGCCCTGACCGCCCACCTGGGCGGAGGCTGGGCGGACGGCCACGGCCGCCTGCAGGTGCTGCGCCTGTCCTGGGCTGGCAACGTCGCGACGGCTGCTGCGCTGGCGTGGGCACCGGGTGCGCTGGCGCTGTGCGTGGTTTCCCTGCTGGGCAGCCTGCCGGTCGGCCTGGGTGAAGGCGCGGAACGTGCGCACGTCGCCGATCTGGCGCCCGCCACACAGCGTGGCACGGCTTACGGCTGGTACAACCTGACCACTGGCGTGGCGGCGATTCCGGCGGGACTCGTCTTCGGCGGCCTGTGGCAGTATGCTGGCGCCCCCGTCGCCTTCTGTGCGGCCGCCGTGATCGGCGGCCTCGCGCTGTGGCTGTTGCCCGGCAATCCGCCCGCGGTGGCGACGGTCCGCACCCCAGCTTGATGGAATTTCTCGCATGCCTGTCCTTACCCTCGAAGGTGCCTGCCTGGCCTTCGGCCACCACGCCCTGCTGGACCACGCCGACCTGGTGGTGGAGGCGGGCGACCGCATCGCCCTGATCGGACGCAATGGCACAGGCAAGAGCAGCCTGGTCAAGGCCTTTGCGGGAGAACTCCATCTCGACGACGGCAAGGTCTGGAAACAGCCGGGACTGCGCGTTGCGCATGTGCCTCAGGAACCTCCCTACGATCCCGCCGGAACCGTCTACGAGACGGTGGCGTCCGGCCTCGGCGCCCTGCGCGAGGCCCTGGTCGGCTACCATCGTCTCAGCGCGCAGATGGCCAGCGAAGGCCACGCGAGCGATGCCGATCTCGCAAGGCTGGCCGAATTCCAGCACGCACTCGACAGCGGCGACGGCTGGACGCAGCACAGCCGCATCGAAGCGGTCATCGACCAGATGGCTCTGCCGCCGGACCGCACCATGGGCGAGCTGTCCGGAGGCTGGCGCAAACGCGTCGCGCTCGCGCGCGCCTGGGTCGGGGATCCGGAGCTGCTGCTGCTCGATGAACCGACCAACCATCTCGACATCGAGGCGATCGAAGACCTGGAAGCGCAACTGATCGCTTTCCGCGGGGCGATCCTGTTCGTGACCCACGATCGCCGCTTCATGGACCGCGTCGCCAACCGGATCATCGAACTCGATCGCGGGCGCCTGGGCGAATTCGGGCGCTCCTGGGCCGACTACGAGCTGCGCAAGGCCGACCAACTGGCGCGCGAAGCGGTCGAGAATGCCAAGGCCGACAAGTTCCTCGCCCAGGAGGAAGTGTGGATCCGCAAGGGCGTGGAGGCCCGGCGCACGCGCAGCGTCGGTCGCGTGCAGCGCCTGGACCGCCTGCGTGCCCAGCGCGCGGCGAGGCGTGAGCGCCTGTCCGGCGTGCGCCTCGCGCTCGATACCGGTGACCAGGGTGGCGAACTGGTGGCGGAACTGAACGACGTCACCATCCAGGTGCCCGGTCGTACCCTGGTCGCGCATTTCAGCACGCGTATCCTGCGCGGCGACTGCATCGGTCTGATCGGCGCCAACGGCGCCGGCAAGACCAGCTTCCTGCGTGTGCTGTTGGGCGAGCAGCCGCCCAGCAGCGGGCGAGTGCGCCTTGGCACCCGCCTGCAGATCGCCTATTTCGACCAGATGCGCGCCCAGCTGGATCCCGAGGCGACGCTGATCGACACCATCAGCCCGGGCTCGGACACCGTGGAGATCCGTGGTCAGCGCAAACACGTGCTGAGCTACCTGGGCGATTTCCTGTTCCCGCCCGAGCGCGCGCGCGCCAAGGTGAAGTCGCTGTCCGGCGGCGAGCGCAACCGCCTGCTGCTGGCCCGCCTGTTCGCGCGACCGGCCAATCTGCTGGTGCTCGACGAGCCCACCAATGACCTCGATGTCGAGACCCTGGAGCTGCTCGAGGAACTGCTGGCCGACTACCCCGGGACCCTGCTCCTGGTGAGCCATGACCGTGCCTTCCTGGACAACGTCGTCACCCAGGTGATCGCACTGGACGGGCAGGGTGGGGTGGTCGAGAACGCCGGCGGTTATGAGGATTTCCGTCGCTGGCGCGACAGCGCCGACGGCCGTGCCTATCGTGCCCGCCTGCTCGAGGTCGCCGCCGCGGCTGCCGCCGAGCCTGGCGACACGGTGTCGCCAGCGCCGCCACCGGCCACCCCCGTGCCGGAAAAGGCCCTTGCGCCGGCACCCGCCGAGCGCAAGGGCAGCGATGCCACCGCCAGGCTCAAGCTCAGCTACAAGGAGCAGCGCGAACTCGAAGCACTTCCCGGACGCATCGAGGCGCTCGAACGCGAGCAGGGCGAAGTGGCCGCCGCGCTGGCGCGGCCAGAGACCTGGCAGGGTGATCCGGGCGAGGTTCAGCGCCTGAGTGCTCGCGCCGCTGCGATCGATGGCGAACTGCTGGCCGCCATGGAGCGCTGGGATGAACTCGACAACCGGCAGCGCGAAGCGGCCGGAGGCTGAGGCGGCTTGCCGGTCCTGAAGCCTGGAACCCGCTGCCAGGCTGTGCTATATTTCGGGATTCCGGAGAAGTGGCAGAGTGGTCGATCGCGCCTGACTCGAAATCAGGTTTACCGCAAGGTAACGGGGGTTCGAATCCCTCCTTCTCCGCCAACGATGCAGTCGAAACGCGCCTCCGGGCGCGTTTCGCATTTCCTGGCCTGCCGCCCGCGAGCAGGGGCGTGGCGGTCCGGTCAGGGCCCGGCCCGTCATTGCGCGATCAGGATCCATGCTCAGCTATCGTCACGCCTTCCATGCGGGCAATCATGCCGACGTGCTCAAGCATGCCGTGCTGGTCGCACTGCTTGAACACCTGGGCCAGAAGGACAAGCCCTGGTGGTACGTCGACAGCCATGCCGGTGCAGGCCTGTATGATCTGCAGGGCGACTATGCCAGCCGCAATGGCGAATTCGAGAATGGCATTGCACGCCTGTGGACGCGCACCGATCTGCCGCCCATGCTCGCGCCCTACGTCGAGGTCGTGCGCGGACTCAATCCGGACGGCCGGCTGCGCTACTACCCGGGGTCGCCCTGGTGCGCGCTGCAGTGCGCACGCGCGGAAGATCGCCTGCGGCTGTTCGAACTGCACAGCACCGATCATCGGCTGCTGGCGCAGAATTTCGCCGACGCCGGGCGCCGTGTGCGCATCGAGACCGGCGACGGCTTTGCCGGCCTGCGCGCCGTGCTGCCGCCGCCCAGCCGTCGCGGGCTGGTGCTGATCGATCCCTCGTACGAAATCAAGACCGACTATGCGCGCGTGCCGGAGGCACTGGCGCAGGCGTTGGCGCGTTTCGCCAACGGCACCTATGTGATCTGGTACCCGCTGCTGCAGACCTCGGACAGTCGCGCCATGCTGCAGCAGCTGCGCGCGCTGCGTCCGCCCAGCTGGCTGCACGTGAGCCTCAGCGTGCAGTCACCGGCGGCGACAGGTTTCGGGATGCACGGCAGCGGACTGTTCATCGTCAATCCGGCATGGACTTTGCCCGGTCTGCTGCAGGCCACATTGCCCTGGCTGGTCGATGCCATGCGCCAGGACGCTGGCGCCGGATTCACCCTGGATCACGAGATTCCCTGAGGCGCTCGCGCGCCGGTCGTACCGCTTCCCTTCAGTCCTGCTGCGGTTCGGCGACGTCGCCGGAGCGTGTGCTTTCGATGGCGGCGGCTTGGCGGCGCAGTTCAGCCAGGTGCATCTCGAGCGCGCGGTCCTTGCGCAGCTTGTCGGAGATGCGCCCTGCCAGGTCGTCGAAGCCGGCCCGCAGTCGCGCCGCCTCGCGTTCGGGGTCGGGCGTTTCAGCGGTGTCGGGGGCGGTTTGCATCGCGGCGCGGTCGGTGGGTTCTGACGACTGACTTAACGGCAGATCCTTCCCTGGGCTTGAGTCATCCACGCTGACCCGTGCGCCCACAGCACCGACTGCGGCCTTGGCGCCGGCAGCCGGCAGCCGGATATGGTCGGGCGTCCGCACCAGACCTTGCGTGATCGCGTAGGCCGTCACCTCGGACGCCTTGTGCACGTTGAGCTTGCGCATCAGGTTCATGCGATGGGTCTCGACGGTCTTGATGCTGACTTCGAGTTGCGCGGCGATCCGGCGGCTGGTCATGCCGTCGGCGACCAGTCGCAGCACTTCCACCTCGCGCGAGGTCAGGGACGCAGGGGCCGAGCCTGCCATCTGCGCAGCCGGGCGCCGGCGCAGGAAGCCGTCGATGACCGTGCCGGCGACATCGGTGCTGATGAAGGGTTCACCCGCCAGCACGCTGCGTACGCCCAGCAGCAGTTCGCCCGCGCTCACTTCCTTGTTCACGAAGCCGTGCGCGCCGGCCAGCAGCGCTTCGCGCACCGCGCCGGATTCGCTGTGTCCGCTGAGCACCAGGATGCGCACCTCGGGCCAGCGCCGATGGATCTCCTGGATTGCCAGGATGCCGTTGCATCCGGGCATCGAAAGATCGATCAGGACCAGATTGGGCTGCAGCCGTGCACATTCGCGCACGGCCTCGAGCCCCTCGCTCGCCTCGCCGCACACCGCCAGACCAGGTTCCGAATCGAGCAGCGACTTCAAGCCGGCACGCAGCAGCGCATGGTCTTCGG